>JANOXJ010000055.1:0-10976 GCA_031418455.1 Flavobacteriales bacterium | reverse complement strand
CTTATAACAATCAAAACATATGGCATCAGAACGCCATAGTAGTGGAGGGTCCTTCTTTTGATGAATGTCTTGGCCATCCTGCGCCTGGTGGCGAGTACCATCACCACCTTAACCCTACATGTTTGTGGGACGATACTGATGCCACGCAGCATGCACCCATACTGGGTTATGCTTTTGATGGTTTTCCTATTTATGGCGGTTACAGTTATGCTAATTCGGATGGAACAGGTGCAATAGTGCGCATGGAAAGCAGCTATCAGCTTAGAAATATTACAGAAAGAACTACCCTATCTGATGGAACTGCCTTGCCAGCCAACCAATACGGCCCTGCCATAGATGCTTCACATCCTCTTGGTTATTACATAGAAGATTATGAATACATAGAAGGCCTTGGCAACTTAGATGAGCATAATGGTAGAATTTGCGAAACACCGGAATACCCCAACGGCACATACTGCTATTTTGTAACTATTGATACTAACTATGATGCGGTGTATCCATACATAATAGGCCCTACATACTATGGTACTGTGCAGCCCGGTAACATTGGCCCAAACAGTGGCAACAATGCAGTGCCCGCAGGCGCCACTGTATACACACCCAGCGGTGTTACTAATTTAAACGCTATTAATTTGAGCATAGCCACCTCAGCTAATGCTTGGACGGTGCTTGGTGCAAGTGTTTCATCCTATCAAGTATACAACACAAGCGGCCAAATGGTGGCTATAGGCAATACTAATGAAGTCAATAATGAAATGCTTTCTCAAGGTTTGTATTTCATCCGATTGGAAATTGCCAATGAATTGGTAGAGTTGAAAGTTATGAAATAATACTTGATTGGTTTGCCTATAACGGTGAAATGAAAACTGCCTCATTAGATTATTAAAATCGAATGAGGCAGTTTTTTTTTATTAAGCTTTAGTGGCTTTTGAAAAAAAGCAAAGACAAGCACATTAAATCATTTAACCCACATTATGCAATAGGAAGCTCGGAACGAGCTGAACTATTTGCATTAGGTGGGTTAATCGTTTATGCAATTGAAATTTTCAATTGCATAAACTGGGTTTAATTGATTACCGTAAATCGTAATGCATGCCAACGGCAAGGGCCACTCGCTATTTGCAAAAAAGAAAATGAATAGAATGTGGAATGAAAAAAACGGAGAATTACTTGTTCTCGGTTTTGTCTACATCAGTGGTATCACCCTTACTGGCATCTTTAAATTCCTTCATACCACGTCCAAGACCACGCATCAATTCTGGAATTTTTTTACCTCCAAATAGAAGAAGGATAATAACAAGGATAATGATTATTTCGGTTGTTCCTATTCTGCCCATGATTGTGTTTGTTTTGATGCACGCTACATAAATGAAATAGCAGCGGTCAAAGATACCTATCATGCACCAATAAAAGAAAGAAAAAAACAAACCTGACTTATGGCATAACAATTATTGTGCTGGCCAGGCTTCTGTTTACACCCCCCCAGTAAATATTTATGGGTGCTCAATTTGAATGAGTTCTACTTCTGCTTTTTTTAAGAAATCTAAGCCAATAGGGTCTTTGTAGTGCGTGGTATATACAATGCGCTTAATACCTGCCTGCAGTATGAGCTTGCAGCAGTCTTTGCAGGGCGACAGGGTTATGTACAGCGTGGCGCCCTGTGCATTGTTAGTGCTTCTGGCCAATTTCATTATCGCATTTGCCTCGGCATGCAGCACATACCAATGGGTATTGCCCTCATCGTCTTCACAATGATTTGGAAATCCGCTAGGCGTGCCATTGTAGCCATCGCTTATTATCATTCCTTCCTTTACTACCAGCGCACCCACTTTTTTTCTAGTACAGTGCGATAGTTTGGCCCATTCTAAAGCCATTTTTAAGTAGGCCCTGTCGTAGCGCTCTTGTTTAGCGGCATTTATGGAAGGGGTTGTTTTTTCGTGGCTCATATGCTGGGCGCAAATATAACTGTGCATAGCTCAGTGAGCGCGCTATGGCTTAAGCTGGCCAGGCAAAACATTTAAGAGGCAGCACAGTTAGTGTTATGTAGTTTATTATTGAAGCCAGAAATTTTATTCTTCTTTCTTATGAAAATTTATACCAAAAAGGGTGACAGTGGAACCACCTCGCTGCTAGGCGGCACAAGGGTAGCAAAGCATCACCTACGCATAGAGGCTTATGGCACGGTGGACGAGTTAAACTCTTACCTGGGATTGGTGCGCGACACCGTGGCAGACCATCATCATCAAACGGCTTTACTCGAAATACAAGACCGTTTGTTCACACTGGGTAGTCATTTGGCACTGGATCCGGACCATGTGGGCAAAATGAAATTGCCAGAAGTAATAGAGGCAGACGTTGTATACCTGGAGCAAGAAATGGATAGAATGGACGCTTTGTTGCCTGAAATGAAGAATTTTGTGCTACCTGGAGGGCACCTAGCAGTGTCGCACACCCATGTGGCGCGTTGCATTTGCCGCAGGGCAGAGCGCAGCGTAACAGCGCTGCATGAGCACCAGCCACAGCCCGAAATAACACTACGTTACTTAAACAGACTGAGCGATTACCTGTTTGTACTGTCCAGAATGGTAGCCCAGCAAATGGGAGCCGAAGAAAAGCCCTGGAAGCCACGGCAGTAAAGAGTTTGCAGCCAGAATACTAAATTTTGGGCAAAGTGTTGAACATTGCGCTTAATTTTCTACTTTCGCGCTTCGTTAAAAAAAAGCAGAACCTAAAAAGAATTTAAAATTATGTATTGGACACTGGAATTAGCATCGTATTTGGAAGATGCACCATGGCCTGCCACTAAAGATGAGTTGGTGGACTTTGCAATGCGCACGGGCGCTCCGCTTGAGGTGGTAGAAAATCTGCAGCAACTGGAGGAAGATGAAGATACTTACGATAGTATAGAAGACATTTGGCCTGACTATCCTACTAAAGAGGACTTCTTCTTTAATGAAGATGAATACTAAACAGGCTTAAACGTCTGCAAGTGTTGGGAGACACTTGCATGTTTTCATGGTAAAAGGGAACCGCTCGGGGTAAAACTTGGGCGGTTTTTTTATGACCAATAAATAAGGGGATACGTGGTTATGGAATTTTTTTAGCCGGGCATACATGCCGAAATAAATTCCGAAATGCGCAGTGGCTAGAACTTTTTATTAACCCAGATTGCTCATTAGAAATGAGCAAACGATTAAGCATCTGTATTTCATCGCCTTTACAAGAGATTAAAACAGGCTGCTAAATCGGGATAACCCCAGCTAAATCAATAGTTCGGCTCTTAGCGAGCCTTCTATTGCTTAATCTGGGATTAACTTGTTTTTCCTTTTTAGAGAGCCTTTAAGACTGCAAATTGGTAGGTTGAAACAAACCTAATTCTATTTGTCTCTTAATACCATTCGGATAGTATGTCTGCTTTTTTGCTCCAACAAAATCTCCTTTCCTGAGGTGAGCATTTGCACAGTTTTATCATCATAGTGCCTTATGGTCATTAAGGTCAAATTTTCGTTGTATTTAACGGTATAGTTGGCACGCAATTGGGCAAAAAGTTTTTCCAGTTTATAATCATCCTTGTCCAGGCACATACTAAAACTAATGGCAGAGTTTTCCATTAGGTTAATGCGTATGCCAAGTGATGAGAGTGTATCGAATATGTCGCGAAGATTGTCCTCCACTACAAAACTAAAATCTTTGGGAGTTACCGATACCAACACTTGATTTCCTTTAAAAATGTAGCTGGGTATAAGGTTGTCGTGCTCCACACTTTCTTGTATCACGCTGCCCTCAGCATCTGGGTTTACAAACGATTTTATAAAGAGCGGAATGCCTTTGTTTTGGAGTGGTTTTATTGTTTTAGGATGAATAACGCTTGCACCAAAATATGCCAGCTCTATAGCTTCGTGAAAAGATATTTTGTCCAGCTTTACAGTGTCTTTAAACCACTTTGGGTCTGCATTGAGCATACCGGGCACATCTTTCCAAATAGTTACGCTTTCAGCATTGAGCATATAGGCCATTATGGCCGCTGTAAAGTCAGAACCCTCGCGGCCCAGTGTGGTGGACATGCCTGAGGGAGTGCTACCAATAAAACCTTGTAAAATGATGATGTCTTTTTTTGCCAATAAACTAGTTATTGATTCAGCACTCATTTGGCTGCGGTTCCAGTCCACACGAGCATCGCGGTAGCGGTTGTCTGTTTTTATTATTTGCCTTGCATCTAGCCATGCGCTTGCCAAACCCTGCTCCATCAGGTATGCATTTACCAATGCGGTGGAAAGCAATTCGCCATAGCACACTATTTGGTCGTATTCTAAGTCATATTCATTGGAGCAAGGTGTCATTAGTTTTTCTTCTAACAGCTCCATCAGGTCATACAGTGCGGTTAAGTTGTTTTCAGTATTCACCCCAAACAACTCTTCGGCTATTTGCAAATGGTAGTTTTTTATTTCCAGCAATGTGGGTTTATAGTCCTTCTTATGAAAGCGCGCGTTGTGCAGGTCTTCCAGGGCATTGGTCATTTTGCCCATGGCACTTATTACCACCACTAGTTTTTCATTCTTATATCTGTGTAGTATAGATGCTACGTTTTTTACTGCCTCGGCATTCCTTACAGAAGCGCCACCAAATTTGAAAATTTTCATGTCTTAAATATTTGTTGCCACATGTATAGCACAATGAATAATTTTTATTCGCCTAAGTTCATATGCTCTATTTGCTCCAGCGAAATGCGGCCATTGGTCCATTCAGGGTCCAAATGTGCATTGTATTTTTTATAAAAATTAATAGCGGGCTCATTCCAATCTAACACTTGCCATGCTATGGCTGCGTAGTTATTTTTTTTCACTAATTCCAGGCACTTGTCAAATAGTTTTTTACCTATTCCATGGCCGCGCAAATGTTCTTTTACCACTATATCCTCCAGATACAGCATTTTACCTTTCCAGGTAGAATATCTGATGTAGTGAAGAGCTATCCCGATTATTTCCCCTTCCATGTCGGCTACAAAAAGTCCAAAAACAGGCTGTGGGCCAAAACCGTCTAAAAGCATAGCTTCTATGGTATTGGTTACCTCATTTGGCGCTCGCTCATATTCGGCCAATTCCTTTACCAGAGCCATTACCTGCGGCACATCTTCAGCCTGGCCTGTTCTTATTTCCACATTTTTCATGCTGCTAAACAAATCAAAAAAAAATGCAGATGAAGCATTATTGCCGTAATTTTTACACAATATGAAATTACCTTCGGCCCATGACAACAGTAAGAATGGAAAAAGTGGCAGCACTAATTCAGCGTGAATTAGCTATCATATTTCAGCAACATATGAATAGTCATTTCAGTGGCACTATGATAACGGTAACTAACGTGCGCATGTCGCCAGACATGGGCATAGCCAAGGCTTACCTTAGTTTTTTTCCGGTGGAAAGGCGCGATGCTTCTCTGCAGGAAGTAAATACAAAAAAACTATTGGTAAGAAAATGGTTGGGCGAAAAAGTGGGCAAACAACTGCGCATAGTACCTGAGTTGCATTTTTTTGTTGACGATTCGTTGGACTATTACGAGGAGATAGACAAACTTCTGAAGAAGAAATAAAGCGCATACCATATTCCCTTTGAATATTTCTTTTTTCATAGCTCGCAGGCATTTGTTCGCTAAAAAGTCGCGCGGCATTATCAATCTTATATCTACCATAAGCATGGTGGTAGTGGCGTTTGTTGCCGCTGCCATGATTACTGTAATGAGTGCTTTTAATGGTATAGATGATTTAGTAAAAGCACTGTTTGCCAATTTTGATACGCCCCTTACCATACTGCCCGCTGAGGGAAAGGTATTTGCCGACTCGCTGGTGACTAACGACCAGCTATTGGCCATAGTTGGCATAAAAGGCATAAGCAGAATAATAGAAGAAGATGCATGGCTTAACTATGGCGACCACAATGCTGTGGCCACTATAAAGGGCGTGGACGACAACTACCTGGAGCTATCGCCCATAGACAGTATGATATATGAAGGCGAGTTCCTGTTAAAAGATAAAGCATACAACTATGCAGTGGCAGGGCTTGGCGTGCGCAGCGAATTGTATATGCCGGTGTTTGCCAATGCCCCAACGGTAATGAATATAAATGCACCCATACGTGGCAGAAAAATATCGCGCGATAGGGAGAATGCATTTAACCGCGAGTCTATAAATGTGAGTGGCATATTCAGTGTAAATGCCGAGTTAGATGCTAAGTATGTTTTGGTGCCATTGAGTTTTGCGCGCCATTTGTTTGAGCTGGAAAATGATATTTCGTCCATAGAAATATTTTTGAATAAAGACGAGGATGCGGAAGCAATCAAAAAACAATTGATGCAAACGCTACCAAAAGAGTTGGTGGTGGAAACGCGCTATCAAAAAAATGAATTGATATACAAGACCAATGCCTCTGAGAAGTGGGCCACATTTGCTATACTCTTTTTCATTTTGCTTATAGCATGTTTCAATATTGTAGCTGCACTTACCATGCTTATAATAGAAAAAAAGAAAGACATATTTACACTTAGCAGCATGGGCGCTCGTTACTTGAGCATAGAGCGTATTTTTATTTACGAGGGAATTTTTATTAATTTTATTGGAGCCATGGCCGGCACCACTTTGGGTTTGGCTGTGTGCTGGCTGCAGCAGCGCTATGGCCTTATTACCATGCAAGGTGCCATGGTAGAATCTTACCCCGTAGTTATTAAGTGGTGGGATGTAGCAGGCATATTCTGCACCGTAATAGCGGTGGGCACATTGTTTTCGCTCACACTGGTGCGTGCCCTTATGCGCAGGTTTGCCAGCAATGCTATGACAGCCAGCTAAAGTTTATTTTTCTGTGTAATGGTGTGCTTTGCAGATGAGCGATTTAATTAATCGCCTCCAAATACATTTTGCCTACAGTATCCCAATTTACTATGCTCATAAAAGCAGTTATGTAGTCTGGTCGTTTGTTTTGATGTTTCAAGTAGTAGGCATGCTCCCACACATCTATTCCTAATATGGGTGTGCCGTGTCTTTCCACCAAATTGGTCATAAGCGGATTGTCTTGGTTGGGAGTGGAGGAGATAAAAAGTTTTTTGTCCATATCCACACTTAGCCATGCCCAGCCGCTGCCAAAGCGAGTTTTGGCTGCTTCGCTAAATTGAGTTACAAACCCTTCAAACGAACCGAACGTGGCAATTATGGCCTTCATAAGCGTTCCGTCCATGGCGCGTCCGCCAGGGGTTATCCATTTCCAATACATGGTGTGGTTCCAGTGGCCACCGCCATTATTGCGCACTGCTGTATCGGCCTCGGTTAGTATGGCAAACATTTCGTTCAAGGTATAGGCAGAGCCTTTGAAAGGCTGGCCGCCCAGAGCTTTATTAAGATTGGTCACATAAGCCGCATGATGCTTGCCATGGTGCAATTCCATAGTAAAGGTATCTATGGCAGGTTCCAAAGCATTGGTGGCAAAACCCAATGGCGGAAGTTGAAAATCTACAACGGGGGCTGGTGGTGCAGCTTTTGGAGGCGCGGCTGCCGGAGCTTCCGCCAACGCCTGCGTGGATTTGCATGCTGCAAAGGGGCTAAGCACTACACCGGCACTTAGAATGCCAGCGGTTTTCAAAAAATCGCGCTTTTTCATGTATCAAACGTAGTAAGAAATTGATTACATGAACCCAAATTATGCATTTGAAATTTTCAAATGCATAATCAATTAACAAAATCTACCTCTTTGGCCGCATAGTATTGCACCAGACAGGTGATTTTCAAAATCGGGATTATCCCACCTAATGCAGGCAGTGCATCTCGTTCCGACCTTTCTACTGCATAATGTGGGATGAACAATATTCTGTCAGAATAACGCTTTGGCCCGAAATTTTTAGGGCTATATGTAGTTCTACCTTCACACATTCAACATGAATAAGCTACGCATTGCAAGAATTATTGGTTTGTCGCTTCTGTCTTTTGTGGCGGTGGTGGCCATAGCCTTGTTTGTAGTGCTGCGCTATTATGAGGACGATGTGGTGAACTATGCTATTAAACAAGCTAAAAGTCAGTTTACCACCACTACTCAATTCGGTCCGGCCGATTTAAATTTTTGGAGCACATTTCCCAATGCATCATTACGATTTACCGATGTATATGTGGAGGAAACCTTTGCTACTAAGGACACACTACTTACTGCACGCGAGGTGTATCTGGAATTTAATCTGCTGGATTTATTTAGAAGTAAGTACAATATAGAGGCAATATCGGCTGAGGGCGTGCATTGCCATTTAAAAATAAACAAAGAGGGCAAAGACAACTGGCACTTTTGGAAAACGGATGCGAGCGACACAAGCGAGTTTAAAATGGATATGCAGCAAATAGAAATTTCGCAATCGCATATTTATTTCAGCAATGAAAAAGAAAAAACCATAATAGATCTTGCTGGAGAAAATATAAAGGCTAAAGGAAACTTATCGGGCGAGAAATACGCACTCAATCTGGAAGCCGATGCGGTGATAAAAACGCTACAGTTGAATAATAAAAATTATGCAAGTGCACAAAGCGTGAAGCTGGAGGCCGATATGGAAGTGGACAATGCTACGAGCAACTACACCATTACTCAAAGCGAAGTGCAGTGGGGCAAAACAAAACTTAGTGCAAGTGGCATTATAAACACCGGCACAAAACAAAAGATAGATGTAACCATAGCAGCACAAAATGTGGATTTGGAAGATGCTAAACAATCTATGCCCGCTAATGCGCGTCAATCGCTGGAGGAATACAAAGCCGATGGCACATTGAACTTGAATATAGAAATAAAACAAAGTGGCAATAAAGATGCTGATGTGGTGGCTACATGCTCCATACACGATGGCGAGTTGCAACACAAAGAGAGCGGTGTAGCCTTAGATAATATGGCCTGCGACCTTAAGTACATAAGCAAAAACAAGGCAGAAGTGCTAACCATAAGAAGCTTGAAGGCCAATATGAATGCCGGATATGTTCAAGCTAGTGGAACTATAAAAAATATGCAAGATCCACAATTGGATTTGGACATGAGTCTGCAAGCTGAAATGTATGATTTGAAAAGATTTTTTGCATGGGATACGCTTGAAGTGTGCACGGGTCAGCTAAACGCTAACACGCACTTGAATGGTAAAATAGAATTGGATGAAAAGGATAGCACCATTAATTGGAAGGAGCTGCAAACAACAGGCAATGCACAACTGAGCCAAGGGTTGGTGAGGTTAAAAAACTCTAATCGCGAGTTTCAAAATTTAGAAGCGGGAGTAGTTTTTTCAAATCAAGATGCGCGGCTGAGCAATATGAGCGGTGTAGTAAACGGAAGCGATTTTAGCATAAGTGGCAATATTAAAAACCTGTTGCCCTTTCTTACCTCCACCACCGAAAAGCTCACCATGGATGCTAATTTGAAAAGCAATTTTATTGATTTTACTAATTTGGTAGAGACCAACACCAGCAGCAGTAGCGAGTATCATTTTGAATTGCCAGAGCGTATTATTTTTAATCTTAATTCGGTAGTTAAGAAATTTGTTTTCAGAAAATTTGAAGCCACTGATGTAACAGGTGTGGCAACACTTGCCAACAAAAAATTTATTGTAGACCCCGTGGCGTTCCATACAGCTGATGGCGATTTTAGTGCTCAGCTATCGTTTGAAGAAGCTACCAGTGATTTATATAGGATGAATTGTTTAGCTACTTTAAAGAGTATTAATATTCAAAAATTATTTACTGAGTTCGAAAATTTTGACCAGACATTTATACAAGATAAAAACCTAAAAGGCGATGCCAATGCAACGGTGCAATTCCGCACCATGCTAACTACCGACCTGGATGTAGTAATGGATAAGATTGAAAGTTTAATAGACATTACTATAGACAATGGTGAGTTAAACAATTTAGAATCGTTGCAAGACATAGCTTCCTATATAAAATCCAATAAGTGGGCAGCGCCATTTGTGAACGAAGATTTATTTGCCGAAAAAATGCGCAATATTAAATTTTCCAAATTGGAAAATGTGATTGAAATAAAAAACAGACTTATAACCATACCGCAAATGGACATAAAGAGCACTGCTATGGATATAAGCGCTAAGGGCACTCATACGTTTGACAATGCTATTGCTTATACCATAGGTTTTTCGCTGCGCGATGTGTTGGTGCGCAAAACTACAGAGTGGCAGGTGGAAGATGATGGCCTGGGCAAGCGCATGTATGTGTCTATGAAGGGTACTACCGGCAATCCTGAATTTGCAATAGATAAAGATGCAGCCAAACAAAACAGACAGCAGGAAATGCAGACTGAAAAGCAAAACGTAAAAGCACTATTGAAAGAAGAATTTGGCCTGTTCAAAAAAGACAACACCGTGGGCGCTTATAAGGAAAAGACAACCACCACAGGTAGCACTTCTACATTGGAGTGGGATGGTTTTGATAACAAAGAGGCACAGAAAAAAACTACCACAACCACTGCTGCTACTACCAACAAAACCCAAGAGAATAAAACACCACCGGCCAATACTACAGCACCTCCCAAGAAGAAAGTAGGCCGTTGGTTAGAAGAAAAAAAATAAGGGTTTGTAATAAAGGACTTAATTACAAAGGACCTTGTAATTTCATTTTTTCAGCAAAGTAATTTCCAAACTCGCGCATGGCACCCGCCATGTTTTTCTCATTGGTAGCGCGCTCAAATGTGTCGGCCAATGTCATTAGCGTTTGGTGCACCAGTTGTTTCATTTCTTCCACTTGCATCTCCTTGTTCCAAAGGTCTATGCGCATGGTAGTATTTTCTTGCGCATCCCACATGGCCAACATTATAGCCTTTGCCTCAGAGTGTTTATTGTTGTCAGATGCGCTCCAGTGTATGCTCTCAGGCACATTGTTGTCATCCATTGTTATGTCAAATTTTATTTCAGATTTTTTCATATGCTCTCTCTCGCGCGGTGCGCTTAGTGTTTTAAGGTTT
>JANOXJ010000054.1:0-2483 GCA_031418455.1 Flavobacteriales bacterium | reverse complement strand
TAGCAATGGCTGCAGTGTGCCTCTAAAAAATAATTCCTCACATATAGCGGGCAATGCTGCAATACAAAGAAAACTCAACACAAAATCCGCTGGGTTGGTGTATTGCAACATGGAAGTTGTCATTTCCATAGCAGAGTCTTCTGTAGATTTAAACATGCTCTCCAGCCATGAGCCCTCCGGTATAAGCCAGTGGTTCAGTTTAGAAGACAAATCAATCCATGCCGAAGCAGAAATAATATACAGAGGACCTATAAGCATTATCCATCCGCTATTGCGTAGCAAAAAACTGTTTACATTCTTTTTACCAAATATCAAAACGTAAAAAACAGGAGGCAAGAAGAATGCGAATATCAACGCTGCGGCCTGCATCACCTTTACCGTATTGGCTTGCTCCGGTGAAGCTTTTTGCAGCACTTGTTGCACATCATTCACAGGTATGTTCAGCCATGCCGAGCCAATGCCCACAGCCGCAAATGCCCCAATAGAGAGGCATAAAAAGTACAGCATAAATAATATTATAAGCTGCACCGATGGTGATAGCTGGCGAAAGAGCGGATTATTCATTGATTAATTTCAGAGGACAAAAAAAGGGCAAGTTTACATGCTTGCCCTTTATTAAATACATTCACAAAAAATATTATATCACTTCCAGTATTACAAGAATTGCGTGAACTACGCCTGGCAAAAAGAATAATAATGTCAATATCAAATTGAGCCAGCACACACCATCCCAACTACCTTGAAATAAGAAAACTGCTAGTGGCGGAATAAATAGCGCCAGTATTATAAGCAATATGGCGTCACCATCGCTGCTGTCTGTGTCATTCTGTGGGCTATTTATAGCACCTTGATTTATTTGGCTCGGCACTTTTATTTCTTCTGCACGCGCAGTTTTTCTTGCCGCTTTTATTTCCTGGCGCAATACCTTTTTATCTATACTTTTTGTAGCAACATTCTTTGCTGTTTCTGCTTCATTACTTGTTGGTTGTTCTGCTAATACTGCTAATGGTTCCTGCACAATGATTGGTGTGTTTTCAACTACTGCTTCAGTCTTTTCCTCAGTTGCAGTGTTCTCCATTGCGGTAGGGGTTTCTATAACAACTGGTTCTGCTTTTTGCATCTTTTTATTGTGGCCAAGTCCTTCTATATGGTAGCCGTCTGTGTATCTTCTTTTTTCTATAGTGCACGAAGAAATAATTGCTATAGCACATAGCGCTGCAAAAATCTGTTGGGTAAGTTTTGTTTTCATAAATTAATAATTTTTTTAGATGAGTTAAGATGTAATTGCTTCTATAAGCTACATGCAACAATAGAAAATAAATTTGAATTTTGTTCTGTCGTTGTAATAAATAGATTTTTATTCAATTTGCAAATAGCTCATTTCAACACTTATGCGTGCGGGCATCCCTATCTTTGCAGCCTCAATTTTATTTGATTAAGAATAAAAAATCGTTTTGATAAAAATAGGCAACATAGAACTTCCGGATTTTCCGCTGCTTCTGGCACCCATGGAGGATGTAAGCGATCCGCCATTTAGAATGGTGTGCAAGGAAAATGGTGCCGACCTTATGTACACCGAGTTTATAAGTAGCGAAGGCCTTATACGCGATGCAGCTAAAAGCCGCATGAAGCTGGATATATATGAATATGAGCGGCCCATAGGTGTTCAAATTTTTGGCAGCGATGTGGAAACAATGGTTAAATGTGCTGAGATAATTGAAGCCACAGGACCCGATTTGTTGGATATTAACTATGGCTGCCCTGTTTCTAAAGTTACGTGCAAAGGTGCTGGAGCGGGCATTCTCAAAGACATTCCAAAAATGGTTGGAATGACCGAGGCCATTGTAAAAGCAACCAAACTACCCGTAACGGTTAAAACACGATTAGGCTGGGACGACCAAACTAAAAACATAGTGGAGGTAGCAGAACGCCTGCAGGACATAGGTATACAAGCCCTTACCATACATGGCCGCACACGTGTGCAGATGTACAAGGGTGAGGCTGACTGGACCCTCATAGCCAAAATAAAAGATAGTGGCAAAATGCACATACCCGTATTTGGCAATGGCGACATAGACTCACCAGAAAAAGCGCTGGAATACAAAAACAAATATGGTGTGGATGGTATAATGGTAGGCCGCGCCAGCATAGGCTACCCCTGGATTTTTAACGAGATAAAACACTATTTCGAAACAGGCGAAAAACTTCCCCCTCCCACCATACAAATGCGTGCCGAAGCTTGCCGAAAGCATTTTGAGTTTTCAATAAAATGGAAAGGCAATGTGCTTGGCGTGCTGGAAATGCGCAGGCACTACAGCAACTACTTCAAGGGTTTGCCCAACTTTAAAGACGACCGCATGGATTTGGTAATGACCAAAGAGCCTGAAAGCATTCTTTCTAAGCTGGAAGAGATAAAGGTGAAGTATGACGGTGTGGCCTTTTTGAGCTAAAAAACTTGCGCAAAACTATTTGCTGTTCTTTCC
>JANOXJ010000053.1:0-15336 GCA_031418455.1 Flavobacteriales bacterium | reverse complement strand
TTTTTTCAAGTCTTTTCAATCTGCGCTCGAGCGAGAAAATGTAGGCAAACAAACCTAACAGCACTATGGCTGCCACTGCCACCACCACGCGTATGCTGCCGTTGGCATGAAAAGACTCATCCATATTGGTTTGTGCCTGAGTACAATGGCCTATTAAAAGTGCAACTGCCATGAGGGTTATTTTATGCATTTTGTTCATGTTCCGATTCTAATTTACTTATTCTAAAATTGAGCGAGTATATCCAATAACCCAGCAGTATAAAACCAGCACAAGCAGGATAAAACACCGTGCGCAAGCTGCTGTCTAAGTCATATTTGCTAAAAGCAGGATTGCCGCTTTTGCCCGGGTGTAGCCCATCGGTAAACCGTGGCATTACCATAAGCAGCACCACCATAAGTACCAGGGCAAATATGTTGAATATGGCCGACAAGCGCGCGCGTTTTTCCTCATCGGGTACCGAGTGGCGCAGTATGAAATAGGCCGCATATACCATAAATACCACCAAAGCACCATTGAGCTGTGGGTCGTTTACCCACCATGTGCCCCATGTAAAGCGCGCCCATACGCTGCCGGTAATGAGGCCCAACACACAAAATATAAGGCCAGTGCTTGCTGCAGCTGAGGCTTTAAGGTCGTACAACAGAATTCTACTAAAATGACTGTCTAATGTATTGGCACTGTGAGGCGATTGGCCCAATGCGCGAATGCTGAAGAAGAAACTTATGCCCATAAGCACAAACATGGTAAACCACATGGGCACATGCCACATAAGGTTGCGAATGCTTTCTATAATAATAGGCTGAAAAGGAAATCCAAAACCGCTGTGTTCGTTGGTTTTTACATGATAATCACAAGCTAGGGCTTTAGCATTTTTGTCCAGCACAAAACCCTCGCTGGTGGTGGGTGCTTCTACAAACACAGTACCGTCCACATTTGTGTTGGCATAAAAGCTAAACTCGTTAGAGGCAATAGTGTCGGGCAAAATAACCGCGCCCTTGGCCACATTGTTGCTCTTTATCTCCAACACTTGTGCACAGTAATAGGTTTTGCCCCCTGCGTTTACCAGTAGTTGCAGCGAAGGTTGGTCAGACACAAAGTGGCAGTTGTAGCCGGTAAAAACAAACTCGTTGCGGCCAGGCTTAAGGACAGTGGTGGCCACCCCAAAACCCCCGGGAATCATAGGGTGCCAAAGCGAAAAAATGCCCGAGTAGAGCAGCAAAGCAACACAAAGAAATTTTAACCAGATTTTCATACGTGAGATAAAGACACACTAAGTGTGCTAATTGTTGTCAAATATATGGGTAGCAACTTGGATTTATTTTATTCAAAAATCTTTTGAGCAGTAGCCTTAAATAGTACCAACGTATTACATTCGTTTTTTCCTCTAAAATCTAAACCCTGATCTATGAGAATTTTTAAAACCGTATTTCTTGTCTTATTGGCCATAGTTATGCTTGCATCGTGCGTGGTCGAAAAGAGAAGATACATGTCAGGCTATCACATTTCGTGGAATGAACGAGTTAAAGCGGAAAAGAGCCCTGAGTCAACTATAGAACCATTAGCTGAAGATAATCCAACACAGAATTTTGCACCTGATTTAATTGAAAATGAAACTGAGATTGTGCCTGAAAGCCTGCATAAAATAGAAAAAGAAATTGTTACCGATAATTCTCATTCTAAACCTTTAGGCATATTAACAAAAGAAAGAATCAATAAGCTATCAGCCCCAAAGAAAAGCACAAACAACACATTTGAGCAGAATGAAACAGAAAATGTAAGAAAGAATAAACGTAATATTTTGATTCCTATAGGCAGCGCCAATACTAAAATTACTGGTGTTTTTAGTTTAATAATGTCCATACTTGCTTGGCTATTTATTTTGACAGCTGTTGGAGTTATTGGTAGTGTAACAAGCATATTGGGCACCATTCTATTAGGCGTTCTTTCAATGGGTGCAGCGCTTTATGGAATTAGTGGTGGCATTAGTGTGTTGATTTTGACAAATGCAGGAGATAAAAATGAAGGTAGAATATTGGCAATGGCCGCTTTGATTATTGGCATTGGGTACCTTGTATTCATAATTTTATCCAGTGCTAAATCCTGACTTGTTTAGATAATTCGTATTTGTTTTTTTTTAGGGGGTATGAAAACACCCTGATAAAATACCGTGAAAACACACTCCTTAAGTAAAGTGCTTATTAGATAGGTTTGGGCCTTACTGAATTGTAATTTTTCTAATTTGTAAAAAAAAAAAACGGAAAGAATATTACTTGATATTGGTAACATTTACGGACAAAAAAAATTGGCCTTGTGTTATTATCATAAATGTTTACTTAAATTTCCTGCGATTTTGAAATGACACAACGAAAAATAGCTAAGAAATAAATCACAACACTAATGAGTCAAGAATTTTATATCGCTGAAGATGGACACCAGACAGGACCGTTTACTCTTGAAGAACTTAAATCAAAAAACATAAAACGGAACACACTTATTTGGACAGAGGGTCTTGTTCATTGGACAAAGGCTGAAGATATACCTCTTTTGAAGGACATTTTAAAAGTTAGCCCTCCTCCGCTGCCAAATTCAGAAACAAGGTCAACTTCGCAACAAGCACCTCCACCAATTCCTTCGGAACCTTCTGTTTCAAGTGGAGAGTATTTTGGATATGAATTGGCTCGCAGAAGAGAAAGGTTTTTTGCAATGATAATTCAAGCAATTATTATTTCAATACCTGTTTTACTGCTTAGTGCCGATAGCAATGAAGAGTATAAGCCATATAGTCTTAGTTCAATTGCAGGAGGTGCAATATTATCAGCAATACTTGGAGCAATTTTTTATTCAATTTGGGGAGGTAATCTTGGTCACAAAATAATGGGTTTGAATGTTATTTCAGCGGATACAGGAGAAATTCAGAGAAATGCAAAAACAGGCGCAATAAGAGAAGCTCTTAAATCTGTTTTCAGTTTATTTTTCATTCCTGCAATTTGGTTACTGTGGGACGAAGACAGACAAAACATCTATGACAAGGTAGTTAAGACTTACGTTGTAAAAAAAAAGTAGGTACAGTAAAGAAATTTTTTAGGGGTTGTTTCCTTTTTGTTCTAACCTTTTTCTTTATTACTTTTTTGCTGATTTGGGGCTCTATATACTTTTGTATTGACGGTGTGCCTGCTGTCTCTAACTATGTTGTTGAGCAAATCCCAACCTCGGTTGACCAAGAAGTAGGTAGAGAGTTAAGACGAGAAATTCTAAAGTCAGCACCTATTGACGAAGAAAAAACAGAACTTCTTAGTGAATTTAATTCCTTATTGGGTTTTGACAGTAAAACAAAAGTTTATGTTGTGAAAGCAAAAGAATTTAATGCTTTCGCTTTGCCTGATAATTCAATTTTTGTTTACGACCAAGTGCTCAAAGAAGTGGAATCCTATCCGGAGTTGGCCGCGTTGCTTGGGCATGAGTATACTCATATTAAAAAAAGACATGGAATGAAAACTCTTGCTCATTCTTTATCGAGAGAGCTGCTAACTGAAGTTTTAACTGGAGGTGACAATTCTGAAAAGTTTATTAGTAATTCTAACAAACTCTTAACTTTGAAAAACTCAAGAGTCTTTGAATCCGAAGCTGACAATGGGGGGCTGGAATTATTAGTCCAAAATCGAATAAACCTTAACGGAATGATAGAATTATTCAAACGAATGGTTAAGTTAAATGAAAAGAATGGAAAAAGCGTTCCAGAATATTTAAGCACACACCCAGATAGTGAAAATCGATTAGAAACAATTGAGGAGGAAATTAAAAAGAAAGAGAACAACTATATTCATAATTCCAAACTTGATGACTTGTTTCAACAATTGACAACTTTTAAGGAAAATCATTAAAGACATGAGGATTAGAATATTTTCAATCACCCAATTTTGGTCTTATTAGAGTCTTGTATGTTTTATTTGTTAAGTCTGGAACTCGTTGCGGCCAGGCTTTAGGGTAGTGGTGGCCACCCCAAAACCACCGGGAATCATAGGGTGCCAAAGGGAAAAAATGCCCGAGTAGAGCAGCAAAGCAACACAAATAAATTTTAACCAGATTTTCATAGAGAATTGTAAGACACTGTTGGAGTAAAAAACGCTGTCAAATATATGGGTAGGTAGGGGGATTTATGCATTTGAAATAATGAAAGGCTCAGTATAAAAAAAAGAATTTTTTGAAAAGGTTTTTCATATTTTTGACATAAATAGATACTTAGTCTAAACCTTATTTATGCATTATATAAAAATCTTAGCTCTTCTAATAGTTGTTATACATACATTCTCATCTTGCACAGTGGAAAAAAGGCGCTATATGGCGGGCTACAATGTAGATTGGAACAAGAGTAATAATGTGCATGAGTTGTCAGAAGGGGCAAAAAAGGTGACGTCTGAAAACGCACAATGCAATGCGGAATTATCAAAAGCAGAAGATTGTAAAGGAATAATTGCTGAAAGTGATACTAACCAACCTGACGAATCAGTGATGGCAGATATATCGCAAGAAAAAAAATTGAAAACGATAGTTAAAAAGAGCTTTATAAATCAAATAGATTTAAAATTAGTAGAACAACAATTATTGCCAAATAGCGAGAACAAGCAAAAGTCGAAACCTGACGAGATTGAAAAAAAACGAAAGAAGAAGAAAAAACTAAACACTAAACGCATTGGTATTATAAGTCTAATAGAATCAGTTTTAGCTTGGGTAGTTTTATTGATAGCCGTTGGTATGTTAGTTAACGGAGCAAGTTTGAGCTCATTATTCTGGTTGTCGTGGCTCGCTTTTTTACTAGCATTCAATGCAGTCATAGGAGCATTCAGAGTATTAAAAAATACAAAGGCAGGTAAAAAGAAAACAGGCAGGGGCGCTGCAATGGCTGCTTTAGCTATTGGTGGCATTTATTTGATATTTACATTAATAGCAAGGGCGAGGGCATAAGGTGGACATTAATAAAAAAAATATTTATTACTAGCGATAGTGTGCCAGCAAAATATTGAAAATAAATCATAACGTTCAATACTTCTTCAGTTTTAGAAATGACAAAGCAAAATTATTGATTGACAGGTTTATTAGGCAAACTTTGGTTTGGGTTAAAACTCATTCATACAATTAATAGTCACCCCGTACAAAAGCAACGGCTTTTAATTCATTTGAAAACCTTAACTGCATAAATTAGAATTAGCTTAGCACAATGAGCAGCACTTATAACATACAATTTGAGCTGCCACCACCTTTTTTTTAGGGGGTGTCAATACAATAGGAGTGTGTCTATGGTCATTATAAGTGGGTTTGACTTTCACTTATGTACAACGAACTTCAACGTTAGTTAGATTGCGCAACCAAATCAGACGTCTAAAAGTCTTTAGACTCAACACCTTAATTTTAACCAAATGAAAAACCTTAGTCTCTTTATTACTGCGATTTCCATTTTATTTTTTAATCAATTGGCCTTTTCGCAATGTGTTGTAGCAACCATTACTTATCAGCCAGGTTTATGTTCGGACCAAGCGCATTTAATTAATAGCGTTGCCAGTGTTGATTGTATCAATCCTGCTTATATGACCATACAAACTGATGTAGATGGAGTAATTTCAAGTTGGAATACCTTCAACTTTTCGGAAGCGGTGGAGATATCCATTTTGCCAAATGGCGATGGCAGTGGTCCGCAAAATGTTTGTGTTACTTATACGGTTTATGACATAGGCGATGTAGAATTGGGAAGTGATGAAGTGTGCCTCAATAATTTTTGGCAAATAATTACCCCGATTGTGGTATGCCAAAGTTCCGGTTTTTCCAATTGTGGTTCATATTGTCTTTATATGAGCTTGTGTGGCGGCACTCCGCCATATGTTATGGATTGGGGCAACGGAGGAGTCGGCACCGCTGGCTTTTACAATTGTTTTGAAGTAGCAGGCAATTATAATTTCAATGTTGTTGATGCTAACGGATGTCAGACCGGCATCCCTTTAGAAATAACAGAAGTGATGTTGGGAGACCCTGGCAATGGAACATGTGAGCTGGCCTCTGCATTGGTGAGTGGCCAAACTGAAACTATTTCTCTTTGCAATGTAAATCCACTCCTCAATGAATGTGCTAATGCATCAAATTTGAGTACCGGATGGTTTCATATCAATTCAGGAACAAATACCAATATGACAATAGGCACTTGGGTAAACTATGCACAATATTGGTTAACAGTGTATGCACTTACAGACGGAGGCGATTGCAGCATGTTAGAAATGGTATACTGTTCCGACACGTTTACTACAAGCAATTGTGTGAATATCGAAGATTATTTAACCATTCAGCCTAACACTGAATACTACATTGAGCTGGCGGCACAAAACACCTCGCCTTCACAAAATTCTCAGATAGTAGTAGTATTGGGTAACGAGCCTGCCACCAACGTTTGTGGTTGTACAAGCCCTACTTCTTGCAACTACAATCCCGATGCCCTTATTAATACAATAACTGGCTGCGGTTATGCAGGATGTAACGATAATTCTGCCTGTAACTTTATGCAATATGCAACGTGCAATGATGGCTCGTGTGTTTATGGCGCCAATCTCAACGTTCAACTTTTTCAAGACTTAAATGGCGATGGCATCATGCAAACAGGATTTTTTGGTGAACCTGTTATTGGTGGCACAGGTTATATAACTATAGTGGAAACTGGCACAATCGTATACCCTGATGCCAATGGAGATATTGTGTTGGCAGAACTACCGCTTGGCACATACACCATCAACTATACTGACCCAGGTGGTGTGTGGGAATTGTCTAATGGCCCAACATTTACTGTTACACTTCCTACTTGCAATGGATTGAATATTGGGCTTACACCTGTCGACAATGCAACTATGTTGCAATTGAGCGGTCCATGTTGCATTTGGATGATGAATATCCATTGTGTAAACGGATTTAACCCTGGCATGTGGGTACAGAACACAGGTACCGTTCCGCTCAATGGAACTTTTACAATGACATTTGATGGTGTGCTGGTGCCAACCACATTGTCAGGTGCAGAACCATACGACAGTTATAGCGATGGTGTAATGGTTTGGAATATTGTGAACCAATTGCCCGGCACATCGGTATTGTATCAATGCCACATCAATGGCCCTGGTGCAAGTTTTGCTGGTCAGCAATTTGATTTTACCATGGACCTTTTGTTGGTAGATGGACAGGGCGGAACATTTTACCAGAATGATTGGCTGTTGCAACCAAATGTAGTTTGTAGCTACGACCCCAACGATAAATATGCAGTGCCAGCAGGATATGCTGAGCCTCACTTTATCCTTGCAGATGATGAGATAGAATACCGCATACGTTTTCAGAATACCGGAAATGCAGAAGCAGTTAATATTGTGATTGAAGATACCTTGGATGTTGCACACCTGGACCTAACCACATTTTATCCTGTATTTGCTTCGCACAATTACAGCACTGTAATAGATACCGATGGCCATGTGCAATTCATTTTTAATAATATCAATTTGCCCGATAGTGCAAGTGACGAGCCAGGCTCGCAAGGCTATGTAGTATATCGTATTAAGCCATTGCCCACATTGCAAGGCGGTGACGAAATACACAATACCGCTTACATTTATTTTGATGGTAATGAACCGGTGGTGACTAACACAACTATTCATACTATTTATGATTGTGCTTGGCTCAATGAATTGCCTGAGTATGACAACACCTGTATAGGAACATACCAAACATTGGACTTCACCGGAGAATATATTGAGAGTTATGTATGGACACTAGATGGAACTGAGCAAGCAGGAAATACTGGAACCATTCCAATTGAGTTTGATGAGGCAGGTGAATTTACGCTTGGTCTAACATTGAGTAATCCGCTTTGTAGTGTAACGAGTGAGATGCCTGTAATGGTGCACGCCAATCCAGATGTGACCATAGTGTACGATATAAATACAGGCTTAGTGACCGCTCCAACAGGCTATTTCTACGCATGGTATTCGTTTGGTGAATTGTTGCCATCGGAAAATGGAAACACATTGGATCCGTGGCTTTACACTGTCGATGCCATGCAAGTATATGCAGTGGTTACAGACACATGGGGCTGCACAGGCACTACCAACACCATTTTTGAAAGCGCAGTATTTGAGAATGCCAATATTTCTCTTTCACTCTTCCCCAATCCTATGGAAGATTTTGCCACGTTAAAAATATCGAACGGCAATTGGAAAGTAGAACTCTTCAACTCCCTTGGCCAAAAAGTAAATGAGTGGAACAACATTCAAAACACTTTGCAAATAACCAATGAGAACTTAAGCAGTGGTGCTTATATGGTGAGGGTGATGAACGAACAAGGAATAAGTGGCGAGGTGATGATGGTGGTGAGGTAGGTTTTTATTACTTGAAATTATTGATATTATTGAATTGTAAAAAGTGATTTAGAAATAAATCACTTTTTTTTATAGTATTCTAAATTACAATTGATATTTATATTCGTTAAGCAAAATGAACCCTTAATTCAAAATAGGTTGATGAAGTTAATCCAATACTCTCAAGGAGCAACTATAAATGAATTTGGTTGTCATATACTTGAGTCAAATTAAAACCTTAATTTACAATGAAAAATACTTTTTCAATATACCAATTTCTTGTCATACTTAAGTTGATTGCGATAAATAATTTGAGCCATGCCCAGCTTGTTGCAATTGAGTTTGACACAGTTGCCGTGCATGCCGGGACATACTCAGATGGAGTTGACCTTACAGGTTATGTTACTTATCGAATGTATGCAGTTTGCCAAGAACCAGAAAATGTAGTAATGCGTGTTTCCGGTAATTGGATGAACGATACTTACACATATATCTCCTCTTCAACAGGGTTTTGGCAATCATCAATTGGATCGAGTAGTGCTTCAGAAATCAATTGTAACCAATTGTTGAGTAATCCTAGTTTAGCATTCGATTCGTGGATTTCAATAAACTGCGCTGCGGATTGCTCATGTGAAGATGTAGTAATAACAGATGGATGGCAGGGCAACTGGGTGGATAATTTTGAAGACGGTGGTTACATATACATATGGACAAATTGGGAGGGTTGGAGTGGTGATTACATGCTAGCAACGGCTGATAGCTCACAAGGGACAGCTGGCTCAGAATTAAGGATTCTACTCGGCCAATTCACCACCCAATCACACATTTGTGGACGAGTAACTGTAGAAATGTATGAGCAAGGTATTGGAATGTCTGATGCAGCATATCAGATGAAATGTGCCTGTAGTGATGACAACATCATTCAAGGCTGTATGAATGCCGATGCTTGCAATTACAATCCGCTTGCAACATGGGATAATTGCACATGCCTTTTGAGTGGTTGCATTGATCCACTTGCCTGTAACTATGAGCCTAATGCGGGTTGTGATGACGGAAGTTGCACCTATGGAGTTGTAGGCTGCATGATTGAAGGTTCATGCAATTATGATCCCCTTGCAACTTGTGGCGATCCTTCGTTGTGCTTAACCCTAGGTTGTACCAATCCTGATGCGTGTAACTATCAATCTTATGCTGATTGTGATGATGGCTCATGCAACTTGGGGGACCAGCCTCAGGGCTATGTTTTTTATGACCCAACACCCAATAACCAAAATGACAACTGGAATTTTCTGAGTATGGGAATGGCCAATATTCCAGTTAACTTGCAGCCAGTTGACATTACTGTATTCACAAACAATATTGGATACTTCCAGTTTCCTGAATTACCTGCAGGCGACTATTCCATACAGGTCGGATTGCCCGACAATGAATGGATTTATTCGGAAGATGGATATAGCGAATTTGAAATACCCAACTGTAGTTTATATAGTTACGGGCTCGCACCTGCCGGTGATAGTTCCTATGCCGTGGTGTTTCCTTCAAACGTGTTTGATGGAAATATTCATTGCACCAATGGATTCAATCCAGGCATATGGTTACACAATACAGGTAATAATCCAATGGATGGAATATTCACCATCACTTGTGATCCAATGTTTGTGATTAGTGAATTATCAAATCCTCTTGCAACAGCGCCAGATGATACATCTAACGGAGTGATTACATGGAACATTCCGACCCTCCTACCTGGGGAACAAATTTTGTTGCAATGTCATGTTGAAGGACCTGGAGTTGACTATGTTGGACAGACCTTCGATTTCGACTATGCAATTAGTTTGTTTGATGATGCGGATGTCAATTTCATTGATGAGGTTTGGGTATCAACACATACTGTAAGTTGCGGCTACGACCCCAACGACAAACAAGCCATCCCTGAAGGATATGCTGAGCCACATTTTATCCTTGCAGATGATGAGATAGAATACCGCATACGTTTTCAAAATACCGGAAATGCAGAAGCAGTTAATATTGTGATTGAAGATACCTTGGATGTTGCACACCTCGACCTAACCACATTTTATCCTGTATTTGCATCGCACAATTACAGCACTGTAATAGATACCGATGGCCATGTGCAATTCATTTTTAATAATATCAATTTGCCCGATAGTGCAAGTGACGAGCCAGGCTCGCAAGGCTATGTAGTATATCGTATTAAGCCATTACCCACATTGCAAGGCTGGGACGAAATACACAATACTGCTTACATTTATTTTGATGGCAATGAACCGGTGGTGACCAACACAACAACACATACTATTTATGATTGTGCTTGGCTCAATGAATTGCCAGAGTATGACAACACCTGTATAGGAACATACCAAACTTTGGACTTCACAGGAGACTATATTGATAGTTATGTATGGACACTAGATGGAACTGAGCAAGCAGGAAATACCGGAACCATTCCAATCGAATTTGCTGAGGTAGGTGAATTTACGCTTGGTCTAACATTGAGTAATCCGCTTTGCAGCGTATCAAGTGAGATGCCTCTTACTGTGCATTCATTTCCTGATTTTGGAATAACAGTGGATGGAACAGAATTAACAGCCAATGATGATGGGCCTTATTATCAATGGTATCACAATGATTTACCTGTACTTGATGCAACAGCTCAAACGTTCACTCCTCTTGACCCATTTTTAAAGGATGGCGGATATTGGTGTTTAATTACAAACGAATTTGGTTGTGAGACAGAATCAGAATGGGTTTACTTCGTCAATCTTTCAGAAGAGCTTTTACAGCATGTTCATCTTTACCCAAATCCGATGGAAGAATATGCCACTCTTCAACTCTCATCGGGCAATTGGAAAGTAGAAATGTTCAACTCCCTTGGCCAAAAATTAAATGAGTGGAACAACGTTCAAAACACTTTGCAAATAACCAATGAGAACTTAAGCAGTGGTGCTTATATGGTGAGGGTGATGAACGAACAAGGAATAAGTGGCGAGGTGATGATGGTGGTGAGGTGAACTGTTTTTTCATGTGGTTTTAAAGCTATGGAGAGCGCAGCATTAAAACTTAGTGATGAAGTTTGGAATGTTCATATGTATTCTGCTAATGGATTGATAATCGATGAAAGTCAAATTGCTATTGTAAATGGCGTCACCAGAATTTCGTGCTGGTGCATGTCAAATTTTTGTTTCGAATAAATTAGGTGATAGTGCAAAGGCTTTTTTGATTAAGCAACCTTCCGCGTATAGCAAAGTCTTTTTTCTTATAACCTTAATTTCTGAATCTATGAAATCAATTTACTTGCTATTCTTCATTTTAATTTCTCAATCTCTTTTTGGCCAATGGACGGAACAGGATAGTTTCGGAGCACCATCTTTTGGAGATATATACTTCTGGAATGATTCAGAAGGAATAATTGTAGGTCAGTTTTTACAAATACTCCAAACCAATGATGGCGGTGAGGAGTGGGATCAGCAATCATTGGGCACAACAGAGTGGTTCAGAAAAATGCACTTCTTGGATGAGAATTTAGGTTACGCTGTAGGGTTCGGAGCAACCGGGGTTATGTACAAAACAAATGATGGAGGCGATAGTTGGGAAGTGGTGGAGTGCGGTGCATCGAATCCACTTTACGATGTGTTTTTTACAACAGAGGAAAAAGGATTCGCTGTAGGTATAAGTTCCGGTAGGAAAACAATTGATGGTGGTGCATCTTGGACCACTCTGTCTATAACCGGCACAAGTGGCGCTACCTCAACGTTAGACGTGTACTTTTTCAATGAAGACCTTGGATTTGTGGTTGGTTGGAACGGACTGATAAGAAAGACAACAGATGGGGGAACTAGCTGGACAGCATCCACTAGTGGTACTTCATCCAAACTTAGCTCTATCTTTTTTACAAGCTTACTGAACGGTTACATTGTTGGCGAAGCAGGAATAATACTAAGAACAACTGATGGCGGTGAAACTTGGGATTCGCTTGATAGTGGAATTGCTTCAGATCTATATTGTGTCCATTTTACAAGTGAAAATGTTGGGTATGCAGTGGGTGCAGAGGGGATGATACTGGTGACAACCAATGCAGGACTGTCTTGGTTTGTAGAATCGTCACCAACCACAAATGCCCTGACTTCGATATATTTTCCAAGCGTGTCAGTAGGATATATCTGTGGGCAAAACACCACCATACTCAAGACAACAAATGGATATACTTGGCACGAAGAGAAGTATTCATCAGCAGAGATTCAGATTTACCCCAACCCAATGGCCGAATCTGCAACACTCAAACTCCCCTCAGGCATTTTCCAAGTTCAACTCTTCAACTCCCTTGGCCAAAAAGTAAATGAGTGGAACAACGTTCAAAACACTTTGCAAATAACCAATGAGAACTTAAGCAGTGGTGCTTATATGGTGAGGGTGATGAACGAACAAGGAATAAGTGGCGAGGTGATGATGGTGGTGAGGTAATTTTTTTTTTAGAATGGACTGCACTTATTAAAACTTATAGCTATAGCCCACGCGCAGCACTTGCGTTTCATAATAATTGGTGCTGGTGTATCGGAAACCATTGCCCTGTATTTCCTTTTTGGTAATCATGGTATTGGCAAAAAAATAAACAGAACATAAAGAAAATGAGAGCAATTGTATATTCAAAATATGGACCACCAGAAGTTGCTTCATTAATGGAAGTTGATAAACCACTGCCCAAAGACAACGAAGTATTGGTGAGGGTTTATGCATCTACAGTAAACCGTACCGACTCAGGTTTCCGCAGTGCCGAATATTTTATTTCAAGATTTTGGACTGGACTATTCCGACCTAAATATCAAATACTGGGTTGCGAGTTTGCTGGAATAATTGAAGAGATGGGACAGCACGTAACAACGTTTAAGAAGGGAGATAAAGTTTTTGGATTTAATGATAAAACCTGCGGAGGACACGGAGAGTATTTGACAATTGCTGAAACGGATGCAGTTATAAATATGCCAGACAATTTAAGCTTTGAAGAAGCGGCACCACTTACAGAAGGAGCGCATTATGCCTTAGTGGATATAAGAGCAGCAAAAGTGGAACGAGGACAAAATGTTTTAGTGTACGGAGCTACGGGTGCTATTGGTTCTGCGGCTGTACAATTATTAAAACATTTTGGAGCAATAGTAACAGCAGTGTGTAATACCAAAAATATATGTTTGGTCAAATCGCTTGGTGCTGATACGGTTATTGATTATCAGACACAGGATTTCACAAAGACTGATAATAAATTTGAATTCATTTTTGATGCTGTCGGTAAAAGCTCATTTGGACAGTGCAAGCCTTTGCTCACTAAAAAAGGAATTTACATTTCAACCGAACTGGGGAAGAATGGTGAGAATATACTTTTTGCACTTACGACACCTCTTTGGGGAGGCAAAAAACTTCTATTTCCAATTCCAACAATAACTAAACAGGACGTAATATTTCTAAAGGAGCTTGTTCAAAAAGGAGAATACAAGCCAGTGATTGACAGGCAATATAAGTTAGACCAAATTGTAGAGGCCTACAAATACGTTGAATCGGGCCAAAAAACGGGTAATGTGGTAATTAAAATTGTAGAATAACAATAACTCAGCTACAACATTATCTTCAATAAATTGGCTGCTCAGTGGTTAAATGAAGACTCGGCTGAGCCGAGATGCTTCGTATCAAGTTCAGTGTTGGCAGACAGTTTTCGCCTCCCAAATCGCCATCTTTTTAAATCCGCAACCATTATCCCTCATTGCAGTCCGCCCGTCCTTCAATCGACCTTAGCACTGAAAATCAATGGCCAAATTGCCACCCCTTCGCAAAACAAAAAGAGAAGCAATGCCATCCACAAAATCAAAAGCAAGTTGCTTCACTTTTTATTTTGCCTGGCTGCACTCCGGCACTATGAGCATTGTGGACATAGACCAGCAAGTGTAAAATTTGCTTCGCTGACTTTATAATTTTTTGGCAACTTAAAAGATGGTTCAACATCTTCCAAACAAGTTACGGACTTGCATTTTTGACAACTGAAATGAATATGATTGTGGTTGTGCTTTACCGAGCAGCTATGACAACCGGCATACTTGACAACACCATCTACATTGACAACTTTGTGTATCAAACCTTCAATGGTCAAGCGTTCCAAAACACGATAAATTGTAACCCTATCGCAAAGACCTTGTGTTGCAAGCTGTATTTCAGTGTGCGACAAAGCAACTGGTGAGTTGGATATAAGTTCTTGTATTTCCGTTTTGGCAGTTGTATTTCTTACAGACTTCATCTTTTAGAAAATTTTTAATGCAACACTGTTGCGATTACAAAGTTAATGATTACTTTTGCAACATTGTTGCATTAATTGAATTTATTTTCAAATGATACCACAAACATTGAACGACTGGACAAGCTGTTTAGTAAGCCACTACAAAATAAACTTGACAAAGGATTATACAAAAACATTTACGTGCATTGTCATTTAGGCAATTTGAATACGCAATCATGATTAAATTAAACATCATTTATACAATAGTGGCTTTCGTTTTAGCAACACAAACTACAGTTGCTCAAAACGAAATTTCGGGTAACATAAAAGAAGAACAAACAAATGAAATTTTATCGGGAGTTTCTCTATATATAAGTGACTTAAAAAGTGGTACTACTTCAGACAAGGATGGTAACTACAAATTAAAAAACATCAAATCAGGAACATATCTTTTTGAAATAAGCTTGATAGGTTATAAAAAGAGGGTGGAGCGCATTCATATTAGCAATGACACTGTGGTAGATTACCTTATGGGTCAATCTGTATCGGAAATGAACGAAGTAGTGGTTACAGCAGTTTCCCGTTCTACTGAATTAAGATTAAGTCCAATAATCATTAAACCTATCGATTTTAGCGTTCTTAATCAAAACAGTGCTACTAACTTAATTGATGCTTTAAAAAAT
>JANOXJ010000052.1:0-8358 GCA_031418455.1 Flavobacteriales bacterium | reverse complement strand
TTTCTCAAAATTGGTAATGAAGCGGGTGAATGCATCCCCATGACATCTAGGCGCATTGACTGGGCTTTTCAAAACCAAAACGATTCTCCTTGGCCCAATGCAAGTGCGGTTTATTTTAGCGATGCTACTATTTATTTGGGGCATTACCTTATGCTTCTTGCTACGGAATATAAGGCATTCGAAATGAATGGCCACCACTGAGTTAGAAACTTGCGCGGTGGACACGTACAAAAAACAAACTTTTGTTTATGAAAGAAATTTTGTTTATTCTATATTTAGTGTTTTCTTTAGTCAACTAAAACTTGATCGTGAAAAATGAAAAATTGCTACAGTCAACTTGCCATTTTATTTATGTTTTGCATAATTATTAATGCTTGCAAGCATGAACCACCAGTTCCTCCACCTACACCTAAGCCAAAAACAGATTACATGAGTGCTACCTTAAATGGCGTACAATGGGAAAGTTGCACTAATGACTTCTGGCTTTCGGATACTGATTCAGAAATATACAATAGCGAATGGTTTTGTTATGGACTCTTCTATTGTGCAGATTTCACTTCATTTGACTTGGGTTTTGAATCTACTCTTCCACTCGAAACAGGAATTTATTCTATGAATGGAGGAGCTACTTATGGAACAGTTACCCTTAATTACACAACAGGTTTTATTGACACCTTCACAACCGACTCAAATCACACAGGAGTATTGGAAATTACAAAAATCGACACCATAGCTGAAGAAATCCACGGTAATTGCTTTTTCGAATGTTATTGTCCAGAACTAGACAGCACTATTACCGTAACTGATTGTATTTTTCGAATAGACTATACCGACTATAGATGATGTAAAACATTTTCCAATTGTTTCTTGCCATTCCAACCTTTAAAGCCCACCAAATGAAATTAAAATTATTCAAAGTTCTAAGCGCTGTTTTATTAGCGGCTAAAATTTATGGTCAAACTCCGCAGCCTATAACAGCTGACATAACCTATTCGGATGGAGTAACGAATTTCTCAGCGGCATCTGGAACCTACACTATCTATCCAAGGAGTGATGGTAATGCTAGTCAATTGGAGAAGCCAATAATTATTATTGAAGGAATTGATTTCTTTGAAGATACTTTTGAACCTGAAGTGTATTCTCGAGTTAATACTCCTGTTTCAAGACGTTTGGCCACTACACTCCGGGCAGAAGGTTATGACATTATCATACTCAATTGGGACGATTCGGGTTTGCCCATCCAAAGCAATGCGTATCTTACTATCAAACTTATTGAGTATATCAATTCGATCAACTCAACTTCTAATAAGAATGCTATTGTTGGTGTAAGTATGGGTGGATTGGTTGTGCGTTATGCACTGTCATACATGGAAACAAATTCTATGGTTCATAATTGTGATAGATTCATTTCATTTGATTCACCTCACTTAGGTGCAAATTTTCCATTAGGACTTCAGATTTGGGCGAACAATCAAATAGGAGGACTTGCCAGCATATTTCTTGAGTTTTCTCCTAATAATAAGGCTGAACAACCAGCTGGTCAGCAGATGTTACTGCTTGTTCAGGATCAATTTACGAGCGTTCCTATACAGCCGTTTATCAACCCAACCCACATCGCTTTTTTGAACGAATTGGAGGGATTAAATACCAACAACGGATACCCAGAACTTACGGCTAACTATGCAATTGCCAATGGTGGTCTAAATGGCGAGCCCATTAACGACCCGCCTGGAGGTGGTTTTATATTTTATTCATTGTCGGCTGGGGCGGCATCGATGAGTGGTATGATAGGGGCAATACCAAGTCAAGAGTCAATCAGTTTATTAAGCCAACAACTTGGTATTACCATAGAAACGCTACCTATTGCCAGTACAGAAAGTCTTTTGGCAAATTTCAATACTCCATGTTTGCCATCGGATTTGACCTTTGATAGCTGCCCAGGAAGTTACATTGAATGGTTTAGTAATATAGAAGAATTAATAGAGAATGAAATAGAAGGTATTGATGTGATTGTATTGCAGGATAAAGCAGGATTTATTCCAACAGTTAGTGCCTTAGGTTTAAAGGACTATGATATCTATACTGAACTGGCAGCAACTCCAAATTTCCGTTGCGACATGCCTTTTGACGCTGTCACTATTCCTCAAACAAACGAGCCTCATGTGGAACTTAGCAGAGTTACTGCCAATTGGCTCTATTACAAAATTACTAACGACCCAAACGAGTGGTTGATAGATACCAATGGAAAATCATACAATTTTGGGGCTACCACAAGTAATACAATTTTTGAAAACACTACGATTTCCGGTGATGGAAAGCTTCATATTAATTCAAATAACGCGTGTGATTATTTTGTTAGAAATTCAATTTCACCTAATATCAATCCTCAACCGACACCAGAAACAGGTTCGGAATTCACTGTTTTTACAGGATGTAAAGGGAATGAAATTCACATTCTGGATGGTGGTCAGCTTCTTTTAGGAGATGACAATGGCAATGTTGGCCGACTTGAGTTATTAGCCAACTCTGTTCTATCACTAGAAGATGAATCCGAAGTGGTTCTGGAAAACGGTTCTGAAATTATTGTTGGAGACGGTGCAGAACTCAGAATAGCAGAAGGAGCCCAATTAGATTTGTTAGGTGGAAAAATAATCGTCAACAGCGGTGGCAAGTTGATCTATTCGGGCGGTACTGTAAACCTAATTACTGAGAACTCGGCCATTATCTTCGATGGCGGCCAGCTCCACATAGCCGCAGGTGCCACCTTTGCACCCACACACCCCAATGCCCAAAGCGGCTACATCCAATTCCGCGGCATAGATGATGCAGAACTTGTTACAGGCTATCAATCTAAATTAAAACTAGTAGGCGATGGCCCAACGGATGTAATGCTTGTGATAAATGATTGGGCAGAGCTGCAAAATGCCAACTACAAAATGGGAAGTATAGAACTAGAAAACTGTGCAGTGGACTTAACCAATAATGGCCGACTATGGACCGATATGAACTTAAAAGGCACCAACGTAAACTTTGTTGACAACAACACCAACACCACTAACCAAACCGCTGGTGGTGAGGTGCAAGTGTGGTATGCCACCACATGCTTTTTAGAAAACTGTAACTTTAACCAAGTGCGCCTGCACTCCCGCTACACATACACTGTTGGTGCAGGCACATCCTTTAGCGGCATTCGCTCAGGCTTTAGGGCTATGGATGGCAGGTACAAATTAGATCTATGCAGTTTTGATGCGTGCCACCTAGAGTCTAACTCGCTGCACAATGCTAGCTACATAAGAAAATGTAATTTTAATGCGCCCGCTTATAGCGGATATAGCTATACACAGCCCGCTTGCGTGTATGACGAAAGTTTGGTGGAGCTATATGTGAGCGAAACTAACTTTACCAATGCCAGGCAGGCACTTGTAAAGCAAGGCGGCCGGTTAAGTGTGCGCTGTTCTAACTTTACTAACATGAACGGCTATGCTATAACTGCTAATGATGCTGCGCTCAACATGTCGTCAGCCGGGGCAGGTGGCTACAACAACTTTGTGGATGTGGAGTCGTGCATAGAACTAATAGATGCTAAAAGCATACATCTGTACCAAGGTCACAACAACATGGGCGACTATACAGCCAAGTGCATATATGGCACACTAAACACACTGTGCGATGATGCTAACTGCACCATGGAAATAGATGCACAACAAAACTATTGGGGAGGCTATGTAAACGATGGCAGTTTAGATTTACAATCACAAGGTATTTTCACACCCGACATGCCCGATGTAGCTATAGAGGTATACACGGCCCCAAGTCAAGGTTGCAATCAAAATGGTTGGAATGGCGCAAGTATGGGTTGCGCAGTTACATTTATAGACAATGAGCCAGAGTATAACACTGCTTGCGAAAGTGTAAGGCCTCAGGTTGTAATATCTAAAAGATTAAATTTAGAAAAACCAAGTGGGCAAGCAGAAAAACTAACACAAGCTTTTCTTCCGCATGGCCAGCTAAAGGATGCAGTGGTGGACATGGGCAACCCCATTATAAACACTGCCACATTTACCAATGTGCCATTGGACAGTGCACTAGTGTATGCAGCATGGCACATGCAGATGTACGATAGTTTGGCAAACGACTCGGTGGCTGTAGCCCTCTTTCACGAAATACTTACCAGTGGCCTAGACCGTACCAACCAAGGCATACGGGGCCGCATGGAGTGGGGCCGTTACAATATGAAAACAGCTATGGAAAATTTGTTTTACAACAACCAGCTAGCTCAAACTAACAACACTGCAAGTTTTGAAACACCTGTGCAGCAATATGTAGATGTGCTAAATACAATGACCGATACACTGCTTACCGACAGCACTTATAAGGAACAATTTTATTTGGAATTGGACAAGGGCCAACTGTTCCGCACCTTGGGCAATCCGCTATTGGCAAGGCACATATACCGCCATTTAGATGATTGCGACTTAGACTCGGTAGAGCAAGTGCAGCTAAACAATTGGTTAGCCCAAGTAGATTTAGACATTAGTTTAAACCAGCAGTACATAGCACAAAACACACCGCCCGATAGCATAGTGTTTGCAGTAGACACCACGGCTTACGAGGCCCCTATAGATTATACCACCAGCAATTTTTATTTTGGTGTGTGGATATTATCGCCAAGCCAAGTAAGTTTTGTAAACTGTGGTAGCAACAACGTGTACAGAAGCATGCAGCAAAGCAGCAATGATTTTGATATATACCCAAACCCCACCACTGGCACATTTACTATGAGTGTAGCACAAAAGGCAAACTACACCATGAGCATAGTAGATTTGAGTGGCCGTGTGGTACATAAGTGCAATATGAATTTGCTGGAAAATGCAAATGCCACAATCACACTAGCCCCCACCATAGCCTCTGGCACCTACCTGGTTATATTAGAATATGATGGTGGTGTGCTATTTAATCAATTGGTGGTGGAATAGGCAAAAAATAAATTGATAGAATAAATACAAGAGGCTGTTTCAATTGATTGAAGCAGCCTCTTACTTTTTGGCTATGTTTTAAACCCAACTTATGCAGTAGAAGGATTGGAACAATCTGAACTACCTGCATTAGTTAGGTTAATCCCGATTTAGAAAATCAACTCATACGCGGAATGCAATGAGGCCAAAAGGGTAGATTTTATTATTCGTTTATGCAATTGAAAATTTCAATTCAATAATATGGGTTCAACCCGATACCATGTAATTTTTTCCAACAATTTTTATCCTATAAAGCCCTTATTTCCAATAAGTAAAGCCATAAAAAGCTTTGTTTGAAGACGGTAGTAGAAACAAAGTTTCGGATATTCTTTTTTCATGCAAAACGAGTAACTACATTCGCGGCCCGAAATCCAGCCCGCAGAGGGCATAAATTTTTAAACAAAAATCGCATGTCTCAAAACATCGGAAAAGTTGCACAAATCATTGGCCCCGTAGTGGACGTAACCTTCCCAGCCGGCCAACAATTACCAAAAATTCTTGACGCACTTGTAGTAAAGCGCCCCGAGGGCGACTTGGTGCTAGAGTGCCAAAAGCACATAGGTGAAGACACCGTGCGCACCATAGCCATGGAAGCCACTGAAGGCTTGCAGCGCGGTGCTGAAGTGCACCTTACCGGTGCCAACATAACTATGCCTGTGGGCGACCAAATAAAAGGTCGCTTGTTTAACGTAGTAGGCACTGCCATAGATGGTATAGGCGAAGTGAGCAACGCTGGTGGCTACGCCATTCACCGTCAGCCTCCGCGCTACGAAGATTTGTCTACTTCATCTGAAGTACTTTTCACTGGTATCAAAGTTATCGACCTTATTGAACCTTACTCCAAGGGTGGTAAAATTGGTTTGTTTGGTGGTGCCGGTGTGGGCAAAACGGTATTGATCATGGAGTTGATCAACAACATTGCAAAAGCATATGCAGGTCTATCAGTATTTGCCGGTGTGGGCGAGCGTACTCGTGAGGGTAACGACCTACTGCGCGAAATGATAGAGTCTGGCGTAATTAAATACGGTAAAGACTTTGTGCACAGCATGGAGCAAGGCGACTGGGATGTAACCAAGGTGGACAAAGAAGAGCTTGCAAAGAGCCAAGCCACATTGGTATTTGGCCAAATGAATGAGCCACCGGGAGCACGTGCACGTGTAGCCTTGTCTGGTCTTACAGTAGCAGAATATTTCCGTGATGGCGATGAGAAGTCGGGCGGTCGTGATATACTTTTCTTTATCGACAACATTTTCCGTTTCACCCAAGCGGGTTCTGAGGTATCGGCTCTACTTGGCCGTATGCCATCGGCCGTGGGTTACCAGCCTACGCTAGCTTCTGAAATGGGTGTGATGCAAGAGCGTATTACCTCTACCAAGCGTGGTTCTATCACATCGGTACAGGCAGTATATGTACCAGCCGATGACTTGACTGACCCTGCTCCTGCTACCACGTTTGCTCACTTAGATGCTACTACAGTACTTAGCCGTAAAATAGCTGAGCTTGGTATATACCCAGCGGTAGACCCATTGGACTCTACCTCGCGCATACTTACCCCACAAGTAGTGGGCGAAGAGCACTACAAGTGTGCACAGCGCGTAAAAGGAATATTGCAGCGCTACAAAGAGTTGCAAGACATTATAGCCATTCTTGGTATGGACGAATTGAGCGAAGAGGACAAACAATCTGTATACCGTGCGCGTAAAGTGCAGCGTTTCCTATCGCAGCCATTCCACGTAGCAGAGCAGTTTACAGGTATACCTGGTGTGCTTGTTCCAATTGAAGAAACTATAAAAGGTTTCAACATGATATTGGATGGAGCATGCGATGAATACCCAGAGTCGGCATTTAATTTAAAAGGATCTATAGAAGAAGCCATAGAAGCTGGTAAGAAAATGTTGGCCGAAGCTGCGGCTAGATAATATTTGGAGACTTGTTGATTTGGCGAATTGTTGATTCAATCTCTAAATCTACAAGTCAATAAATCAACAAGTAAAAACATGAAAGTAGAAATACTCACCCCGGAAGCCACCCTGTATGAAGGCGAAGCCAGTTTTGTTTACCTACCCGGTAGCAATGGTAGCCTTGGTCTTTTGAATAAACACGCAGCCCTTATTTCATCATTGAAAAAAGGCACGCTGCGCTTAAAAGACACTGCCGGCAAAGAACATAAGTTTGAAGTAAAAGGCGGCACAGTAGAGGTGAACAACAACAAAGTGATAATACTTGCTGAATAAAAAATATCAGTAGAAAAAAATTCCATCATTAAAAAGCCATTTCGATAAAAACGAAGTGGCTTTTTTTATAGCCTCAGCCTTTCTTTCACATAAGGACCACGAGGTGGCGAGAAGGGTGCTGCGACTGTGGTTTGAACCTGTGTTGTAATGTTTTAGAGGAAGCGCCTTCTTTTTTTGCGTTTAAGGCCTCATCCCCAGCCCTTCTCTCACATAGGGACCACGAGGTGGCGAGAAGGGTGCTGCGGAAGTAGTTTGAACCTGTGTTGTAATGTTTTAGAGGAAGCGCCTTCTTCTTTTGAGTCTAAGGCCTCATCCCCGGCCCTTCTCCGGGGGAGAAGGGTGCCACAACCACATGCCAAAAGCAAGCCTCATACTAACTAAAGTAGTACTCTTTATATAGAAACATGGCCGGCCGATTTAAATATTGTGCCGAGATTCTTTCTGAACTACCGATACGCTAACGATAGTTTTTACAAAACCAATTTGCTTTTTGACATGTAATTATTACGTGTGTTTGGCGACCAATAAATTTTGATGCGTTCAACTTTGCACACATCTTTACGTTCAGATAACAACAACTGAAAATTCTACCAAATAGATAAAAAGCTACACACGGGCGAAGGAAGTACCCCGCAGTGTAAAGCGAGTGCAAAACAAAGGTGCCCAAAAGGCACCTTTGTCGCGTAGGATGATTACAATCGGAATTGAATATCGAATTACAAAGTTTGAGAATATCCAATATCCAAGTCTAAATATCCAATGTTCAAGGGAAGAATATCGAATGAAGAATTTCGTCCCGATAGCTATCGGGAGAATTACGAAGTTCTAGAATATCCAATGTCCAAGTCTAAATATCCAATGTTCAAGGGAAGAATTTCGAATGAAGAATTTCGTCCCGATAGCTATCGGGAGAATTACAAAGTTTGAGAATATCCAATATCCAAGTTCAAATATCCAATAACCAAGTGTTGCATATCGAAGGTTCCAATCACTCCACCACCAGCTTTTGAGCACCAATGACACCACCACCAAAATCCACCTCTACCAAATACAAACCTTTGGCAAGTGTGGAAACATTAACTTGTGCTTGAAGACCACTTAATTGTGCT
>JANOXJ010000051.1:0-12902 GCA_031418455.1 Flavobacteriales bacterium | reverse complement strand
AATTGGCGCTTCTTAGCTTCTTGACGAGCTAATATTTTTATGGCAACGCTATCACACTCTTCCACCAACAAATCCAATCTTCCGCCTTCATCAAAAAAGGAATCAATATTCTCTTTGGTGATTCCGTCATGAAAACATACTACCTTTATAAAAGGATCCAATTCCGCAATTTCGCGCGCTACCACAACGGTTTTTAGGGTACCCAAATTATGCACCCCTGTGCGTATTCTGTTTAGATTACTTAGCTCCAGCGTATCAAAATCAGCAATGCGAATTTCGCCTGCTATACGCTCTATGGCTATGGCTAGTGATACCGACTGACCCACACTCAGTCCTATAACGCCCACTTTTTTGGTGCGCAGAGTGGCCTGTTCTTCAAAGGTTATTTTGTATGCATTGCGTATGGTGCGCACGCGAATAAACTCCTCCTCATCCAACATATGCACCAACTGGTTTTTCCATGGGTAATGCACCCAAACACCATATTCCTCCAACGGAGTAGCGCCTAACTTTAAAGCTATTTTATCTGAATATTCCTGCTCGCCCAGAGAGCGCTCCGGATTTTCAAGCTTAATAAGGTCTTTTAATTGTAGCAGGATTTTATCCACTACTGTAATGGATGGATTGCGCTCCAATAACTCGCTCATTAACGCTTTGCCATCAGAATCTCCAAGCCTGTAAAGGACTGGTTGGCATATTTCGTTATGAGGAGTAGTGAGAGCACTTAGTCTATTAGTTAGGTCTGACATTTGGTGCTTTGAAGAGAGGTGCAATTTAATTATATAATGCTAATATTTTCAAACCACACCGTATTTAAGCACAAATAATTGAAGAAAGTGGTAACCTTTGGAAATAATAGGCGTTAAACGAGGGTAATAATAAATTAATAAAACCCTAGTCCTATGACTATGCAAATGCCAAGGCCTTCTGACCAAAACAAATCAGATATATCCGAAAAACCACGTGTGCTTTATTTGGATGATGACGATAGCAACCTAATTAGCTTCCGAGCTAATTTTCGTGACCAATTTGAGGTATTTACCTCCAACAATCCCGTGGAGGCTTACAACATGATTGGCGAACAAAAAATACAAATTGTGATAACCGACCACAACATGCCTAGCATGAGTGGTGTGGAATTTTTGGAGAGCATTGCCGAACATTACCCTGAAGTGCAGCGCATAATTCTTACTGGATATACCGAAATGGTGCCGTTAATGGAAGCTGTAAACAAAGGCCAGGTATTCAGAATAATAGCAAAGCCATTTAACATGAAAGAAATTTCTAAAATGGTGAGCGAGGCTTGGGACCAATTCAAAATTGTATTTGAACGCGAAAAAATGATTAAACAGCTTATGCGTCAGAATCAGCAATTCGAATTTATACTTCGTCAAAGATTGCTTACTTAATATTAGAATAAATTTACATAAACGTATCATCATTTAAAGCCTCTACTCGCTAGTAGAGGCTTTTCTTGTATCAAACTTATCAATTTGAAATTTGAAATAATATAGCATTGGCTCCGCATAAAGCAAAACTGCAAGTATTTCCAATAGACTTTAAAAGTGATGAATCAGTATAAAAAAACAACAACCTTACTATATGCCCGTAATGTTGCACTTGGTTGAAAAACTAGTCGCGCGCGCTGCGATTAAAGAGTATATAGCCAAAGTTGAAAATGAAACTCCATGGCACCTCCTTCTTGTCGTAATAGTTAGCACTGAAACTTACCGGGCCAAGCGGAGAATGGAAAACTAATGCTGCAGATCCTGTGTAAAATTGTTTTACGGTGTAGTCATATGTGGCATTATTATCTGCATCGGGCACTATTCTGCCAAATGGATTAAAGACATACCCTTCTGCCCTTATATCAAAAGATTTATTGAGCGATAACACTCCCAAGAGGCCGCCTGCTGCATAGTTGTGCGCTCTATATTGAGGCAAGAAAAATGTTTTGCTTTCGGGCAACGGATTGTAAGAAGGAGCCATAATACTTGAGGCAATATAATTGTTGAAAAGGTCTTGCGTACTTGCCACGCCTTCCAAATTAAATCCTATTCTCAGCTTCTTAATAGACATGAAAAAATTAGTGTACTGAAACTTAAGTGTTACCCATTGGTGATTTTCTCTCAGAGTATCGCGCTGCGCGCTGGTAGTGCCCGGCAAATTAGTTTCTTCGCCAATCACATATTTGGCACTAAGCGAAAGAAAGGTTCCTTTGTTGGCATATTGCTTTTTGTTCAGAGAGCTTCTTTCCCACAATAATTTAAGTATTCCTGTTTCGAAGTTTGTTCTGTCGGCCGTATCTGAACTTAAGAAATTAGATGTTTGGTAATACTCATCGAACATGATGGCGTAAATAGCTTCAGCGCGCAGCATGCCCTTGTTGCCCATGGGGGCTGAAACTCCCAAATTGCCAAAGCGCTCGTTAAGAAGAATAAAGGAAGGTTTTACATCTTCAAAAAAAGTGGCTAAACTTTTATAATAGTCCCAACGGTTAAATGTGAATCCGCCTTGCAGCGAAAATGGATAACCACCGGAAAAGTCCCAACGCAAATTTGAATTTACCGAACCATAAAACCTACCGAAATAAGAGTTAGCTGAAATGGTAGCGGATGTTTTGCCAAAGAAGTTGTAATGCATACCCACATAACCCGTATTTATGGAACGCGATGAGAAGTTGCCTCCAAATGCTACCTGCAAGTCGCGCTCTTTTCGCACGTCTAAGTGCAATGCAAATTTGCCGGTGGCAGGATTGTACTTAGTGGTGGGAAAAATGCTTTTAATCTTATCATCGTCAAATACTCTGAAGTACGCCACTTCCAAATCATTTAATGGTCGGGGGTCATTCTTTCTTCCAAATATTTTTTTTACATAGTTATTCTGCGCCTTATCTAACCCTTCTATTTCAACCGACTCTATAATAAGTGGCTTAAATTTTTTGCGAAATGCAAGCCGTGTTGCGTTCTTCTCTTCTAAGGTCACCTTGCGCTGTATGCATTTTTGAAATGCTTGTAAGCTGTCTTTTGTGGCTATATAACCTTGCAGTATAGCCTCGCCCATTATATCAAAATCAAAAGTGCCAATGTGGGCCACATTGGGTTCTACTATTACCATATGCTCGCACATCTGCTTGTACTCTCCTCTAAAGAGTATCATGCTTTGCAACTGCGAGAATATGTCGTCTTCATTAGGCGGCTTGGTTTCGCCACTCACGTTGCAGCCTATTATCACATCAGGCAAAAACTCCCAATACATAAGGTCGGCCGGAAAATTATTGTAGATACCACCATCAAAAAGCAAAGCACCATTGACCCTGCGGGGAGGCAAATAGAATGGATAAGTGCTGGATGCGCGCGCTGCTACATTCAAAGGTCCATTTCTAAATGTAACTTGCCTCTTGTGCTCCACATCGGCTGCTATGCATCTAAAAGGTATGTAGAGGCTATCGAAGTTGCCACCTGAGGCTGCATCGGCCTGGCTAAAACCTTCCATTAGTTTCCAATCTAAAAAAACCGGATCTATAAGGTTGGTAGGCAAAACATTGTTTATGATTTCTCCATCAGAATATTTAAGGGTGGCTATGCTGGCATTCTGTTCGCTATTTTTAAAATAAAACTTGTACTTGTCATCGAGTGTGCCATTGGCCATTTGCAAAAACTCCTCACTTCTTACAATGCTATCTATTTCAGCCACACTATAACCACTGGCATACATAGCCGCTATAACTGCGCCCATGCTGGTGCCCGTTATAAAATCTATGGGTACATCATTTTCTTCTAACACCCTAAGAAAACCAACATGAGCCAATGCTGTAGCTCCACCCCCGCTAAGTACTACGCCTACCTTTTGAGCACTTACCGAATTGGTGGTTAGCAGAATAACCAAAAGCAAAGCGAGTTTTTGGCTTAGCAGACGAATACTTATATGTCGTATAGACAAGGTCAATGGAGAGTGCGTTATGAAGGATTTGTGCGGTGCGAATATGGCACCGTATATAGCTTGCGGAGCGCCTTGTCGCAAAAGTTTCAACTAAAATTTCAATAAAAAATTGTAATGACTATTCACTTAAAATTACGACTCACACTTCCAATTCTTGGCTAACTCCTGTTTATTTCACTCATTTTCAGCCCTTATGGAAATTGGTATGAACAATTGTCTGTACATAACTAGCATTTATCTCCTCAAAACCGCCACTGGTCGAATTAACAAGAACTATTGCGCCCTGATTAACGTTTCATTGACACCAAACCCATGACCCTATAAGCAATGAACCCTTACTTTTGCCGCGCATTGAAAATTTTTATCTGGAAATATCTCTTGGCTCTAGTAGCCTTGGCACCGCTTTTTGCCGCTGCTCAGGTTGAATCTGCCGTGGAACTCATGGATGACACTACCAAGTGGGAAAACTATGAGCCTCAAATGGGTGGTGCTACTGAAGAAGAAGCTTCCGAATCTGCCCTGTTCAGTGAAATGAGTATTCCGTTGGAACTTAATACAGTAGCTGATTCACTAGCCAACATACCCGCCTATGACCTTTATTGCGGTTGGGATACCAAAAATCTTTTCCCACAGAAAAATGCCAAAGACTATGTAGGTGATGGGATGAAATTTGTGCTCAGTCACACAGAGTGCGATTTTGTATACCCTACCCAAGGCGACATTACTTCTCCATTTGGTCCACGCTGGGGCCGCATGCACTATGGACTTGACATAGACCTTGAAACAGGTGATAAGGTAAATGCTGCATTTGAAGGTCTTGTGCGCATATCGCAATACCACTCCAGCTATGGCAATGTGGTAGTAGTGAGGCACAACAATGGATTAGAAACCCTTTACGCCCACCTTTCGCAACGCAAAGTAAAACCTGGCGACCACGTGGAAGCCGGCCAACTTATAGGTCTTGGTGGCAATACTGGACGCTCTTATGGCTCGCACCTACACTTCGAATTCAGATTTATGGGTGAGGCTATAGACCCCAACTTAATAGTAGACCCAGGCAAGAAAACTTTGCGTGATTGGGAATTTACACTGGAGAAAAAGCACTTTTCGTATGCCGCCAACGCAGCTGTAAATGCTAAAGCAATAGCAGCAAGAAAACCCGCTATACCTGCTCTTAAAACACATACTGTAAAAAGTGGCGAAACACTTAGCGCTATCTCACGAAAGAGAGGATGCTCAGTAGATGAGCTATGCAAGCTAAACAAGATAAAAAAGACAACAACCCTAAAGATAGGGCAGAAATTAAAATACAAATAAGCACCTACTATTGTGGTGTGATTCATATGAATGAAATGCAAAAGCCTTCAACAATGATGTTGAAGGCTTTTTTCTTATTTCAACTCCGGATTGATTTGGCAACCCAATGTGCAAAGAACTTTCCAACGACCTTGCCGTGTATCAAAGGATTCAAAAGCAGAATGCATTAGCTGCCCCTTGCTATACCTGTCTATGTAATACGACCAAATATGTCTATTCCATTGTTTGAAATAGTGGTACTCTGTCGTTAGCTCCCCCTTTTTATTGTAAAGCGATGTGGTGCCGCTGTAACGCCCATTGGCAAATTGAATTTGAGCCAACATCACCTTGTAGTTTTTAGCAAACCATTTAAAAGTCCCACTCAGGGGCACAGGCGAGCCTTTTGCTGCTGCCGGCATTCCACTTTTTACCAGTGTGTTTTTGCGCTTGCTCCAGGTAGGTGCCAGGGTCCACACATCTTTGTCCAAATGATACAGGGTGTAGTAAAAATAGTAAGCACTTTCTTTGGGCACCACGTGCAGCATGGTATCTAAATATATTATTTGTTCGCCTTGCTTTAACTCCGGCAATACCATTTCGGGCAATTGTGCCTTAAGGTTTTTGAAACCCAGGCACAAGGCAAAGGCAAGTAGTATATATTTTTTCATTCTCTTTTATGTTTGGAAAAATAGCACTGACTCATTACATAAGAATTGCGATTTCTTGCAAAATTCAAATGTGCAAATTGAGCAAATGTGTACAGCGATTTTTCTGGCGTTACCGCCTCCTCCATTATATAATTAGACCTAATGTTTTTGCCCCATAGCAGCCAAGGAGCGCTGCCTGTAGTGCTTGTGCTGGAGGTAATAAGCACACAATTCCAGTCTAACTCGCGCGGACTAAGGCGCATGTATTGCATTAAATCACTTGCGCATCTGTCTACATACTTTAGCGCTTCTAAAAATTCTACGCTTGTATCTGAAAACAAATCTTTGGCCCACCGCAGTGTATCCATAGCTACCAGCATATGCCTTACCTGATTGTTGCGCAAAGTGCTCTTGCACATTTTCATCATTTCATACTCACTGTCTTCATAAAACACATCGGCTTGCGTGTCGGCATTTTCTATTTCATCTATCATGGTGCGGTCAGCATAAATCTGATTGGTGCGCCAACCCACTGCTTCCTTATATATTTCCAAAATGCTTTTGTGCACTTCAGGATTGTAATTTAAAGCATCAGCATTAGGCGCATAACATCCCTCTGATATGAGATGAAAAATGAACGGTGTGTTTTCTGCACTAATATACTTATGCTGCAAGCCTTGCAAATCCAACACCAACGAGCGTTGAAACAATGGTGTAATACTCAACATAGAAGGCGGCTCATTCACCTTCCAAGGCACATCCACAGCGTATGATTTATTTGTATTAAGGTCCAATGCAAATACGCATTGCATATCCAATTTGCCTTTGTAATACACATGGCACATCATTGAAAATTTGCCTCGGTTATAGGGCGAATCAAAATCCAAACACTCCAATAAATAACCCTTTTTAGAAAATGCTTTTGTTTGCCCATCGGGCCAACCTTGATTAAAACTCTGCTCCACTGCTACTTCATTGGACTTCTTATTAGTCCAATAATATTTTCCATGCAAGGGCATAGGCGCCCCTGCCGCAGCCCTCAAAGAATCTGAAGCGACAAGAACATTTTTTTTTACAAAAGAACTTTTCCAACTCCAGTCGAAAAAACGGTACCTGCCAAAACTGTAATTGTAATAGTACCAAACCGCCTTAGTGCGCGGTACTATTTTCCAATTGCTATCTAAATATTCTATGCACACACCTTGCACACCTTTGGCGCAGTCGCAAATGTTTACATACTCCTGAGCGACACATGACTGTGCGGTTATATAATGCAATAAAAAAAGTATGTAGAAAACTCTTAGCATGAAAGGAGAGAATGAATGTCCAATTAGACCTCTCACAAATATATCTTGCCAAACCATATTGCATTTTATTTTTTTATCGGAATTAGTGGTTTTAGAAAAAGACATAGTATACCTAAAAGGTGTGGGGCCTAACAGAGCTGAGGTGCTGCGGGCCGAACTAGGCATTCGCACCTGGGGCGATTTGCTGCAGCACTACCCCTTTAGGTATATAGACCGCTCGCAAATAATAAAAGTAAAAGACATACAAAGCGATGCGGCTTATGTGCAACTAATGGGCGAAATAGTGAGCATGAAAGAAATAGGCGAAGCACGCGCCAAAAGATTAGTAGCCACATTTCGTGATGACTCAGGAGAAATACAACTGATATGGTTCACCGCACTAAAATGGTTGAAACAAAGCTTGCAACTGAACCAAACCTATGTGCTCTTTGGCAAACCGCAAGAATTTAAAGGCAAATACAATATACCACACCCTGAATTAGAACTACTGGAAGAGGCCAGAATAACACAAGGCAGTGGGCTGAAACCAGTGTACAGGACAACCGAAAAGTGCACACGTGTTGGCTTAAACAGCAACATTTTTGCTAAGCTCACACGCAGTATTGTGGCTGAGGCTATGCCTTATTTTAATGAAACTTTGCCGGAGTATGTGGTGCAGCGTTTTAAACTTATGCCACGTGGTGCAGCCATTTATCAAATACACTTGCCCACGGATATGTTGCAGCTGGAAGCCTCACGCAGAAGATTAAAATTTGAAGAATTATTTTTTATTCAAATACAAATAGCAAAACTAAAACTTGCCAATACGCGGTTTGAGCGTGGCGTAGTGTTCACCAAGGTAGGCGATTTGTTCAACGATTTTTATTCCAATCACTTGCCCTTTGAACTTACAGGTGCACAAAAAAAAGTGATAAAAGAAATACGCACCGATGTGGCGCGCGGCACACACATGAACCGCCTTATACAAGGCGATGTAGGCAGTGGCAAAACAATAGTAGCGCTGCTATGTGCGCTGCTGGCCATAGACAATGGCTACCAAGTATGCCTGATGGTGCCTACAGAAATTTTGGCCCAACAACATTTTCAGAGCATTAGCGAGTTGCTAAAAGATGTTCCTGTGGAAGTGCAATTGCTAACAGGTTCATCTAAAAGTGCTGCACGCAGACACGCATTGGAAAAATTGCAGAGTGGCCAACTTCCTTTTATTATTGGCACACACGCACTTATAGAAGACAAAGTACAATTTGCCAACCTGGGCCTTTGTATAATAGATGAACAGCACCGCTTTGGAGTGGCACAACGCGCTGCCCTTTGGAAAAAAGCAGAACTGCCTCCGCATGTACTGGTAATGACAGCCACACCCATACCACGCACACTGGCCATGACACTCTATGGCGACCTAGACATAAGTGTAATAGATGAATTGCCACCAGGACGTAAGCCCATAAAAACGCAAGTAAAAAGCGATAGCAAAAGGCTTGAAGTTTTTGGTTTTATGGAAAAAGAAATAGCACTGGGCAGGCAGATTTATGTAGTGTATCCGCTTATAGAAGAAAGCGAAACACTTGACTACAAAGATTTGATGGATGGGTATGAAAGCATCATAAGACGATTTCCATTACCTAAATACAAGATAAGCATAGTGCACGGAAAAATGAAACCTGAGGCACGCGAATATGAAATGCAACAATTTGTAAATGGCCATACACAAATAATGGTGGCCACTACCGTAATAGAAGTGGGTGTAAATGTGCCCAATGCAAGTGTGATGATTATAGAAAGTGCAGAACGTTTTGGCTTGTCGCAATTGCACCAGTTGCGCGGACGCGTAGGCCGCGGTGCCGACCAAAGCTACTGCATACTTATGGCTGGTCATAAACTTAGCAGCGATAGCAAACTGCGACTGGAAACTATGGCCTCTACCAACGATGGTTTTGAAATAGCAGAAGTGGATTTGAAATTGCGAGGCCCTGGCGACTTAAGCGGTACACAACAAAGTGGTGTGCTAAATTTAAAACTAGCCGACTTGGCCAAAGACCAACAAATGCTAAGTGTGGCAAGAGAACTTGCGCTAGAAATAATAGATGACGACCCAACACTAACAGCCATTAAAAACAAACCCATAGCCGACCAATTGATTGCAATGAAGCAGCAAAAAAGCGATTGGAGTAAAATCAGTTGATAGCGCTATTCCATTTGAAACGAGCATTATTATTTTAATTATTTAATCAAACTCTACATCTTTGTTGTTATGAATTTAAATCTAAAAGGTAAAACTGCAGTGGTGTGTGGCAGCACACAAGGCATAGGCTATGCCGCTGCATTGGAAATAGCAATGCTTGGCGCCAATGTGGTACTGGTAGCACGCAATGAAGAAAAATTGCAAGCCGCTATAAAAACACTTGATGCTTCGCAAGGCCAAAAGCACTCTTATTTAATCGCTGACTTTGCGCATCCTCAAAGTGTGGAAGATGCGATAAAGAAATTTGCAGCAAACAATGTAGCACACATATTGGTAAATAATACAGGTGGCCCGCCACCCGGCCCCGCCATAGATTCCGACATAGAAGCATTCAGAATTGCATTTAACTCGCATCTTATATGCAACCAAATACTTGCTCAGGCATTGGTACCTAAAATGAAAGAAGCGGGCTATGGTAGAATAATAAATGTGATAAGCACCTCCGTAAAACAACCACTGGCTAACTTAGGAGTAAGTAATACCATACGCGGTGCCGTGGCCAGCTGGTCTAAAACCCTGGCTATGGAACTAGGCCGATTCAACATAACAGTAAACAATGTGTTGCCCGGTGCTACTGAAACTGGTAGACTAGAACAAATAATGAAAAATAAAGCTGAAAAAACAGGTACTACAGCCAACGATGTAAAACATGAAATGAGCGAAGAAGTGCCAATGAAACGCTTAGCACAACCTGGAGAAATAGCAGCAGCCATTGCTTTTCTGGCATCACCTGCGGCCTCATACATCAATGGAATAAATGTGCCGGTGGACGGGGGGAGAACGCTCTGTCTTTAATTTGAAAATTTGAGAATTTGAAAATTTGAAAATGGAAAAAAGTAAAGGTCTGCAACAAAAAATTTCTCCTTAAATAGGGCTGAGGTTTCAACCCATTTTCAAATTCTCAAATTTTCAAATTAATTCATTTCTTGAATTTTCATATTGATTTCGCTCTGTTCCAATACACATCCATTTCATCTAGTGTCATTTCGCCCATCTTTTTTCCGTCTTTAGCGCTTTCTGTTTCTAAGTATTGAAACCGTTTTATGAATTTACGATTTGTTTTTTCCAGCGCATCTTCCGGATTTATTCCTTTGAAGCGTGCGTAATTGATTAATGAAAAAAGTACATCGCCAAACTCATCCTCCATTTTGTCAGACTGTGCATCGGCCTCTACTTTAAATTCTTTTATCTCCTCCTCCACCTTGTCCCACACCTGGTGGGCATGCTCCCAGTCGAAACCCACACCACGCACTTTGTCTTGAATGCGCTGCGCTTTTACAAGTGCAGGTAATGATTTGGGTACACCTTCCAGCACGCTTGTTTTGCCTTCTTTCAATTTTAATTTTTCCCAATTCGATTTTACTTCATCTTCATTGGCCACTTGCACAAGCTTGCCCTCGTTAGCAGGGTCGCCATATATATGCGGGTGGCGCGAGATTAATTTATCACAAATAAAATTGAGCGAGTCCGCTATATCAAATGCGCCTTGCTCGCTTCCAATTTTAGCATAAAAAACCATGTGCAACATAAGGTCGCCTATTTCTTTTTTTACTTCTTGTATATCGCCATCTAAAATGGCATCGCCAAGTTCATATACTTCTTCTATGGTCAAATGCCTGAGACTTTCAAGGGTTTGCTTTTTGTCCCACGGGCACTGAGCACGCAACTCGTCCATTATTGTAAGCAGGCGTGCAAAGGCTTGCAGTTTTTGGTCAATTGAAGTCATAATAATTTCATCATTTTTTTGGCTTTCATTCCGAAAATTTTCCAATTTTTATTATCTAAGCAAGATCAATTCAGTCCTACATAGAATTCAATTGTAACATTTCATAGCCAAGTTTCGCACACAAGCATTAATCGTAATTGAGTTGAACTTACATTGCAGTAATTGCGATTAAACCCACAAGAAAAAGAAGCAAAACAATAGCCCCGAGAACAACTGTAGCAATATTTAAACCCTTGCCTTTGAAGCTATCTGGATCTTTTTTTATTCTTTGAAGACTGACAATGGCGATTATGAACGCGGCAAGAACCAAAATAAATCCAATAGCCAAGTTTGGAATTAAATATCCGACAATGACCATAATAAATGCTAAGATTGCCAATGGATCTGTCTTTTGATAGTCCGAATTTTTTTCATACTCAAATTTCGAACTGGGATATACTATGTCCTTTTTTCTTATGCGCTCCTCTCGCTTATCGATATCTCTTGTAGTACGCTTGACTTGCTTTTTGTTCTCAGAATTACGCTTTACACCTATGTCAGTTGTACTTTCATTATTGAGGGTGTCAAGAATTGAATCTTGACCATCCACCCTGACTAATTGAACATCACTCTTTGATGTCTTATTCTCTATTGAAATTTCATCATTTGATACCCCCTGATTATTATCTACATTTTTAGATTCTATTCTATTTGAACTATGCCTTTCAACATTATAACCAGACATATACCTTCTCTTTTCAACTGTGCAACTGTTAAGAATTAACAACACAAAAAAGAATATGATGAAATTTTTCATTTTATAATTAGATTATGGTTTGTTGCAATAATACCGTAAAAAAAAGCACCGCCCAAAGATGAGCGATGCTTTGTAATGAACAAACCAAAACTAATTCACATTATGTATGACTTATTTTACTAAGCCACTTTTGCGAAAAGAACATGGTGGCTATAGTGCCTAACAATGCAAATACTAACAACATAGGTGAAGGGCCGCCTGGAGTTTGAGTCTTTGGAAACACTGGCAGCATATCTCCTTTCTTATCTTCTACAATTGGCTTCTCTTTCATTTGACCAACATATTCATTTAAGTATGTTTTGCTGCGCTGTTCCCAGTTCCAAGAGGCCAATGCATACATCTCGTCCAATTCTCTTTTTCTTCTTTCATACAAAGTATTCAAATATGCTTGTCCTTGGTCGCAGCTCAAGTCGCCTTGTGCAGGATGAGTAAGAATGTACCTGCACTGAAAATGTTCTTTATTTGGTGTTACCTGAAATTGTAAGTCCGCAGGAAATTTGTCTCTGGTATAACGCACATGCAAGCGTGTGAAGAAAATTCCTTGCTGTCCGTTAGGCTCATTTAACCACCAAATGCCAGCATCTACAAACTCTTGTTGCACAGGTGGCGGGCCCACACATGGGTCGCAGTGGGGCATGGGAGAGTATGGACTTACGTTCCATGCGTATTCCAAAAACACAGCGTTGCGTCCTTCATTTACATATTGTTTTTCGAAAAGCGATTTGTAAAAATTTCCAAACTCCGGCTGAACAAACAATGGAATATTTCTGTCAGTTGGCATTTTAACTGTGCGATAGTTGGTACACTCTATGCGGCCTGTGCGTGTGAAGCCATACACAATCATGTCTTGCGAACCTTGGCTGTTGGCCATACCTAAGCGCAGTGGCAACATAAATTTTTCATGCTCAAACGATATTTGAATGGGGCTTAGGTATTCTGCATCCTT
>JANOXJ010000050.1:0-16002 GCA_031418455.1 Flavobacteriales bacterium | reverse complement strand
CGCCACGCGCGCTTTGCTGAGACAGCCTGACGGTATGGGCCACCCTGTGTTCAGTTCAATAATTTAACGAGTTCCAAGTCAAAAGACTCTTTTTTCTATTGATACTTTATCGCAAAACTTTTTGTTTTAGTTCATCTAGCAAGTTAATTATATATCCTTTTTCCTGAATTGTGTAGTACTATTCTATATAAAGCCATTGTTCTTTGTTCATGAAGCTTCAATAATTATTGAAGCTATAGAAAAAGAAATTGTATGAATAATATATTTAGAGGTTTAATTGCAGGTTACGGGGCTAAAAAATTAGGTGGTGGCTGTTTAGGCACTGTTGTAGTTTTTATTATCATCTGGGTATTACTTAAGAACTGTTAAAGTCTTCTCGAAAAAAAAGAAAATTAAATACTTAATCCGTTCAAACTAGCTTAATTTTTAGAAGCAAACCATTTTACTTGTCCCAAAATTAATAAAAATAATGTCGTCTAAATTGAGACCGACAATTTCTATTTGCTGTCTTACCTTGTTATTCACTAAGATACTTCGATAAGGGCTACCCATAACTGCGCCTTTGCAAAATGGCGGCATTTGGGTAAAGTGAAGATTTTCGATCCTTTAAAACTTGTTGGTATTTGAGTATTTTTCGTTCGTAATCGCCAACTTCTGGTAGCTGCCAACCGTTAGCGGTCAAGCCTAAACGAAACTACTACCGGTAAACTATTGAAAAAAATTGGAACATAACACTACACATACAGCTCATGAACATCACGACCATGATGAACTATCCAATCATAATGTGAGCGGTCACGACAAACATGCAGGACATCATGTAGCTGATTTTTGGAAACGGTTTATTATCTGTTCGGCAATTTCTATTCCTGTGCTTGCTCTATCGCATATGATACAGCTATGGTTGCAATTTGATTTAACATTTGTGGGAGACAAATTTGTTTTAGCGGCACTTTCAACTTTCATTTTTGTTTATGGCGGGCATCCTTTTTTAAAAGGGCTTTATGACGAAATAAAAGACAAAGCTATCGGAATGATGACGCTTATTGGTGTCGCCATTTCAGTAGCATGGTCATATAGTATCGCTATAACTTTCGGTTTGAAGGGCATGGACTTCTACTGGGAAATGGCAACCCTGATAGATATCATGCTCATAGGACATTATTTTGAAATGAAGTCAGTTATGGGGGCTTCACGATCGTTGGAATTACTTGTAAAGATGATGCCTTCTTCTGCACATCATTTGTTAAACGGACAAATACATGACATGCCAGTCAGTCATTTAAAAATAGGAGACTTTGTACTAATAAAGCCGGGTGAAAAAGTTCCAGTTGATGGTTTGGTAATAGAAGGAGAAAGTTATGTTGATGAAAGTATGCTTACCGGTGAAAGCAAGCCAGTAAAAAAAGAAAAGGACAGCAAAGTAATTGGTGGGGCAGTAAACAGCAATGGCTCACTCACGATTAAGGTAACAAGCACAGGCGAAGACAGCTATCTCAACAAAGTTGTTAAGCTGGTCGAAGATGCTCAAAAAATAAAATCTAAAACACAAAATTTTGCTGACCGAGCCGCAAAGATTTTAACTATTGTTGCCTTAGGTGGTGGTGTCATCACGCTTGTTGTTTGGTTGTTTTTAGGATTTCCGTTTGTGTTTGCATTGGAGAGAATGGTTACGGTAATGGTTATTTCCTGTCCGCACGCTTTGGGCTTAGCAGTGCCATTAGTAGTTGCAATTTCAACTTCAATTGCTGCTCAAAAAGGTTTGCTTATTCGTAACAGAACAGCCTTTGAAAATGCAAGATTAATTACAACAATCATTTTCGACAAAACCGGAACACTTACTAAAGGTTCTCATGAATTGCAAGAAGTAAAAGTGTTGAATACAAAATATGATGACAAAGAATTACTCCGTCTGGCATCAGGCATTGAGCAACATTCTGAACATTATATCGCTGCGGGTTTATTGCGAAAAGTAAAGGAATTGAAAATCGAAATTCCCAAAGCAGAAAAATTCAATTATCTACCCGGAAAAGGATTAGAAGGCATTGTTGAAGGAAAAGAAATTAAAGTTGTAGGACCAAATTACCTGAAGGAACAAAACATCAGTATTAACGAAATAGAAACCGATTTTACAGGAACGGTTGTGTATATTCTAATTGATAAAGAAGTAACAGGCTATTTTACATTTTCCGACCAGATAAGAGAAAGCTCTTTTAAAGCCATTCAAATTCTTAAAGAAGCAGGAATTAAAAACCTACTGCTCACAGGCGATAATGAAAGAGTGGCCAAGAAGGTGAGCGATGAATTGAAAATGGACAGCTATTTAGCCAATGTATTACCGCATGACAAATTGGAAAAAGTAAAAGAGCTACAAGAGAAAGGTGAATTTATCGCCATGACAGGCGATGGTGTAAATGATGCTCCTGCTTTGGCACAAGCAGATGTTGGCATTGCTGTTGGTTCAGGCACTGATGTAGCCGCAGAAACAGCAGACATTATATTAGTAAACTCTGACCCGAAAGACATCGCCAACCTGATTTTGTTTGGTAAAGCCACCTACAACAAAATGATACAAAATCTTTGGTGGGCAGCTGGATACAATATTATTGCAATTCCATTAGCAGCAGGTGTTTTGTATAAATGGGACATTGTGCTTAGCCCTGCCATCGGTGCAGTATTAATGAGCTTAAGCACTATTGCGGTAGCCATAAATGCTCAACTTTTAAAAAGACGTTTGACTTGACAAATTTTAGTTTAAATAGACTACATAGAAGAAAAGCACGAACGCATAACAGTGGGTTAAAGAAATTGGCGATTCAGTGGTTAAATGCAGTATCGGCTCAGCCGAGATGCTTCGTTTCAAGTTCAGTGCTGGCAGACAGTTTTCGTCTGCGAATTCCCTAACTTCGCCAAGCAGCAACAAGCCAAGTAGAAATTATTATACAATACAATGGATAGAAAAGATTTTTTGAAACTGTTGTGGATAAGACTATTTAGGCCAATAGTCTTTTTGGCCATGGCTTATTACTGCATTCTTTTTTTAGTTACCGTAATCTACGAAAACGGCACAGAAAGACTTTTGACTATTGTTATTCTATCACTGACTCTGCTTTTCTCAGTGGCGCATTTATCAGGAGAATTGATCAGTAAAATTAGAAAAAGGGTATATTCCAAATTATCAGAAAACGCTCAATCCAAGTGGCGAATTGCAGGAAAAATTTGTGACTACTTAGTATTACTCACTCTTGGTGCTTTACTCTATAAATTGTGGGAAAAAGACGCTATTCTTGCTTCTATTCTATTAATCACATTATTGGCAGACCGAATAAATAACCTTTTTAAAGAAGAAAAATCAATAGCAGCACAATGAAAATTAGGGATTATTACCAACGATACACTTTAAGTGGCTAATTAAATTTTCATTTACAGATTGCACCACCCCCAAGCTTGGAGGCAAGTAAATGAAAGAGTTGGCATATTATGGCACAAACAAATTATTATTTTTGACTAGCAATGACCGTATCAAAAATATGGAACCGAAAAAATGAAGGACGTTCAAGCCTTACAAAATTGTCGGCATTAGAGTTTCACATTGTCTCTATGCAAAGTCGCGAATACCTGATAGTTTTGCACTACACCGCTAAAAAACTGCTTAATCTTTTTTGTCAGGTTGCATTATTGACAAGCCAAAGCCAATTCCAAAAAGTATCGTAATAAGACCCGCGAAGTATGGTATTATTTCAGTCATTTTTAGTTGTGTTTATTAGTTTTAGATATATGCCAAATGCCAGAATTGAGGGAACCCACAATCCAATAAAAGTTCCATCCTCTTTGTCACCTTGAAAATAAAGTAACTCGGAAAATATTAATGATAACAGAGCAGCTACAAATAATAATTTGTCAGCAGTCGTAAATTTTTTAAGCATATTTTTTGATTTTGTTAAAGGTAAAAGTATCTATTTTGAAACATATACTAAAAATAATTTCATTTACTATTAGTAATTTGCTCTTATTAAGCTAACCACGACTATCTACATTGGTGGAAGGTCCGGTGCGTATTTATACTTTTTTTAGAGCGATGCGGAGTCTTAAAAGTAATCAAATGTTCTAACAACTATTATCAGTGCAATGGACAAGTTTTAACCTAAAAAAATACCGTAGTTTCTTTCACTTATTCAGAAACTACGGTACTTTATATATTTTGTCACAATTATATTATTCCTCCTCGCCTCTTGACAGGACATAGATAACAAGACCAAAACCAATCTTATTAATAGCATCGGCTATGTTATATACAATGTCCATAGCATGCGCAGCAGCCGCTGGGTCTGCCACTAGCTGAATACCAAACAAACCACCGGGTGTGCCTAAAACGTAGCCCAATGGATAGATAGCCCAACCCACCAGTACAAACCACGCTAGTATACGTGTTGCCTTTGCTACTTGCGCACCTGCAGTGCGCGATAATTTGGCCACCTCGCCAAACCATATGAGATACACTATATAAAAATAAGCTGCTCCCGATACCACACCCCACATCACACTGTTGCCGCGGTCTATAGTTTCACCAAAATATCCTGTAACTAGCATTACTAGCGAAGCAAAAATTAGCTTCCATAACAATGAAACTTTTGCACCTGCCTTTTTGGTAATGAGGTAAAACTCCACACACATCAGAGGCACTGTTAGAATCCAATCTACATATCTGAAAAATGTCGGAGATTCGCCCGTTTCCAAATTGTAACCCCTCATATAGTAATAATGCACTGCTGCTATGAAGGTGATGAGGCCTGAAACTAAAACAGAAGTTCTCCATTTTTTTGGAGTATTGTTTAATTCTAAAAAGAAGAAAACAGAGGCGGCCATCATGGCCATGGTTCCGATAAAGAACGTGAATGCAACGTAATTGTCGCTGGCAATTTTTAAATGTTCCATACTTATATTATTATTTTGGTTTTACTGCTTTAGGCTTATAAAAACTATAAATTTTTAAAACTGTTATCACAAAGTCCATTGAGGAACATCAAAATATTTATTATGTTCATCAGACGATAAACACCTTTCTATTACTTAACACATGTAATTCTTGTTTTTTTTTCAGATATATAAAAGCTCTTAAATGCTATAAAAAAACTGTTTAAAGTTTATCCCTTCCCAGACTAAAACTTTTCCTCGATATAAGAGTTTTAAATTTTTTGAATATCTATTTTCGCCTCATGTCTTTAGAGCGTAACATTTTGCGGTTTGCCAAAATTTCTTTGGTATGTGTATTTATAGTAATAATAGCCGGTAGCGTAGTGCGTATTACGGGCAGCGGCATGGGCTGCCCCGACTGGCCTTTTTGTTTTGGATACGCTATACCGCCTACCAGTGTAGACCCTCTCCTATTTGCTCCCGACAAAAATTTTTCGAAAGGCCAAATGATTATTGCCAATGATACACTGTGGGTGGCCAACCAAGATTTTACTTCATCATCTTCCTTTTCGCACTCCAATTGGCACAAATATCCTAAGCACAACTACGCCACATTTAACGCCACCCAAACATGGATTGAATATATAAACCGACTTGCTACAGGTGCGCTGGGTTTTCCGTGCATGATATTACTGGCCATTGCATTTTGGCAAGGGCTGAAACAAAAAAAATGGGCCACATTCTGGCTCGCACTCTTCACCGTTTTTGGTTTGGGTTTTGAGGCCTGGCTAGGCAAACTTGTGGTAGATGGCAACTTAAAAGAAAATTCCATAACCTACCACATGCTTGGTACCATGGTCATAATAGCGCTGCTTATCACTATTATTTTTAAGCATACTACACACCAGTTGCAAAAACCCTTTCCAAGGGGGTTTAAAGTAGCTGCCGCAGCAATGCTTGTGCTATCTATAGTACAAATAATACTGGGCACCCAAGTGCGCGAAGAGGTAGACATTATAGCCAAAAACATAGACTCCAGAGATGCGTGGATTGGCCAACTTTCGAGCATGTTTATAGTGCACCGCAGTTTTGCCTATGCCCTTGTGGCTGCAGCAGCAGCGCTTTTTTATTTCAACAAAAAACAAGCCCTGGGGCTTAAGCAAATAAGCTGGCTAACTGTTGCATTGCTGCTGGAGATAGCCGGTGGCCTAGTGCTTAGTTATATGGCCATGCCACGTTTTATGCAGCCATTGCATTTGTTATTGGGCATTGTACTTTTTTCCATAGCGCTTTATATAGTACTAAAATCATTTTTCCGCAGCACACCGCAGGGCTAATGCTGCTAACTAGGCATCAGTCGCATAATTAAAAATTAGAATTGGAGTAATTGCGCCAATGTGCCATGACTGGGCATTGTTAAGCACTTCTATTAAGTTTATGATTTAATATTTTTCAATTTCTTATTTTTACCGCCTGTATGGATTCCGGTTGGTTACTCATTGTTGTTTTAGCTCTTATTGCTTCTGCTTTTTCTAGCGGCATGGAGATAGCCTATGTTACGTCCAATAAATTGAAAATTGAGTTGGACAAAAAACAAGGTGTTTTTGCGTCTAACATTATTGGTTATTTCACGCAGCATCCCAAGGTATTTATAGCCACCATGCTTATAGGCAACAACGCTGCTCTTGTAGTGTTTGGTTACTACATGGGCGAGGCCATTATTACAGGTATAGAATGGTGGTTTCCGGCCGCTGCCCTTTGGTTGGGCAATTTTGGTATGCTCATTACACAAACTCTGTTGTCTACTGCCATAGTATTGGTATTTGCTGAGTTTATTCCAAAGGCTCTCTTTAGCATAAACCCCAATCGTTGGCTCAACACCTTTGCCATTCCGCTGGCCATTTGGTATGGCATATTTTACATTTTTGCTCGTATCGTCACTTTTTTGTCCGACATGTTTTTGCGCATTATGGTAAAAAAAGAACCTAAGGAAGAGGATGTAGAATTTGGCAGAATAGACCTGGACAATTATTTGGAGCAGGCCACCGGCAACATAGACCACAGCAAGGACATAGACCTTGAAATCCAAATTTTTCAGAACGCACTGGATTTTTCTAATGTAAAAGCCCGCGACTGCCTGGTGCCACGCAACGAGATAGTGGCGGTGGAAATAACCGATAGCGTGGACAGTTTAAAAAAACGTTTTATAGAAACTCGCCTTTCTAAAATACTTATTTACCGTGACTCTATAGACCATATAATAGGTTACGTGCACTCGTTTGAACTGTTTAAAAAACCTGACCACATACAACATGTGCTGCGCCCTGTAGCTATAATACCGGAGCCTATGCCTGCCAATGAAATACTGGAGCTTTTTATAAAGCAAAAGAAAAACATGGCAGTGGTGGTAGACGAGTTTGGGGGCACCGCAGGCATTATTACTATGGAGGATATAGTGGAAGAAATATTTGGCGAAATAGAAGACGAACACGATAAAGACGACACAGTAGAAAAAGTGCTTAGCGATAAGCAATACGAATTTTCTGCACGACTGGAAATAGACTATATAAACGAAAAATACAATCTTGACCTGCCCACTAACGATGAGAAATATGACACTTTGGGCGGTCTTATTCTTAACCTTTTTGGCGATATACCTGAGGAGGGCGAACAGATAACCCACGAGCACTTTGTATTTATACCCACTTTAGTGAGCGAAACCAAAGTGGAACAGGTAAAAATTACTATTACAGATTAACGTAAGGCCCTGTAAGCTAATCATTTAGACTCCAGAACGATTTTTCGTTTGATTGCGCTGGTAAAACTTCACCCAACTTTTACGATATTCGCGGCCCAATTTTAAAATTAGACTTTTCGAATTATGGCAATGATTGAAAAAATCAGACGGCAGAGCTGGTTAATATTAACAATGGTAGGCTTTGGTATACTTAGCTTCCTTATTCCTTATGATGCAGTAATAGCACTCTTTGGAGGCAACAACACATCAGTAGGCGAAATAGATGGCAACTCTATTAGCCCTCGCACCTGGCAGTCGTCCATGGGCGTGCGCTCTAAGCTGTTCCAATACAACGGAAACCAAACCAACATATCTAACGATACGTGGAACCAAATGCAAGACTCTTTGCTACTTAGCGATGAGTACGCTTGCCTTGGTCTGGACATAACTGACGAGGAGTACGAAGCCATTGTATTTGGCGACAACCTTTCGCCTTTCGTGTTGCAAACCATATATCAGGGCAAAGACTCTGCTGAAGTAAAAGAGCAAATGCGTCAGAACTTCGAAAGCTTTGAGCCTACTATGGCACAAGGTTGGAGACACCTTATAAAGGCTACACGCCAAAGAGAAAAGTATGATGCCATGATTAAGAAAGGCGTTTTTGCTAACACTTTGGATGGTAAGTGGGCATTTAAACAAGCTAACGATAAAGTAAGCCTGGACTATGTTGTAAAAACATATGCTGAAATTCCGGACAGCACCGTGCAATACACTGACAGTGATTTGCGCAGCTACTATAGCAAGCACAAAAACGACCGCGAATACAAGCAAGATGAAAGCCGCTCATTGGAATACATTAAATTCCCGGTGCAGCCATCTTCAACTGATAGCAATGCTATGGCTACTTCTATGCAAGAGCTTGCAGCTACATTCCAGTCATCTAAAGATGATTCACTATTTGCAGCAAACAACTCTACTGTACCTGGTTCTTCTTTAATTAAAGCAAAGTCAGGTTCGTTACCAGCACCATACGACAATCAAATATTTACTGACTCTGTAGGCAAAGTATTGGGCCCATTTGTTCAAGACCAATCATACAAACTAGTGAAGATAGTAAAGCGCGGCAGCGAGGTAGATTCTGTGCAAGCGCGCCACATACTTGTAAAAGAAAAAGGACCTGCAGGTAAAGCCAAAGTAGACTCTATAAAGAATGTGATAGTAGCTCAGAAAAACTTTGAAGCTATGGCGGCACAGTTTGGCACAGATGGCACTAAAGACAAAGGTGGCGACCTTGGCATGTTTGGACATGGCGCTATGGTAGCTCCATTTGAAAAAGCATGTTTTGAAGGTAAAGTAGGCGAAGTACAAACTGTGCAAACCGACTTTGGATGGCACGTAATAGAAGTAACTAAAAAAGGTGCCAGCTCACCATATACGCAAATAGCGGTGGTGAATAAGAAAATAACACCAAGCCAGGCTACTGTAAAAGGCTCATATCAATTGGCCAGAGACTTTAGCCAAAACTATGGTGACACAGCATCGTTCCGCAATGCTGCTGACACTCTATTAGGTGGCACTACCATTTCTAAAGCACAAAACATAAAGCCAAATGCTACTAACCTAAGCGGACTTGCTAATGCAGGTGCTGTAGTAGGCTGGGCATATGGTGCTGACCTTGGTGCAGTGTCGCAACCATTTATGATAGATGACAACTATATAATAGCTGCTCTGGTAGAAGTAAAAGAAAAAGGTGTTCCAACTTTTGAGAACATAAAAGACAAGATAAAAGACAAAGTGATAAAAGAGAAGAAAGCAGAAATGTACTATGACCTTATGAAGACTGGCTCTTTGCAAGACATAGCTGCTGCATGCTCTACCCAAGTAAAACATGCTGACAATGTGAGCATGAAGAGCAACAACATACCATCGAGCGGAGTGAGTGTGGCTGAGAACAAAGTAGTAGGCGCAGCATTTGGACTTAAGACTGGCACTATGTCTACACCTATCATTGGCGAAGGTGGTATATATGTACTTCAGCGCAATTCTGATGTGGCTCAAGGCACAAGCACTGACAACTACTTGACAGATATAGAAACATTGAGCCAAGGTTTCTCATCGCGCGCTAGCAGCGATGTATACCGCTCTTACAAAGAGAGTGCTAATATTGAAGACAACAGATTTACAAGAAGATAATAGAATTAACCAATTCAATTCAACAATAAAAAAAGCCTTCAGAAATTCTGAAGGCTTTTTTTATGTGACAAATATTTTCTGAAAATGTCCGCTGTTTTTTTTTCTTATTCCTCGTGCTGATACACCATATCGCCCGCTACAAACTTGCGCTCTTTTACTAAATAAGAATTGCCTGCTACAAGAATATTTACGCGCAAATTTTCTACAGAAATAGGTGTGCCCATGCTAACATCGGTAATATTAGAATGACGAATATCGCGGCCGTCTATTACTACAACAGCACCGCTTCCTATTACTTCCAAGTGATTTCCGTTGGTAACTATTACACCAGTGTCCTCGCCCAAGCCAATGCCTGTGCACGATGGATTACTGGCTACTGCCTGCGCCAATCGGTTAAAGCGACCACGCTTGTCAAAATGTGAATCTATAATAACCTCTGGCATAAAGGCCAAACCAGTAGTGATTTTTACCTCACCTTTTAAGTGAGCCAAATCGCTGCGGCCCTGGTATATCATAGTATTGCTCATGGCCATAGCACCGGCCGATGTGCCTGCTATTACCAAGCCCTCTTCAAAATATCCTTTCTGAATTATTTCTAAAAACTCGGTGCCACCAAATATGGTAGTAAGGCGCAGCTGATCGCCACCGCTGAACATAATGCCATCGCACTTTTTTACCTTTTCTACAAACTCCGGATTGCGAGCATCATCGCGATTGCGAATGTTTAAATGCTCCACATGTGTGCATCCAAACTTGCCAAATGCGCTCATATAATTCTCGCTCACCTCCTGTGGTATGCTGCTGGCAGTGGTTATTACTACTATGTGCTTGTCCACTCCACCTATTTCCTGCACCACACGTTTCAAAATTCCTAATTCGAAAAAATGTAGATTGGTGGGTTGGGCATAAGTGCCTTCGCTCTCTGTACCTTTATCTTCTGCACCTCCTATAGAGATAAGCTTGCCTGTTGGAATTGCCAATTTGTATTGATTATTTGTAAGAGGGCGAATGTATTCGCACTTATTTGTTGGAAAAAATGAATTAACGTATGGTTCTAACTTTTTTTCCACCATATTCGCACATCCCTTAATCAAAATACAGATTTGAGATATTAGATTTGAGATTTGAGATAGCGCATATTTCTATAAAGAGATATACCATTTTCAAATTGAGTTTTTTATCTCATTTCTCAAATCAAAAAATCTTGTATCTAACAAAAAAACAATTATGAAAATACTTGACATAAAAGTAATGAAAGGCCCCAACTACTGGAGCATTCGCAGACACAAGCTTATTCAAATGCGTTTGGATTTAGAAGAAATGGAGCAGCACCCTTCAAACAAAATAGATGGGTTTAGTGAGCGTATGGAAAAAATGTTTCCTGCTATGCACAGCCACCGATGCAGTGTAGGAGCGCCCGGTGGATTTTTTCAGCGTGTAAAAGAGGGCACATGGATGGGCCATGTAATAGAACATATAGCATTAGAAATACAAACCATGGCAGGCATGGAGTGTGGCTTTGGCCGCACACGCGAAACCAGCAAACCAGGTGTGTACAATGTAGTGTTTAGCTACATGGAAGAAAAGGCAGGACAGTATGCTGCCCGCGCTGCAGTGCGCATAGTAGAAGCATTGATAGATGCAAAAGATTACGATCTGGCTGAGGACATTCAGAAACTGCGCGAAATACGCGAAGATGAGCGCCTGGGCCCATCTACCGGCTGCATAGTAGACGAGGCTGTGTCAAGAGGCATACCTTATATACGTTTAAATAGGCACTCGCTGGTACAATTGGGCTACGGTGTAAATCAAAGACGCATACGCGCCACTATAGCCAGCTCTACCGGAAGCATAGCAGTAGATATTGCATGCGACAAAGAAGAAACCAAAAACCTGCTTGGTGCAGCTGAAATACCTGTGCCTAAAGGACGCATAGTATACACAGAAGAAGGACTGAAAGATGCCATAGAAAGTATAGGTTACCCCATAGTGACCAAGCCTGTAGATGGCAACCACGGCAAAGGTGCTACTACCGACATAAAAGATTGGGAAGGCGCGTGCATTGGTTTAGCTGCCGCAAAAAAATATGGCAGAGGCGTAATAGTAGAAAAATTTATAACAGGACTTGACCACCGCGTGCTTGTTATCAATTACAAATTTGTAGCTGCTGCTATACGCAAACCTGCTGCTGTGCTGGGCGATGGAAAAAGTACTATACAAGAACTCATTGACAAAACCAATTTAGATCCACGCAGAGGATATGGCCACGAAAAAGTGTTGACACAAATAACCGTGGACGATTTTCTTATGGAAATGCTAAACCGTGAAGGCCTTACATTGGATAGCTTGGTAGACAAAGGTCGCGAAGTATTTTTAAAGCCTACTGCTAACCTTAGCACTGGAGGAACAGCCACAGACATTACAGATTTAGTGCATCCTGACAATGTGTTTATGTGCGAACGCATAGCGCGCATAATAGGACTAGATATTTGTGGTATAGATATAATGGCAGATAGCCTTTCTACCCCAGTAAAACAAAATGGAGGTGCTATACTGGAAGTAAATGCGGCACCTGGTTTCCGCATGCACCTGGACCCTACAGAAGGTTTGCCCCGCAATGTGGCAGAGCCTGTTATAGATATGCTTTATCCGCCAGGTACTAGTGCCCGCATTCCTATAATAGCCGTAAGTGGTACTAATGGAAAAACCACCACTACCCGACTTATGGCGCACATAGTAAAAACCATGGGCCACAAAGTGGGCTACACCACCACCGATGGTGTGTATATACAAAACCAACTGATGATGCGTGGCGACTGCACCGGACCTATAAGTGCGGAGTTTGTGCTAAAAGATCCAACGGTAGATTTTGCAGTATTGGAATGTGCACGTGGCGGAATACTACGCGCGGGTCTAGGCTTTCACCGATGCGATATTTCTATATGTACCAATGTGGCCGAAGATCACTTAGGCCTGGGCGATATAGATACACTGGAACAACTAGCACGTGTAAAAAGTGTGGTAATAGAAAGCACCATGCCAAGTGGCTACGCCATATTAAATGCTGATAACGAATACACCCTTGGCATGGCCAAAGGCCTAGAGTGTAAAGTGGCATATTTTAGTTTAGATGAAAACAATAAAGTAATTCAAGACCACATAAAGGCAGGAAGCTTAGCTGCCATTTACGAAAATGGATTTGTAACCATATGCAAAGGCACATGGAAAATTCGTGTAGAAAAAGCTTCTGCTATTCCACTTACATATGGAGGAAAAGCCACTTTCAATATAGCCAACATTTTGCCATGTCTGCTCGCAGGTTTTGTGAGAGGATTTGACATAGAAGATATGCGCAGTGCATTACAAACATTTATACCAAGCCCGGCACAAACTCCTGGTCGTATGAATATGTTCCACTTTAAAAACTTTACAGTAATGGTGGACTATGCGCACAACACACACGGCTTTATGGCCATAAGCGATTTCTTAAGCAAAGTAGATGCTACACCAAAAGTGGGCATAATAGCAGGTGTGGGCGACCGCAGAGACGAGGACATTATAAACCTTGGTCGTGTAGCCGCAGGTATGTTTGATGAGATAATAATACGCCAAGACAAAAACTTGCGCGGCCGCACCGAAGAAGCCATTATAGAACTAATGACACAAGGCATACATGAAATAAGCAAAGACAAGAAAATGAAAATATTCCGCAAAGAAACCGAAGCCATAGATTACGCCATTAAAGGTGCTGTGCCTGGTTCATTTGTTGTCATTTGCAGCGATGTAGTACCCGATGCTCTTGGACAAATTATGCAATTAAAAGAAGAGGATGAAGGGGTGAGGGTGTGATGATTTAAGAAGTAGTAAAATTGACCAACGAAATCTCAATTATACATACTTCGTCATTCTCTGAATGTAATTGTAACCGATGATTATTAAAACCAACATAATATCAATTTCAATTACTTCACTTAAATTACTTTTAGTGCATGTAATTCTGTTAAGCCATTCCATAGCATTTGCTCAAATATTTCAGGGAACCATTACCCTTAAAGGCAAGCCTATATGCAACGATGAAATTATAGTTGAAGGGGAATATTTTATTTCAACTGATTGTTTAGGGCATTTTAAAGTTGACCTAAACGACTCGGTATTTCAGCATTTGAATGCAGCTAAGGTGTTTCATTTATCAATATTCATTAATAAAAATGGATATTTTAACTACCTCGAATATCAATCAGAATTTCAATACAATGGCAGTGAATTGGTAACGATTGATTTTAATGGAAGACCAAAAAGACATAGAAGGTCCAGGGTCATTTGCAATTTTTGTTTTACCCCAGATATGGTTATACAAACCGATTATAAAACCACAAGAAAAATAAGTTTATTGTCGGTAAATGATACTGTTCTATCCTTTGACACAAAAAACAATCTCACGGATATATCCGTAATCACGAGATTAGATTCTGTGGTGCACAATAATTTGATTGAAATAATATTTTCAGATAGTACAACACTTCGATGCACTGATGACCATCCTATTTATATAACTGACAAGGGTTGGTGCTCGCTTGTTGGCAACCCAAACCTCAGCATTAGCCAACTTAAAGCAAATGATTTTTGTACATTTTTCCAGTTGGGAAGGCTTGATAAAAAACAAATAATTGAAATAAATCGATTGCAAATAAATTCGATTACATACAACATTACAGGGCTTTCTAACGGTGACGCCTATTTTGCGAATGGAGTTATGGTAAGCACTGAAAAAGAATTTTTGGTGCCTTAGAGTTCATTTTTGACATCAAGTTCGGCATGACGTTCTGCAAGCGTGAAGCCATAATCAACGTGTCACTAAACAACTCGGCTTTGCCAGGAAATCAATGCGTTTTACACGCGCGCTTCGTCACCCTGAACTCGATTCAGGGTCTCACAAAACCATTGTGAGATGCCGAATCGAGTTCGGCATGACGGGCTGTACACGTGAAGCCTAGAACAGTGTGTCACAAATGAGTTTCGTTTTGAAATTAATACACCTCGCATCAACCGCGTGCTTCGTCACCCCGAACTCGATTCAGGGTCTCGAAAAACCAAAGCATAAACTTCAATCCATTTTTATTTTCTTTGCATAGCAATGAAAGCAGGCTATACATACATAATGTCCAATAAAGGTCGAACTACATTTTATATTGGTGTTACAAGCAATATTGAAAGAAGAGTATACCAACATAAAAATCATATTAACGAAGGTTTTACTGACAAATACAATTGTACTGACTTGGTTTACTTCATAGAGTTTTGGGAAATAAGCACAGCAATTCAGAGAGAAAAGCAATTAAAGAATTGGCATAGGCAATGGAAAATTGATCTGATAAAAGAAAAGAATCCTGAGATGAAAGACATAGCAGCCGATTGGGTTTATGACCCAGATGCACCATATAAATAGCCTTGCCACTAAGGAAAACCAACATATTTGTGAAGCATAAATCTTCCTCAATACTATTATTATTTGAATGTCAGGACTTTGCTGAGATGCTCTATCGAGTGAGATGATGAATCGAGCGAGATGCTGTCTCGGCTGAGACGAGAAGCAATCTAACATAACCATTGCACAAACTTCCTATCCTTTCATTTTCTTCGCTATACAATGAATTATTTAATTTCTATTTTTGCGCAACTAACTCAATAAATCAGTCTTATGATAAAGGTGAAATTTCCCCTATCGCGCAAGTCTGAGCAGAGCGGAGACTTGTGTGAATTATGTCTGCGGTTTGTAACCGCTTTTTGCAACACATAAGGTAAAAATCAATCTATTCCATCACAAATGGGATACAAGCGTGAGACCAAGTACAGAAAGTCACAAAATAGTTTTACCATGACTACAATGCAATACGTTTTACACGCGTGCTTCGTCACCCCGATCTCGGCTAAGCCGAGAAGCAATCTAACATAACCATTGCACAAACTTCCTATCCTTTCATTTTATTCGCCATACCTTGAAATCATTTAATTTCTATTTTTGTGCAACTAACTCAATAATCCAATCTTATGCTAAAAGCGAAATTTCTAATACTGCTTTCAAGCGCAATTCTTCTTTGCAATTGCAACTTATACAAAAAAGTTTATTCTGAAAATAAATTCATTCAGGTAAAACAAGG
>JANOXJ010000049.1:0-17592 GCA_031418455.1 Flavobacteriales bacterium | reverse complement strand
AAAACCTGTGAGCTGGGTAGGTGACGCGTTGCTACATATTGTTACATCGCTTCCTGCATTTACAGTAGGCACTGCATTTACAGTTACAATTATATTATCACTTGCTGTGCAACCTACATTATCTGTTACCTGCATAGTATAAGTAGTAGTTGCTGCGGGTGTTGTGGTTGTGCTTGCACTGCCTGGACTTACAACTGCAGTGCTGCCGCTCCATGCATAAGTAGTTATGCTTCCATTAGCGCTTGATGCTGTGGCTGTAAGTGTTGCAGTTTGTCCATTGCATATTGCCTGATCTGCACCTGCATTTACCGTAGGCAATGCTTTTACAGAAACAACTATTTGGTCAGAAGATTGGCACTGACCACTGATGGTAGTGTATGTAAGAGTGTAATTGCCTACTGCACTTGGAGTGAACAATCCACCAGAAGTAACATAAGAACCTGTCCATGTGCCACCTGTAAGTAATTGCACTGCAGGTGTATTTAAACAAAGTGTTTGGTCGGCCCCTGCATTAATAACGTTTGGTGCTATTACTGTAATATCTCTAGTATCAGCACTTGTGCATGCTTGTGCATTGGTAACTGTGTAGGTAAGTGTAAAAACTCCTGCCACACTTGGGGTAAATAAACCTGATCCATTTACACCAGTACCGCTCCATGTGCCACCAGATGGTGTAGCACCACTTAGTATAAATGGCGATGAGTTGCTGCACACAGTTATGTCACCTCCTGCATTTACAGTAGGAACAGCATTTACAGTAATGGCAACAGCATCGCTTGCGGTGCAGCCAACATTGTCTGTAACCAATACAGTATACGTGGTATTAGATACAGGTGCCCCGGTAGTGCTTGCATTATTAGCATTAGCTACGGCAGGTGTTCCGCTCCAAGCGTAGGTGGCTATGCTACCATTTGCACTGGAAGCTGATGCGTTTAATGTAGCAGTTTGTCCATTGCAAATAGTTTGGTCTGCTCCTGCATTTACTGTGGGTAATGGATTTACATTTACTATTATCTGATCTGTTGATTGACAAAGTCCGCTAGTGGTGGTATAAGTTAATGTGTACACTCCCACATTGCTTGGTGTAAAAACACCTGCAGCAGTAACATAAGAACCTGACCATGTGCCACCTCCCAATAATGTTATTGGTGCTGAATTAAGACAAAGAGATTGGTCGGCACCTGCGTTGATTACGTTAGGTGCTATTACATCCACCACTCTAGTATCTGTATCTGAACAACCGGCCGCTGTGGTATAAGTATATGTAAGCGTAAAACTGCCTGTGGCAGTAGGAGTAAATACACCCGATGCACTCACATCAGTACCACTCCATGTGCCGCCTGCTGGCGAAAAACCAAGCAGTTGAGTTGGTGAAGAATTGCTACAAATAGTAGTATCGTTGCCTGCATTAGCCACAGGATATGGATTTACTGTAATTTCTACATCGTCACTTGCCAAGCAATTAGCAGCATCGGTTATATACAAAGTGTATGTAGTAGTAGTAGGTGGTGTTGCTGTGGGATTTAGAATATTGGTGCTACTCATCCATCCTCCGCTCCACGCTATGTTGGTAATGCCTCCATTGCTGCTGGAAGCTGTCCCATTTAATTGAGCACTTTGGCCCGCACAAATATCCTGATCCACACCTGCATCTACTGTTGGCAGAGCCACCACAGTCACCTGCACATTATCAGTAGTAGTGCAACCAGCAGAAGCTGAAGAAACCATAAGATTATATGTACCTACAGTGCTTGGATTAAAAGAGCCTCCTGAGTTAACAAAGGGGCTACCGCTCCAAGTGCCCACAGCAGGCAAATTAAAAGCAGGCGAACCAACACATGCAACACGATCGGCACCACCATTTGGTGGCGATGGATTGGTAACTGTCATTACCATATTGTCGCTAAAAGTGCAACCCTGAGAACTAACCTTGCTATAAGTTAAAGTATATGAGCCTGCAGCTGTAGCTGTAAAAAGGCCTGCGGCATTCACGCCAGTTCCACTCCAAGTGCCACTGTTAGGTGCTCCTGTACTTGAGGTTCCGGTTAATTGCATAGTACCCGCACTTAAGCACATGGTTTGGTCAGCACCTGCATTTACAGTTACCGTTGGATATACTACTACCTGCACAGAATTTGTAGCCTGACAATTGGCAACATCTGTGACAGAAAAAATATAATTAGTGGTGCTACCAGGAGAAACGGTGGTGCATGATGTGCTTGCAAAACTTGGTATCCAAGTCATAGTAGTGATGGCACCGTTGCTGGAAGAAGCTGTTCCGCATAGCACAGTAGAAGCACCTGGACAAATAGCCACATCGGGCCCAGCATCGGCTATCGGCAAAGGCAGCACAATGAGATTTATCTGATCTGTACTTTGGCAGTTATTAGCATCCTTTACCGTTACGGTATAAGTGCCGGACGTATTTGCCGTAATGTTATATGCAGGACTGGCACTCCAGGAAGTACCACCATTCCAGCTATACTGAAATGGTGAAGCACCAGTGGCACTGACGTTAAGGCCCATATTTACAATTTGGCCAAAACACTTAGATATGTCCACACCGGCAGATACTGTGCACTGAGCACTAGCCAATGAAGACATAATAAAAATAGCAACAAATCCCAATAGGAACTGCAGCCATAAAGCTTTTAGGGTTTTCACTTTATGTAGTTTAGAGTTAGAAATACACTTTTGTTCAGTTAAAAGTCTGTTCTTAAACGGCCATAGGGGAAGAATGGTTTCAATTGTATGCTTGGGCGTACAAGGTTTTAGATAAAATGAGGGCACTTTAGAACAAATGTGTAGCAAGTGATTTATCTATCTTGGCGACTTCAATTCTTATTCAAACAGTAAATAATTAAATGATTAAAAAATTACTCACATTTACCATCGCAATTGGAACCCTTATGGCCTCAGCCATAGACACACCTTATGGTTTTACAATTGCGCCAGAAGCTTTAAATGCTTTGCCATTAATGGAAATTGCTTCATTTGACCACGCAGCTTTGTTAGCTGAGGATGCAGTGAGGGAAGAGCATGGCGGACGAGCTAGAACTGGTAAAATCGCCTTTAATACAGATTTGGACCAAACCAATTGTGGTAGCTGGACCGTGCTGGAGAATGGCGATAAGGTTTGGTTGTTTCGATTTAAAACTGCCAATGCTTTGGCAGTGAATGTCTATTTTGATAATATTTATTTGCCCCAAGGCAGTTCACTTTTTCTTTACCCTACCGACCGCTCTATGGTGGAAGGCCCTTTTACAGTAAATGACTGCAACAGCCACGGCAGGTTTGGCACAGGTGAGGTTTTTGGTGATGAGGCAATATTAGAATATTACCAGCCAGCTGGTGTTATTTCAGAAGCAAACATTGGCCTCTACGGTTTTGGCCACTTATATAATTATGTACACGATTACCGCTCTGAAGAACGCGGAGGCGGCAGCGCTGCATGCGAAGTAGATATAAACTGCCCTGAAGGCAGCGAGTGGACTAAAGAACGTGATGCAGTGATTCGATTAACATTAGTAGACGGTGCAGACCAATTTCTTTGCTCAGGTTCTATGGTAAATACTACAGCTATGGATTGCAGAAATTATTTGCTCACTGCCTTCCATTGTTGTGTAGGAATTTCTGATGCTGATTTGTTGTTGTGTGTAGTGCGTTTTAATTATGAAAGAAGTTCATGTGGCACTGGTAGCGCACCCACTAGAAACCGAACAGGAGTAATAAAACATGCTGACAGTAATGATGGCGGTGGCGACACAGGTTCCGACTTTGCACTGTTTGAAGTAGAAGATGCCATACCATCTAACTGGCCAGTTTATTATGCCGGTTGGGATGCCTCTGGCACCACACCACAATCAGGCGTAGGCATACACCATCCAAGTGGCGATATAAAAAAGATATCTACTACCGATGGATTTGTAACAAGCGGTTGGGGTGCATCCAATACACACTGGCGTTTGCAATGGATACAAACAACTACTAATTGGGGTGTAACTGAAGGTGGCTCATCAGGGTCGCCCGTTTTTGACCAAGACCACCGCATAGTGGGCCAACTAACTGGTGGTGGCTCTTGCTGCACCACTAACGGATGTGGCCAGGGCACAGGGCCTACCGCAGACGACTATTATGGCAAAATGAGCAAAAACTGGAGCGGTAATCCTAATGCGACCAATCAAAAACTAAAAGTGTGGCTCGACCCAATAGGCATACTCAATGCTAACACAGACCTAACTTTAGATGGAACATATAAGGATGAGAATCAAACGATGCCATGCACTGCGCCAGTAGGTGTAAGTGAATTACTTGCTTTTAATGATGTAAACATATTTCCATCTATAGCCGATGATAAATTAACGATAGCAACCACAGTATTTCGCGAAATAAATGAAGTGCGTGTATATGACAGCGCGGGTGCTTTGATAGATGTATTAAAGCTATCTGATGTTCAAACATCTTTGAATTTAGAAAAATACTCATCAGGATTTTACTACATCACATTCAATCATAAGAACGGAACACACCTTACTAAAAAGTTTAGTGTGGCGCATTCATAAACTCTGCATTTGCAATTGAAAATTTCAATTGCATAGCATGATAAATAATAAGACCGCATCCTACTTTGCTGAGGAGTGAGAAAATAAAACAAAAGGCCGAATCATTCATTATGATTCGGCCTTTTGATTTGAAGTCTATTTTTTTTTTAAAGGAAATGCAATCGCTCAGAGGATATGATAGTCCGGTTTGAAATTAGATGAACAAACTAATATCGGAATACCATCTTCATTAGACATGAGCATTTCTTTGTCGGCCTTTAGCATCATCATATCGCTATCTTGTATGGCTGACATCATAACTATTGCATCCAAATTTTCTTCTTTGGCATATGCCAGGTTTTGTCGCGAATAGCCCATAGATACCACACGTGACTCATCGCTCACCTTAGCACAATGAATGCTGCGCTCCGCAAAAAACTCAATTGTCTTATTGTTATTATAGGCTATTTTTTCCTCTGTATTAGCCAGGTACTTATTTACCTCATACAATACTATTTCAGCATTAAATATTTTAGCGAAACCAGCAGTCTGCTGACATTTAATTAAAACATCGGGGTAAGGGCTTGTTGGAAAAAGTATTTTCTTAAATCCATCTTCGCGCACAATAGAATTTTCTTGCAACACCAGGCATGGATAATCAAACGCCTGTGCCAACTTAAGCGCATGGCCGCCAAACATGCGCTGTGCTATACCATGCATACCATGCGAACAAAACACTACCAAATTTGGCTCCAAGCCATGAATGGCCTCGCCAATGGCACTAAAAAGATGACCACTATATACTAATGATGCCACATTGTGATCGTTGCCCAATTCCTGCTGCACAAAACTTTTAAGTCTGCTATGCGCCTCAAGAAGCTCTACTCCTTCTGTATTGATATGCACGGCTGACAATTTTGCACCAGCCACTTTAGCAATTTCCTCAGCCTGCTTCAACGCTATTTTACATCCATTGGAATAATCTATAAGAACAATTATATTCTTCATAATTTTAAATAAGGAAATTCAGTGTTTAGCTAAGATATTTATAGAAAAAAGGAAATGGCACCTATTAGTGTGTAAATTTAATTTTATTAATTACATATTTCACGTTCAAATTCAGATTCATTCTTTATTTTCTAAAATCAACCCAGATTGCTCATTAGAAATGAGCAAACGATTAAGCATCTGTATTTCATCACCTTTACAAGCAATTAAAACAGGCTGCTAAATCGGGATAACCCCAGCTAAATCAATAGTTCGGCTCTTAGCGAGCCTTCTATTGCTTAATCTGGGATTAACGGAAATTGTGAAATAATAGATATAGACAGCATACTTCTGTTTCGAAATTAGTTCATTTCCATTTTCAAATATTTACCCGTCCAGCTTCCTTTTGCTTTTATTATTTCCTCGGGTGTGCCCTCTGCTATAATTACGCCTCCGCCATGTCCGCCCTCGGGCCCCATGTCTATTACATGGTCAGCCACTTTTATTATGTCCATGTTGTGTTCTATTACCAGCACAGTATTGCCTCTGTCGGCCAGCCTGTTCAGCACATTTATGAGCATCTGCACATCTTGAAAATGCAACCCTGTGGTGGGCTCGTCCAGTATGTATATAGTGTTGCCGGTATCGCGCTTGCCAAGTTCTGTGCTTAGCTTCACACGTTGTGCTTCGCCTCCGCTAAGAGTGGTGCTGTGCTGGCCAAGTGTTACATAGCCCAAACCTACATCTTGCAAAGTTTTTACTACATTTTTTATTTTAGGAAAATTCTCAAAAAACTCCACTGCCTGATCTACCGTCATGTCCAGCACATCGGCAATGCTTTTGCCTCGGTATCTTATTTCTAGTGTTTCTCTGTTGTATCGTTTGCCATTGCATGTTTCGCACTGCACCATTACATCGGGCAAAAAATTCATTTCAATTGTTTTTACACCTGCTCCTTTGCATGTTTCGCAGCGGCCACCGCTCACATTAAAAGAAAATCTGCCCGGTTGGTAGCCTCTTATTTTAGCTTCGGGCGAGCTGCTATATAAATTTCTGATATCGGTAAAAATGCCTGTATAGGTGCTTGGATTGCTCCGCGGAGTTCGGCCTATAGGACTTTGGTCTATTTCTATTACTTTGTCCAAATACTCCAGGCCTTTTATTTTTTTATGTTCCAGTGGCTTCTTAACTCCATTGTAAAAATGCGCGTTTAGTATAGGATACAAAGTATGCTCTATAAGCGATGATTTGCCGCTTCCGCTAACACCAGTAATGCACACAAATTTTCCTAATGGAATTTTCAGATTCACATTTTTAAGGTTATGCCCGGTGGCGCCTTCCAATATTAAAAATGTTTTGTTGCCTTTTCTTCTTTCTTTGGGCACTTCTATTTTAGCCTCACCACGCAGGTATTGTGCAGTTATGCTTTCGCCTTTCAATAATTTTTTTGGATCGCCTTGCGTAATAATTCTGCCGCCATGTATGCCTGCTCCAGGGCCTATGTCTATTAGATGGTCGCTTTCCAGCATCATGTCTCTATCGTGCTCCACCACTATTACACTGTTGCCACCATCGCGCAAATTTTTGAGCGACTGTATTAGTTTATGATTGTCGCGCTGATGCAAACCAATGCTTGGCTCATCTAAAATATATAGCACACCCACCAGTTGAGAACCTATTTGAGTGGCTAAGCGAATACGCTGTGCCTCGCCACCACTTAGTGTGCGTGCGCTTCTATTTAGTGTGAGGTATTCAAGCCCCACATCTACCAAAAATTTAATTCTGCTGCGTATTTCTTTTAATGACTCTGATGCAATGGTTACTTGCCTTTGGGTCATTTTGTATTCTATTCCCTCAAACCATTTGGCGCAATCCACAAGACCCATTGATGCTACTTCTTGTATGTTCTTGCCACCTATGCGGAAATACAATGCCTCCTTTTTCAAACGCGAACCGTGGCACTCAGGGCATGGCATTTTATTCATAAAGCTTTCTGCCCATCTGCGCAAACCTGGCGAGGTTTCTTCTTCTACCTGCTTTTCTATGCTGGCTATAATGCCTTCAAACTTCATGGCATAGGTGTAGTTGTTAGAGGTAGTAACTTCTATGCGCTCTTCGCTGCCATACAATATAGCATTTACCACTTCCTCTTGCATTTCTTCTATAGGCGTTGTAAGGTCGTAGCCATAGTGTTTTAGCAATGCTTCCACTTGTGTGGTAGTCCAGTTATTTTTTGATTCACCCAGTGGTACTATTCCACCTTTCTTAATACTCAACTTAGGATTGGGAATTATTTTTTCTAAATCCACTTCTGCCACTTCGCCCAAACCATTGCAATGCGGACATGCACCGTATGGCGAGTTAAACGAAAATAGATTGGGCTCAGGCTCAGAATAGCTAATGCCGCTGGTAGGACACATTAGGTGTCTGCTAAAATGCTTTACCTCTTCATTTGATTTTGTGTCCTTATTTTTTGTTTTCTTGCTTGTCGCTACTTGGTCTTGTGCTTTATGTTTCTGAATCATAAGGCTTCCTTTTCCCAGGCGCAATGCAGTATTTACCGTTTGCCTTATTCTGTCGAGCGGTAAGTTTTTTGCTACTTCTACTTGTTTTTCGGTGCTTGCCTTTGTTTTGGTTTTAGGTTCTGCTTTGCTAGGGGATTTGGAAGTTTTCGCTTCTTGTTTATCCACTTCCAGCCTATCTACTACCAATTCTATATCGTGAATTTTGTAGCGGTCCAACTTCATTCCCTTGCTCATTTCTACCAATTCGCCATCTATGCGAGCGCGCAAATAACCTTGTTTCATAAGGCTTTCAAACAATTCGCGGTAGTGTCCTTTTCTTCCCTTTACGAGCGGTGCAAGCACTATTATTTTATCGCCTGCGTATTCCTGATTTATAAGACTTACAATTTGATCATCGGTATAGCGCACCATTTTTTCGCCTGTGGTGTAGCTAAATGCATCGGCCGCACGTGCATACAACAACCTTAGGAAGTCATAAATTTCTGTTATAGTGCCCACGGTAGAACGTGGGTTTTTGCTTACCGTTTTTTGCTCTATGGATATAACAGGCGACAGTCCGTTTATTTTATCCACATCAGGTCGCTCCATTTCGCCTATGAACTGGCGCGCGTATGCGCCAAAGGTTTCAATATACCTGCGCTGGCCTTCGGCATATATAGTGTCAAACGCTAATGATGATTTGCCGCTGCCGCTCAATCCGGTTATTACCACCAGTTGATTGCGCGGAATTGTTACATCTATATTTTTCAGATTGTGCTCTCGTGCACCTATTACTTCTATTACTTCTTCCATTTGTTGCATATCGGTTCAAAGATGCTTGCAAGAAGAATAATTCCGAGTGGAAATTTGTTCACAAAATTCGTGAAATTTTGGGGCAGTCCTTTTTTACCAAAAGATTACCGAAAGCATGGCAGCCAGGCCAAAAACGATAATGATAGATGCAGATATCTTGTTGAGAGTAACCAAATTGTGCACACGCACCCTGTTGTTCCAAAAACCCACGATATAGCTTAAAGACAGCCACCAAATGGACGAACCAACCAACACGCCACCTACCAATGCACCAGAACCTATTAGGTTACCCACGCCCGTTTTGAGGCCCAAACCTGCAAATGCAGCTATAAAAAAGAATATGGTGGCAGGATTGGTAGCGGTGAGCAATGCGGTGGAAAAAAAATGATGCCACAAGTTGCCCCGCTCCATAACCACATCTGTATTGACATGCGACCTGTACAAACGAATGCCCATAAGCACAAGCAACAAACCACCAATAATGCGGATATAAAATTGCTGAGCTACCAAAAAATCTGTAATGAAGGCAACTCCAAAAGCCACTATTGCGCCAAAAAGAGTGTCGGCAGCCGCAGCGCCAAGGCCAGTAACAATGCCACTTACCCTACCCTCTGTGAGCGACCTCTTAATGCAAAGCACTCCTATAGGGCCTACAGGGGCCGCAACAGAAATGCCTAATACAAGGCCTTTTAAGAAATACTCCAGGTTCATCTTATATGTGCAACGTTAATCAAAATATCGGTTTATTTTATTTTCCATGTAAAACTTAGGCCACCAAAATAATTTCGCGGAGGTGCCGGATTGTAAAATTTATTTGCTGAGGCGTTGGTGCTGAAGTAAGATGTATATTTAGTATCCAACACATTATTCATGCCTGCATATAATTTTACTTGCATGGGTTCTATGATTTTGAAATCGTAATTGGCCGATACATTACTTAAGTTATAAGCAGCTGACCACTGCGTATTATCATTATTCAGCGGCACTCTATCCATCCAATAGTGGGTAACACTTACGCCAAACTTTTGCATAAATGTAAAATTAGCACCCACCACTACATTGCTCAGTGGCACACCTGGTAAGCGCTTACCACCATAGGATCCGGCATCATTTGTATAAGTCAAAAACTTGTGTTTAAATACAGAGCCCGAAGCAAAGGCATTGCACTCAAGCGGAATCTTCGTAAACTTAAATAACTTATTGATGCTCCACTCCAATCCGCGCTGGCTGGCGCTACCTGCATTTTCAAATTTTATAATTTCTATTAATGAGTCAGCTACTGGAATATTTTCAGTGCGTTGATAGATAAAATCTGACAGCTCGAATGAATACACATTAGCTTCGAAACGCAAATTCATATTGCTAATATTTCCCTTTACACCTAACTCGGTATTTCTTCCAAACTCCGGCTTTAGATTTAGATTATATGCATTGTTTTCATAATCTATCATTTCGAACACTGTAGGATTGGAGTTGCCATAAGACAATGATGCATATGCATAAATACCTTTTAACACCATTATAGATGCGGCAATGCGCGGCAACAATTTAGAATTCCATACAGCTGTAGTATCAAACTCAAAACCTGCAGCATTGAGCCCGTTTACTTTTTGCGGAGTGTTATTTACACTTACGCCTGCATTAAGAAATAATATATTTTTGTAAGAAGCATCGGCACTGGCAAAGGCCATACCGGAGGCATACTGTACATCATACAAATATTTAAAATTGTTGGGTTGTCCGCTTAGCAGCGAATATTCATCTATATGATATTTTTCATACTGAAACTCGCCACCCCAATTGTATTTGAACCACCAATTATTGTGGCGTTGGAGTAAAGACCAATCCATTCTTGCACCTGCACCATTTGCATCTTCGTTTTTATAGCCATTATTAAAATTAGATGTGCCATACGGATTTGTTTTGTCAGTAGTATAAAAATAGGCTGAGGTAGTTACACTAAACATACCCGAATCGTTGAACCTGTGCGTATGCGCTGCGCCTGCCATAGTGCGCTTGCGAGCTACATTGGCATTGTTCAGCCATGAATATTTTACAGCTTGCGTGGGCAATGTGTCGGCTTCAATAGCCTTTAGGCCACCAGGCAATCCCCAGCGTGCGTTATAATAAGTAGCGTAAAAATTAAACTTGTTTTTTTCGTTTAATTTATAATCGGCTATGAGGCTTATTTGATTTTTGTGATTGAACTCCTGCACGCGATACCCCGCATTGTCCTGATATACTTGCGACACGCGTATACCTCCTTTGTTCAAACCAACTTCCACTGCACTGGTAACTCTAGCTAAATTGTAACTGCCTAATTGTGCTGAAGATTTGAGAATAGTTTGGTTGGGCGCTGCCTTATTGGAGGTGTAATACAGCACACCACCATTGCCACTTCCCCACACGCTGCCTGCAGGTCCTTTTATAATCTCAAGCGAGGCTATATCTGCCACGTCAATAAGTTCCAATGGCGACTGACCATCGGGCGAGGTAAGTGCTATACCATCTATATACATTTTCACATTGCGCACTGCAAAGGGCGCACGCAGCGCACTACCACGAATACTTATGCGGTGCGAACCACCATAACCACGTTGCTCCATTATAACTCCAGGAATTGTATTCACTGTATTTTGCAACGAAGTCTGATCAGTGGTTAAAAATGATTTTGCATTTACCAATCCTATAGCTGCTGGTGTTGATTCTATAGTGCGCTTGTTCCTAAAGCCCTCCACTATTACAGGCGGTGTCATAGGCGGCCATATATCAAAATGACGTTCTTCTTCTAAACACACCTCCAACGTGCGGCCGCAGAGATTATCTTTTGTCACATTGAGCACTTTATTGGTGTACCCCAAAAAATTAATTGTAATATCTGCATTCGTGTCCACTTTTATTTCAAACTGACCTAGCTCGTTAGTTAGAGTGCCTGTAGTTTTATTAGTAGAATTATATACCGCAGCAAAAGCTATAGGTTCTTTCGTATTGCAATCCAATACAGTTCCCTTTACAACGCAATTCACAATTTGCGCATGCAATACCGCAGAGAGAAAAAATAATAAACACCCGAGAAATAATTTCATAAAGACTGTTGGATAATTTTAAATGTAATAAAAAAACTTACTAAGCACCTAAGGCAATAAGCGCAGCCACTTTGGAGCGTGTATAATCCGACAACTGCTCCACGGTCATATTTTCAAAATCAGATGGATCTATTCTATCACCTATTCTAACTGTAATAACTCCAGGCCGTATGTTGGATTTACCACTGGCCAGTATTTTGCGCGAACCAATAATGGCAATAGGTACTATGCCCACCTTGCCCTCTTTAGCTATCATAAAAGAACCTCGTTTGAATATCATAAGCTCGCCAGTTTTGCTGCGCGTACCTTCAGGAAAAGTAATAACATTTTTGCCTGCCTTTATTTTATCTGCTGCCATGCGCATGCTTTTAAGCGCATTCTCGCTGTTTTTTCTGTCTACAAAAATGTGCCCTATAAGGCGCATGTATTGCCCCATAATGGGCACTCTGGCCAATTCCTTTTTACCAATAAAAAACAATCCGATAGGTATGGAGCGTGCAAGAGCCAGTATATCAAAATGCGACTCGTGGTTGGCCACATATATAGAACTTATTTTCTCCTTCACCTTTTCCGCGCCATACACTTTTACTCTTACACCGGCAATCAGACACACCATGGGCGACCACATATACAACCCATTTACCTTATGCACCCATATACCATTCCAAGTAATGAGCATAAGCAACATGCCTACAATGCCGCACACACCTGTCCAAAGCAAAATGAGAATAATCTGAATAATATTTATAACGGGCCAAATGAATTTCATATTTATATGTAATTGCTCACCATTTTTGTAGCGCAAGTTGACACTTGTGTCTGATGAAAGCAAAAATTGTTTTTACATTCATATTATTGAGTGCCATGGCCGCATATGGCCAAGATACGCTGGTGCGTAAAAATACGATAATGGCTGCCCCAATAGCATTTCGCCTGCCAGAAACAGGCTGGGGCTTGGGCGCCATGGGCGCCTATAATTTTTATTTGAATAAAAAAGATACCATTTCGCCTCCTTCGCAGGTAATGGTAAATGGGATATATACTGAATTAAGACAATTGGGAATTTCTGTTCCCTATCAATTTTTTTGGGACAAGCGCAAGCACTTTATAGGAGGCGAAGGAGGCTTTTATGATTTGAATTATTTATACTATGGAATTGGTAATGAAAATGTGAACGCATACAATCAAAAATTTTATGCCCGTCACCTGCAGTTTCGAATAAACTATTTGCGCAAATTAAAGCCTCACATATTTGCAGGCCTGCGCTATTGGTTAGATAAATACAACGTTTATGAAACCAAACCCAATTCCAATTTGCAAGATGATGAATTGCCTAACGCAAACTTTACCAACCTAACCAGTGGACCCGGCATAGTCTTTCTATATGACTCGCGCGACAACATATACAGCACCACCAAAGGCCATTATTTAGAACTAGTGGCGCACAACCAAAACACTATTTGGGGCAGTCAATTCAATTATAATCGCTTCAGATATGACTATAGATATTTTTTTAGAGCTACAAAAAAACAAACTATAACTATGCAAATGTTTGGCGATTTTTTAAAGGGCGATGTTCCATTTAATCAGTTGGCAAGCATAGGAAGCTCCAAGCGCATGCGCGGTTACTACGATGGTAGATATAGAAACAAAAATTTATTGTTGGCACAATTGGAATACCGCGCTGTGCTTTTCAGGCGACTTGGCGGCACTGCGTTTATTAATTATGCTGCATTATATAATAAAGCCAAAGAAATAGAAAACAACAGCTACCATGCTAGCGGGGGCTTTGGCCTTAGATTCTCGCTGGATAGAGAAAAAAGAATAAACGCGCGATTTGATGTAGCTTGGCCTATAGGCACAGGTCAAATTACCTCCACCAATGTGTTTGAAAAAGCCATTACGTACTTCACCATTGGAGAAGCATTTTAATGTGCCTTCTTTTTCGCTAAAATTTTTCTTTCTAACTTACACTTATAGCATATCGCACACCTCTGTCTTGCAGGTATTGCATTGCAAAATCATAACATCCTTGCTCGTCACCCACAAACTCTGGTGGGTTAATGCCTTTGCGATTAAAATTATTTTGCAATAACAAATGCACCACTGCATTGCACGTATAGCCCGTGGTGCGCGCCATGCTTATGGTAGAGGTAGCTCGGTCGTATTTGTCCAGCAAGTGATAGGTGTAGGTGGTAGGCTTGCCATTTTGTTCGCCTTCTATTACAATGCGCATAATAGTAAAATCTTCTTCGCCTGGTTTTAATTTCCATTTTGGAAACAACAGTTTTGAAGTAAGATCAATGGGTCTGATTTTTTGCCCATTCACTTCCACCTCATCATAAGAGAAAAAACCTGCCGCACGGAGCACGCGCAAATATTCCACACAGCCCGGGTAGCGCAATGTTTTTTCTATCATATCGGGTATATGAGGCATGGTTTTAATAAGCGAGCGCAGGCCATCGCTGTTCCAGCTTTCTAATGTGCCTATGCCGGGAAAAGGTATAAGCTCTGTGTCGCTAAGCGCCTCGCGCACCACTACAGCACCGTTTTGCACATAGCGTGCAGGGCGTACATATTCTTCTATTACATCTATAGGCGAAAACACCGCTTTGTATTCAAAAGGCCACTCGCGCACTACTGGCAAGCCGCCCACCAAACATTCGTAGCGCTTTACCTGCATGTGCCTATTGTAATAACCGAGTATGATGTTGCCCATGCCCGGTGCCACACCACAGTCAGTTACTATGCACACATTTTTTTCTTTAGCCAATGCATCTAACAAAAAAGGATCTTCAGGAAAAAATGAAATGTCCACCATGTTTTTACCTGCAAGTATTACTTGCTTCACAGTATTAAAACCCATAAAGCCGGGCACTGCACCCACTACCAAATCAAAATCTTTTATTGCATTTTGTATAGCACTATCATCTTTCAAATTAACGTTCAACGTTTTAATGCCATGCGCAGCCAACATACTTAGTGCTTCATTGTTTATGTCTACAGATGTTACATCAAATGCTTTTTTTAAATCAATGGCTATGGCGCTGCCCACAAGGCCCGCACCAAGCACAATTACTTTCTTCATAGTATTTCTATTTTTTCTATTTTATCTCCCACCATTAGTTGTAGCACTGTTTCCATGCCACTGCTTACATATGCAAATATGGTGTAGCGTCCTTCTAAATGTGGCGTATAACAATGTGTAATAAACCATTGGCAACTTTCGGTATCTGGCCCTGAGCTGGCCATGCCCACTGCACCTATCTGGTAGTTGTGCAATGCAAATTCCGAACGAATGGTATAGTCGGTGCTGCCCATACCATCGCCACGCGGGCAGCCTCCTTGTGCTACAAAGTTGGGTATAACACGGTGAAAATATTTGCCATTGTAAAAACCAGATTCAGCCAGTTTAATAAAATTGGCCACGGTGCCTGGTGCATCTTCTACTTTAAGGTCTATAGTTATTTCACCTTTAGTGGTGGTTATTTTGGCCTGCTGATTAGGTGCTATGGTAGATGCAAATTCCCAATCTATTGGGTGATTGAATTCCAGTTTTTTCAATTCCAATTTTTCTATACTTATTGCATTTATGGCATTCACCATTTCGTTATAAGTCTCTACATCTTCAGGCATTTTCAATGTGGCCAAGGCTGCCTTTAGGGCATCATTCACCTGCTGCTTTTGTGCTTCATTCAATTTTTCTTCGCGCAATGCGGTTGCAAAAAGTGCTGACACTCCAATGTCGCCAAGTGCAATAGCCTCTAATGCCTTGGCCACAAAATCCACATCGGCAGGCCATGATTTTTGCTCGTGCATTTCTATAAATGCCTCTGCCAATGCATACTTTACAGCATATTCTTTTTCGGCCTTCAGCCAATTAAATACTTGCATATGCAATGCCGGTATTATGCCCATTGCATGCGCATAATGCACTTTGTCGTAGGCTGCAGGTGCATTGTTATATGCACTTACTATGTTGTTGCTTTGGTCTTCGTTCTCTTGCAACAATCTCAACTTTAAAGCATGCACCTGTGGTGTTTTATCGCTAATTGCATCTGCATACGCATTAGCTGCAATAGGCTCTTCAGCCCTATCCAATACTGATAATAATTCAAGGACTACTATGTTGTTCTCATCATTCAACAAAGGAATTAGTTTATTCAAATCGGCTCCTTTTATTTTAGAAATAGCCCTAATGGCTGCTATGCGCACACGCACATCAGATGCCAAGGATGAGGCATAGTCCATTGCAAAAGTGGCAGCTTCCTTTGCTTCCAGTTTAGGCAGCATGCTCATCATTACTATTTTTACTTCGTAGTCGCGCTCTGTTTTAAGCCAGTTGCGCAAATACTCTTGCCACTTGGGTATCCAGTTGCCTTTGTAGCGCACCATAGCTTGTGCGCAGGCCATGCGCGAGTCGTGTTGAGTAAGCTGAATAATGTATGGAATGCGGTCCATTAAATTATTGCCCTCATAGCCTACCAAATGCAAATTGAAAACCGCCTTAGCCCAACCTAATCTTTCTTCCTCGCTATTCAATTTTACACTGTCTAAATACATTACACCATTACTTGTGGGTGTAATGTGTCCCTTCTCATATTCCACCCTCAGTATTTTGCCAAGTGCTTCCATTAAAGCTCCGCGCACGGCCGATGATGATTCGTTTAACAAGTGTGCCATTACTACATTTTGCGAGCTTTCAGCTCCTAACTGTCCAAGGGCATAGGCCGCATTTATTTTCACTTGTTCGGCATTTGAATCCAACAATTTTTCTAAAGCTGTTGCATACTGTTTATCTTGAAAACTGGCAAAGGCCAATGCAGCTTCCGCCTGCAACTGCTCATCAGAACTTTTTAAATATTCTAACAAAGCTTGTCCATCACGCTTGTCGCACAAGTCATAAATTTTTGCAATTTCCTTGTTCTTAAATTTATTGCTGGCTGGCTGGCGCTTTTCTGAAGCTCCGCATGATGCCATAAGCAGTGCTATGGTACATAATAGTATGGTGTTTAGCTTTGTCATGTGCTATAGATTCAAGTGTATTAAATAAAGGTGTAATTACAATACTTTGGAATTGCGATGATAAAGGTAAGTGCGCTAAAAATTGTTACCTGCTGACAAAATTCTACTCCCTACAAAAGGCGAATGAAAAATAAGCACACAAAAAAACCCGGATGCACTCGGCACCCGGGTTCCACTCTTAACCTTAAACCAAAACGTTAGTATTTCACAACCAGCCTAAATGGTTGTACTAACGCAACCTTAACTAAAACTACACTATTACGCTACTTCAATACTGCGTGAAGACTCTTTAATTACTTCTTGTTTCTTTGGTAGTGTTATATTCAACACACCTTTTTCATAAGCCGCTACTATGGCTTGTTCATTCACCGTTTCGGGCAATATGAACGAGCGTGTAAACTTGCCATAGTGAAACTCCTTGCGGGTATAGTTGCTACCATCTTCCGATTTTTCTTCTTTGTGCTCTGCACTTATTACAAGAGTGTCACCATCTACTTTAATGTTAAAGTCAGATTTTTCCATGCCAGGAGCGGCTAACTCCAACATGAAATTCTCTTTTGTTTCGCGCACATTGGCTGCAGGTACGCTAGCATTATTTTTCCATTGGTTAGAAAATAAATTGCGCACAGGCAAATC
>JANOXJ010000048.1:0-12036 GCA_031418455.1 Flavobacteriales bacterium | reverse complement strand
GAAGCACTTAGCGAAGCAAACTGACCGCGAGCTATAAGACCACCACCTACCAGCCACACGGGTATGCCACCATTATAATAGCTCGCATGCAAATAATTGTATTCTGTATGCAAATACATAAATGGAAAAGGCCTTATTCGTGTCCAAACTGAAGGGCCATAGTAAGAGTAACTATTGGTGCCATTGCCATAATAGGTATAATTGAAACCCACGCCCGAGGCCATCCAGCTGGTTAGCTTATAGCCCACCATCGGATTTAAGCGTATGAAGGTACCTCTGTTGCTCAGTTGCAAACCAACGTTGCCACCGTATACAAGGTGCTCCTTAAAATTATAATCCTTTTTTGGCTTGTCTTTTTTAGGTGCAGTGGCATTGTATTCGTCATCGCTTTTTACCTGAGCAAAAACCCCTGTGCAAATGAGCAGCGCCATCAAAGTTGCATAAATACCTTTCTGATTCATAGTCCAAAAGTATGGATTGTTGTAAAACAAAAAACCACCCTTCTTAATTAAGAAGAGTGGCTCATTGCTTTTCCAAATTTTCCTTGCACTCTAACCAAAGGCTAGAGTTACACTAATCAAAAAACAATTGTACTGGTTGGGGTACAACTATTTTATAAACGGTGCGGTAAAGCTATAGGCACCGCTGGTTATTTTCCAAATGTAATTGCCATGTGCCAATTCTAAATCGCCTAACACCACCTTGTGCTGCGCGGCAGGCAAGTTTTCTTCTAATACTGACATTGCTAAATTACCTTGTGTATCAAAAATTTCGATAGTAGTAACACCTGCTGCTGCAAGGGTAAAGTAAAGTACACTTTTGTCAGTTACAGGATTAGGATAGCAGTTAAAGCCAAAAGGATTTTCATCTGTCACCTCCACTTTGCTGGGTGTAAAACCTACAAACTTAATAACGCTATTGGTAGTGCTTGGTATAGCAAGAGTGTCTATTTCCTCTGCATAGCACAGGTCGGCCGGATTTAGAATGCCCGTTACAGTAATTACTTCATTTAATACAAACTCGTTGCTGTATTTTTTTACCTGATCGGGCGACCATGAGCAGATATAAAAATTGCCATAATCATCATTATCAATACCATCAATACTTCCCACACCTGCGTTGCTAACGAGGGTAGTCATAGAATAATCTGTCAAGCTTATAGCTTTTATTTTTCCGGGCGATGTCCAGGTTACAAATACCAGTCTATCGTTCAACTCGTCATAACAAATGCCATTCGGAGTATCTACTGTGGCGCTCACCACCTCTACAAAACTTGGGCTTGCCAGATTGGTAAAATCTATTTCATGAATTTTTTTAGCGTTAAAATCTGTGACCCAAACTCGGTGGTCGCCATCGCTAGCCATACCATTAAGAAATTGGGCACCTGTAATAGTGATGGTTGACACAAGTGCGCCACTGGTAAGGTCGTAGCCTTTTACAGCGCTGCCTACTATGGTATATAGCACATTGCCCATTACCTCCATGCCATAGTCGGCCTTAGGTTCCGTGCCAAAATAAGCTACCTCGTTACCATTGCCATCCACTTGTATAACACGATTGCCATTGCCTACAAGAAATCTTCCATACACATTGTCATACTCTACTGCTTCTATATTGCTTAGAGTTTGTGCGTTGGATACAATGGATAAAAGAGACAGTGTCCCTAATAAAAAGAACTGAGTAAAAATTTTCATACTTGCTGGTTTCTAAAATGTAAACTTGATGAAATAAAATAAGCATGTCAAACAAGATTTGAGTGCTTTAGGGGAATGCTGACTCATAATGATTTCAATAAAAACAGCACTGATTTTTACAATAATCTAGAAAAACAGAAGGGTAAAATGGGCATGGAAATTACCCTCTGCCACCTATGCCAACGCGGGTTTGTGACCATACGCCAAATCTAAAACGTACATCCACAGGCATTAGTGACGTATCTTCACCCCATTACTTAGAGCATGAAAGAAGATTTAGAAGAAGAACCCATAATAGATAATGATGATGATCTTTTTGAACATCACCGCATAGTGGTGGACAAAGGACAAGGCGTAATGCGTATAGATAAATTTCTTTTCGATCGCCTTGAAAAAACATCGCGCACGCGTATTCAAGATGCATGCGACCGCAATTTTGTAAAAGTGGGTGGCAAGCCGGTAAAGAGCAGTTACAAAATAAAACCCCTTGATTTAGTTACTATAGAGTTGCCCTACCCCATACGCGAGTTGGAAATGGTGGCGGAGAATATACCTATTGAAATATTATATGAAGATGATGAAATAGTAATACTAAACAAGCAAGCCAATATGGTGGTGCATCCGGGGCATGGCAACTACACCGGCACATTGGTAAATGCTTTGATGTATCATTTTCAAAACCTGCCCATACGCAGCGATGCGCATCCGGGGCTGGTGCATAGATTAGATAAAAACACTACGGGTGTTATGGTAATTGCAAAAACAGATGCTGCACTTACCAACTTGTCAAAACAATTTTACGAGCGCACCATAGAGCGCAGATATGTGGCCCTGGTGTGGGGCGATGTAAAAGAAGACGGCACCGTAACAGGCAATACCGGACGCAGCCTGCGCGACAGAAAAGTATTTACCGTGTTTCCAGATGGAGAGCATGGCAAACATGCAGTTACACATTACAAAGTATTAGAAAGATTGGGGTATGTAACACTGGTAGAATGCAAATTGGAAACCGGCCGCACGCACCAAATACGTGTGCATATGAAACACATAGGCCATACCCTTTTTGGCGATTTTGAATATGGAGGCGACCAGATATTGAAGGGCACCACCTTTGCCAAGTACAAACAATTTATACATAATTGTTTTCAGATATTACCTCGTCAGGCGCTGCATGCGCGTTCATTAGGCTTTCATCATCCAAAAACAGGAGAGTGGATGCAATTTGAAAACGACTTGCCTGAGGATATGAAAACAATACTTGAAAAATGGAAGGGCTACACCAGCGCACCTACTAAAGGTGGCTAAGGCCAAAGATTATTTTCCTGAATGTAATTAAGCGTATTCTCGTTGAGCAGCCTATGGCCGGAAGGCACAGTGTGCATGTGTTTGTCAGTGCCCAATATTCCATTAAACTTTTCGCCAAGCTTTGGTTTTATAATAGAGTCGTGCTCACCAAAAATCATATTGTACTGCAAACCATTTTGGTTTATAATTTTTGCTACTGTCTTTAATTCCGGAAACATACGCTTGTATATTAGCCATGCATCGTGCACTTGCTGTCGCTTGGCGCGCGTGTCCAGGTGCACATGTGTAAACCTATACAGTTTAGCCGGAAGTAACTTAGTAGTATGCAATAAACCTGCAACTTTAAAAAGTGCAAATGGATTTTTAATTATGCCGCGGTAAATCCATTTGCCCAAAGCAGTGCCACTGGCAAATTTGTAAAGAGGATTTATCTTAAATCCATCGGGCGCTATGAGCAACAGCGATTTTACACGCTCAGGCATGCACTGCACTGTCATAAGGCACACCCTGCCCCCCATGCTATAACCTAGTAAATGAAAATTTTGAATATGCAATTCTGTGCAAAATGCTTCCATTATATTCTTCCACTCCTGCAGTTGCAACGGACTATTGTTTATGCGCTCTTCCGGAAAATAACTTTGCTCATGCGCAAACAAATTAACGGCTACCATGCGTTGATTGGGCTTAAGCAAAGATTCAAAAATGAGAAAATCTTCGGCCCTTCGGCCAAAACCATGAAAACAAAAAATGACATCGGCACCTGTGCCAATGGTGAGGTATTCTAACTTTAGTTGGTTATGTACAAAAAACTTTTTCAATAGTTGATTAGCTAAATCGCATGGCTTTAACAGGCGAAATTTTTAAAACATATAATGCAGGCACTACCATGCATATGGAACACACCACAAGGGTGGCAATATTTAATAATAGAAAATTGAGCATATCAAGCGACACAGGTACTTTGTCTACATAATAAGTTTCAGGATTTAGACTTACTACTCCAAATTTCCATTGCAAAAAAGCAAACCCAATACCAATAACATTGCCCCAAAGCATGCCCTTTCCTATTATAGAAACTGCATTGCGAATAAAAATGGTCATCACGGATTTGTCTTGTATACCAAGGGCCTTAAGAGTGCCTATCATGTTTTGCCTTTCTAATATAATAATGAGCAGTGCCGATGTCATATTTACTATGGAAATAAAAACCATAAGAATGATGATGATGTACACATTGATGTCCAGCATTTCTAACCACGAAAAAATTTCAGGATTGCGATCAGTAATTTTTTGAGTTTGCAAAAACTTGGTAGTAAGCGAAGCAAAAATCTGATCGTCAGCTTCCATTAATTTATCGTAGCCTGATATGAGCACCTCATACCCGCCAATGTAATATTTGTCGCTACCACCCGCTGTTTTAATGCTTGTTTCAAAAGGCCTGCAAACATCTGTGGAACTATCATCTAAATAATTTACAGTTAACCATGCTGTGTCAGGCACAGTTTCCATTTGGTCGGTTACTACTACTTGTATAGTAGAGTCGTGGTTGGTTTCAAAAGCATGCGGACCCTCACCTTCCCAAGTGCTGTCGGACCATTGAAAAACAAAATCTCCATCGCCACCAAATGCAAATGCCCCCACAGGAATTATTCCCCCAAAACAACTGCTGTCTAACTGAGCCTCTAGTCGCAAACCCCAGCCAGACAAGCGCTGCACGTGGGCTATGCTCACAAAAACAAATTGCGCATCAAAATCTTCTAGCCCTGTTTCATATATACCCTTTACGATAAAATTGCGTTGGCGCGGGTCAGCCTGATCATTAAAAATGTACATGCTGGTTTTGTCTCCTACGGCCAGTTTCATGCGCTTGGCTATGTATGCACTTATTATTACTTCATACTTTTTATCGGCAGAGTCGGTGCTAAGTACCGTGCCCGCTACCAGGTTTTGCTCTAAAAATCCCCAATCAAAATCTTTATCTACCCCTTTAATAATGACACCCTGCAAGGCCTCCTTAGTTTCTATAATACCTGGTTTGGTGGCAAACACCTGCACATGTTTTACATCAGGTGTATTTTTAAGTGAGGTATACACCTGAGGGTCTAACTGCAGGCGCTGCGAGTCGCGGCTATAGCTACGCTCGTTAGCAGTAACCTGAAAGTGCGAGCCAAAACCAATGACTTTGTTCCTAATTTCTTGCTGAAAACCCTTTACCACGGCCAGACTAAGCAACATAAGCGCCACCCCAATAGCTATGCCCACAGTGGCTATGCGCACTATGGGCCTAGATATTTGGCTCTTGTCATCGCTTTTTAAAATACGATTGGATATGAATTTAGAAAGATTCAATTATTATGAAAAGGATAATGGCCAAAAGTATGTGGTGCGGTGTTTGAAATGTAATAACACACATCACACATTTGCACACGATGAAAAAGATTGGTTTTATACTGCTTATTTCCATATTGACCCAGAGCTGCACAAATGCTCAAAACAACGCTGTGCGTGTATTTCCGGCCAAAGCACTGGAAGTAAACGATACATTGAAAGTAGGTGCAGCGCGCACCCAAATGTACCTGCCATTGTTGAAGAACAAGAGAGTAGCCGTGGTGGCCAACCCTACTAGTACCATAGGCCATGCGCATTTGGTAGACACATTGCTTAGCATGGGAGTGCAGGTGGTAAAGGTTTTTGCCCCGGAGCATGGTTTTAGAGGCGAGGCTGGTGCAGGCGAGCACATTAAAGACGGAAAAGACGCTAAAACAGGCCTGCCACTCATTTCGCTTTATGGCAAAAACAAAAAACCCTCAGCAGAAATGCTAAAGGATGTGGACATAATGGTGTTTGACATACAAGATGTAGGTGCACGATTTTACACCTACATATCTACCATGCATTATATAATGGAAGTCGGTGCTGAGTTGGGCAAAGAAGTGCTGGTGCTGGACCGCCCCAATCCCAACGGATTTTACGTGGACGGGCCGGTGCTAAAACCAGAGTACAAAAGTTTTGTAGGCATGCACCCAATACCTGTGGTGCATGGCTGCACAGTGGGCGAACTGGCCCAAATGATAAATGGCGAAGGCTGGTTAAAAGACAAGATAAAATGCAAACTAACTGTAATACCCTGCCAAGGCTACTCGCACAGCGATTTGTACAACCTGCCTGTAAAACCATCGCCTAACCTGCCCAATATGTCGGCCGTGTACCTATACCCCTCGCTCTGTTGGTTTGAGGGCACTACAGTAAGTGTGGGGCGCGGCACAGATTTGCCTTTTCAGGCCATAGGCTACCCTGGCAACAGCACAGGCACTTTTGAGTTTACACCAAAAGACATAGCGGGCGTAGCTACCGACCCACCGCATGAGGGCAAAAAATGTACAGGTCATAATTTGCAAGAGTTTGGCGATTTTTACATCACCTCCTCTCGCGAGTTGTACCTGGAGTGGCTCATAGGCATCTATGAAAAATGTGCAGATAAAACAAAATTCTTCACCAATGAAAAATTCTTTGACCAACTGGCCGGAACCGATGTAGTGCGCAAACAAATAATAGCCGGCACTACCTCTATGGCCTTGCGCCAAACGTGGCAAGCAGATGTGACAGTCTATAAGCAAATGCGCAAAAAATATTTGCTGTATACTGATTTTGAATAAAACTTAAATGCTGCCTTACACCAGCAGAAGCAAAACTGCTGTGTTTTTACCCTCGTTTTTATTATCTTCGCTTGCGCAATAGCACCTTTAGCACTTATGAAAAAAGCAACATTCCTCCTCCCCGTTATAGCCTTAGCCTTGGTATTTGCAGGATGCAAAAAAACACCAGACTATGTGCCTGTGCCCTATTCGTGCGGCTGCGGAGCGCTTAACTGGCAGGGCGCTAGTTTAAGTGTATTAGATGCCAACTACATACTTACCGATAGCACCGAGTTTGAATCGCGCAGATACTACATTACTGCCGATGTGCCTGTAGCAGGCGAGTATGAAGCCCATGGACTAAACACCATAGTAGAAATAGACAACATAGATGGTGGCGGCAACTTTTATGTAGAAGAAAGCAGCGGATTGGAAGAGTACAAATGCGTAATACAAGAATTTAATGCCAACGACCCTACCACTATACTGCGCGAGTTAGTGCCAGTGGAAGGCACCCTAAACGTGGTGGCTGCCCCTATTACTGGTGGCAACGAAACAGTATCTTTTCAGATGGTGCTGCGCGAGTTGTACAACGGCAACTTGGTGGGGCCAGATGTAAACTACTCTGGCAACTTTGTGGTGTATATAAACGATTGAATATTTTTTATGTAACCTTGGTTACGCGTTGAAAGTATAAACGCTTAAGGAAAAAACTAACAACCGATACCCCTAACTGTGCTGTTTCGACTCCTCATCTTACTACTACTGCCGTTAAACATGTTGGCTCAAACCGACAAGTTGACCAAGCGCGTAATGCGCAAACATCCCAACGGCAAAGAGTATGTGGTGCTTTACTTTGACCAAACCACTGACGAACTTTTATTAGAAGAAGTGTACTTTCCCAATGGAAAACTACAATGGACCGGCAACTACAAACGCAATTTAGAAAATGGCGTATGGAAGTTTTACTATGACAATGGCAAACTAAAATCGGAAGAAACTTACCTGAATGGCCGCGAGCATGGCACCTCTGTGCAATATGACATAACAGGTAAAAAAATAAAAGAGTCGTTTTGGAAACATGGCAAGCTTATTAAAGAGACCAAGTTTTAGTCCGTTATAATTTCTTTTCGATAACCGTATTCCCCGCTATTATAAAAAGTTGGTCGCCTGCTTTTGGGCTTACACTATACGTGCCTGTAAACTCGCCACACGCTGGCAACACTCCTTGACTACTACCAAACCAAAAACATGCAGCGCGCAAACTTTGCTTGCCTGCCCCTGTTAAGCGCACCGCAGGGTGTATGTGTCCGCATAGATTATATAATCCATCCGGAATTTCGGTAAGCGGCTCGTGGGTTAGAATAAAAGACTCTATCTTCAATACATCATGTACTTCAAAACCCATTTTAGCATACACCTCATTCAGGTACAACTCATGATTGCCGCGCACCAATATCCTTTTCACGGTGGGATAATTGTCTAAAAAATCGGTAAAGTCGCTCCACTCATTATTTTCTGTGCTATGCACCATATCGCCCAGTACTATCAATTTATTTGGTTTGAAGGTGTCAAACACTTTGCTCAAATTCCAAAAATTATTTTTATTGGCCATCTGCGGAATGGCAATACCATGCGCGCGAAAATGCGCGCTCTTGCCTATGTGCATATCGGCACATAACAAAGATTGCTGCGCAGGCCAATACACAAACTTGAGCGGATGAAGCTCGAGGTGAGTATTAGCAATATTTACTTGAATCGTTTGCACTGAAAAAAAAAATAGCCGCCTCAAAAATGAGGCGGCTAGATAGTGTTTTGGGGAAAATAAATTTTAAAATTCTAGTTCTTTACCATGCGCTTAGTGTCTATAACAATACCATCTGATAAACTTGGAGTTTGCCATTTAAACCCTTGGCTATTTGAAGCCATTTGATTGACCCACGGTGTTGCAAGTGCATCGGTCCAGAGGCGGTATTTCTCTGTACCGACATTGCCAGTTAATGGCCCTGTGAACAAAGTCCATGTTGTAATTTCGGTGGATAGGCCCGTGGTTCTAAATAGACTGCCAAGGCTAGTGCCATTGGCGGTTACTCTTTGCAAATGTAGGAGCGCATTTGGTGCTACCAAACCAAGGCCTAAACGACCGGCATCATCTATTACCATACGCTGAGTATTGCGTGTAAGAAAGTTGATGTCGGAGGCTGCGCTGGTGGCTTTGTGGTTTATGTTGAGGGGGAATGCCTGAGCAGCATTCCAGCCCACGAAATCGGTTGCAACACCTGCATTAGTTGGACTTGAAACCTGCGCAGTTCCCTTTAATCCACACCATCCTATCAGCATGAATGCAAATACTAATTTGATTTTCATTTTTGTGTAATTTTTGAAATTATAATTTAATTAAACGCTGAAAAAGCAAAACTCTATTCGTTCGAATTTCGAATATGTATGTTCCGCTTTTTAAATCTGAAACATCCAAATTTTCATGTTTTCGTATATCTAAAATTTTTGCTTCAACAACTGGCTGCCCTATTAAATCCCATATTGTAATGAATTCAATTGGATATTCAGATTCTATTGTTAAAACATCAGAAACAGGATTGGGATAAATGGAATATTTATTATTATTCTTCGATTCGAAAACAGAAGACCAATTGTTTGCGAAAATTGAATCAGAACTTACACAGACATCATCTAGATAATAATATGCAGCGGAGCCTCCGAAAGGCTGACCACCAAAAATTATTGTATCTGTATTGTTTTCATCAAAGAAATTACCTAAAACAAGGTATGAGTATGCGGAATCGGCAATGAATTCCCCGGCAATGTTATACCAATTGACAGTATCAGATATAATTGAATTAGAAAAGATGTGGGCAGAATTGACTGGGACAGAATTCTCATCATAAAAATATGGCTCATTTGAAAATCGAACTCCGAATTTGTTGGAAGCGATTATCTGCCAACCTGGCAAATATCCAGCACAATTGATGTAAAATGATATAAAATACCTTTCACCAATAGATAGGGGTTCACTTAATTCAACACATAGATATTCACGATAATTTGGCCAACCCGAAGACTGCTCCCAAACATAAGACACTAGACCTATCATTGACTCGCCAGACCTAGGCTGTTGAAATCCATTTGGTGAATTGGGGGCATTGACAGTTTCGGAACACGTGTGATAGCAATCTACACTATTTCCGCAACTGAACCAATTTTCTATTGGGTCAAGCGACCCGAAGAAATATGGACAATCAATCGTGTCCTCAAAACTAGGATTAGGCACAAGGTTTTGACTAAACACTAGAAGTGTTTGAAAGCAAATAAATAATGTGATTAAGGTTTTCATACTAATGTAAATGTTTCTCCCAAAAGTAACTTTTACCGCGTTTCTTTCACAACATAATCAGATTTTGCACAATATGACATATATGTCTCATTTATTTTTTGCTTCAATAGCTCACTTTCACCTGTGAAGTTCTTGTCGCAGGAAATATTTTTGAAAAAAATAGGAGCTAGAATTAAGGCACTCAGAAAAGAGCAACAAATTTCTCAAAGTCAATTGGCATTTGAAGCTGATTTGCCTCTGCGCCAAATAGGAAGAATAGAACGAGGTGAATTAAACACAGGAGTTCATACGCTTTATAAAATCTCTCATGCTTTGAATGTGCAGTTAAAGGATTTAATTGAGGAGTAAAATTCCTGTATAATTATATACATTTTTGTTTTATCGTTCACTTACAGTGTTACAAGCGCATCGGTCCAAAGACGGTATTTTTCGGTGGCGCCTGCTAGTGTTGCTCCTGTATATAATGACCATTGATTTTCTTCAGTTGTTAGCCCATCTGTTCTGAAAAGACTACCCAAAGAAGTGGAAGTGCGATTAAGGTGAAGCAATGAAGTAGGGGCAGCTATGCCAAGGCCAAGGTTGCCAGTGCTTGTTAAAACCATCCTTTGAGTGTTGCTTGTTCGGAAACGGATGTCGGTTGCGGTGGTGGTGCCAAGGAATTGGGCTGCTCCGGGATTATTCCCAGCAAGAAGCCAACTTGTTTGCGCCTTTTGTTGAATACTGAAAGCAAGCAAAAGGATTACAAATAGTAAATACTTTTTCATTGTGTTTGGTTTTGATTGATTAATATTTTACGCAGAACTAGATTTTCATTATTCAGAATGACCATTACGAAGTAAATACCAGGATTAAAGTGCTCAACTATGTTTGCGTTGTCAACATTTAAATAGTTCTGCTCGAAACAATTGCGACCAAGTAGGTCAAATATTTTTACATTATAGAAAGGTGAGAGCGATCTTAAAGTTATGACTCCATGTGTGTCCATCCAGATTTGGCAATCATCAACAGTTTGTACTTCATCAATTTGAACCTCAGACTGTAGAATAACTGTTACATCATCAATGTAATAGTATGACCCTCCCAATGAATTAGTGCCCGATGAAGAACAATTAGAATTTAAATTATCATGAAAATTACCAATTGTAAGAAATGCCTCATTACCATTTGCTATGTATGTAAAAAAAATTTCTATCCAATTCTGATTAGAATTCATTAAGTCCAATTCATTATTTAACTGTGGAATTTGATTCAATATGGTATTTTCTCCAGTAATGATTGAAGATTCTGAAAATAGTATTCCCAATGCGTTGCAATTGCATGAAGAACTATCAGCGCGAGAAACGAAAAATGAAATGCGATAAATCGAATCAAAAATGAGGCTCTCAGATAATTCCACTTGCAAATATTCCCGATATAGGTTTTTATTCGATTGACTCGCACAATCTCCATTTGTGAACAGACCTGAATAAGCAAGACCGCTATGCGCATTTTGAAATCCAACTGCATTTGCTGGAACATCCGCTCCAAAATTTAACGCTTCAATTTCACTGCATGCATTATAATAGTCTGGGCTGCCGGTATTGGGTGAATACCAATTAATCAACCAACTGGATATAGGATTGACACCGTCAAAATATTCAGGGCATTGCGTATACTCCTCAAAACTCCCATTAGGCACAAGGTTTTGTGCAGTTAATACATTAGTAGAAATGAATGCTATTAGGAATAAGGTTTTCATTCCAAGCGAATGTATAAAAAATTTTGCCATACTTACAACTATGTAATTAATTTTTTTTTATAAAAAGTAGTGTTTCGCCAAGTGGCTAAGCAACACAATAATGAACTACACAAACTTATAGCATTGCGTTTAAAAACGCTACGTAAACTTCATGGAGTCACACAAGAAGATGTGCTTAACGATACGGGTATTCATATTGCTCGCATAGAGGCTGGCAAACTTGACATTACTGTTACTACGTTAGAAAGACTTTGTAATTATTTCGAAGTAAGTCTTGAAGAATTTTTTTCGAAAGGATTTTAATCGTTTTCG
>JANOXJ010000047.1:0-2699 GCA_031418455.1 Flavobacteriales bacterium | reverse complement strand
GCATCATCCACAGTGGTCAATCCATTTTCAAAACACACGGCTTGTGCTGCTAATAGTGCATCTATATCTTCCTGCTCTGTTGATGCGGGTATTTTATCGTCTACCAGCTTCATAGCATTGTCTATGAGTATGCCTGTTAGTTTTCCATTGGCCACTTGCACATCGCCACCCACAAGTTTCATACCTGCCACTACTCCTGCTCTGTCAAGCGCTGCTTGGTTTACAAGCGATGCATGACCATCTATTCTTTTTAGCACTACAGGTGTGTTAGGGAATAGGCTATCCAATTTTGATTTGTCTGGAAATGATTTATCTGTCCAATCGTTTTGGTCCCAACCTCTGCCTATGATCCATTCCTTCTGAGGGAAATTTTTTCGGTATTCCTCAACTTTGTCAACCACTTCCGAAAAAGATTTGGTACCTACTAAATCCGCCTCGCGCAGTGCTTGGCCATAAGCCATAAAATGCAAGTGTGCATCTATTAACCCTGGATACACAGGACGCTTTTGTGCATCTATCATTTTGGGTGCCGTGTACTTATTTAGTATTTCACGCTCTGGCCCAATAGCTATTATAACTCCATCTTTTATAGCCATTGCTTCTTTCACACTGAACTCATCATCTACAGTGTATATAAGCGCATTGTGCACAATCATATCAGCTTGCTCGTTTTGAAATGCGCATGAAGCAAATAGCGTGGTAAATAAAAAAGCCACTAAAAAACTGTTTGAAATTTTCATTCTACTTGGTTGTATGGTTATTCTTAAGAAGGTTTGTAAAACTCCAAAGAAGATTTTAGTATATTAAAATTTGAACTGAAAAAAAATTAAGCTGTGCGATTAATGTGCCCCGCACTAGCCTGTGCAGTGGGCATTATTACCATATCGTTTATGCATACATGTGCAGGCCTACTTGCTATAAAATAGGCTGCTTCCGCTATGTCCATAGCGCTTAATGGTGTAAAACCATGGTACACCGCTTTTGCTTTTTTATCATCGCCATGAAAGCGCACTAAACTAAATTCAGTTTCTGCTGCTCCAGGCGCTATTTGGCTTACGCGAATGTTGTGTGGCAAAAAATCTATGCGCATACTTTTAGTCAATGCATCTACTGCAAATTTTGTAGCACTGTACACATTGCCTCCCGGGTAAGCTTCTTTGCCAGCTATGCTTCCAATATTTATTATTGTGCCCTTCTTGCGTGCTACCATCCATGCAGATACTGTATGTGTTACATACAACAATCCTTTCAGATTAGTATCTATCATTTGCTCCCAGTCGCTTAGCAGTGCTTCATTTACAGGCTCGCGGCCTAGTGCAAGTCCGGCATTGTTCACCAACACATCCACCTTTTTCCATTCATCCGTAAGACTGTTGAGTTGCTGTTCCACTTCTTTTTGATTGCGCACATCAAAGCACAACGTTTTCACATTGGTGTGATATTCTTGCTCTATATGTTTGGCTAGCTCTTCTAACCTTTCGGCCCTGCGCCCTGTAATTATCAGGTTATATTTATGCTTCGCAAATAGCAAAGCCATGGCCTTTCCAAAGCCTGATGTGGCTCCGGTAATGAGTATTGTATCTGATTTCATCAATTTTTTTCTTTTTGGATTATGCCATTCGCATCTCTTCTTGCTTTAGCACTCCTTTGTAGTTGGCTACAGGATTGGCATACATCTCCAGCATTATTTCGCGAGCGTGCTTCGAAAAATTTTCTTTTGGCAAATTGCTTTTGCCTCGGCCCAGTGACAGTGATATAACACGACCACGCACGTAATTCAAGAAAGCAATGCGCTGTATGTTGGAGTATAAATTTTTAAACTCGCGTGTGCCGTGCAGCAGGTCGTAGGCTATATAGTTGGTTGGCCACAGCTTATATATTCTGTGCATTTCATCATCTATAGCCTCGCTTAGTATTCTAAATTTTTCGTTCTTGTTGGTCACAGCGCGCATTTGGTCAAGTGCAAAATTCATGTTGCGGCCTACAGCTACATTCACATTGCCCTTGTGCCCTGTAAGGCCTGTAAGCATGCTCAAAAAATCCTCGCCATGCTGCTTGGTATATCCACCATTTAGTTTTACATGCAGTAGCTCATGAGTTTTAAGTAAATCGCATGGGTCGTACTCGTAACTCACACACATGGGCACTATGTTCAGCTCAGCTAACGACTCTTCCACACTGCTTGCATTGCTCATGGCAAACATTTTTAGCAAACCAGTGCTGGTGCGGTCGTCACCATCCTTGCTGCGGCCCTCGCGCTGTGCTATCCACAAACTGCCTTTTTGCACCGTTATTAGCTGGCGTATGTAGTTGCTCAATCGCATGGAGTAGGGATATAATTCCTTTGCATTCACATCGCGATTTACAATTACATTTTTGTTGCTGCGCACCAGATCGTGCACCAACGGTGTCTTTAATAAATTGTCGCCAATAGCTATTTCAGTAGTATTAAAGTTGCGCTCCATAAGGCTCACATTCAGCAGCGCACTATCCAATATTATGTCGCGGTGATTGCTTATGAAAAGGTAGGGCGTGTCCCTATCTATTAATTCTATATTAGAAAACGAAAGCCCGCTGGTGGTCATTTGGGTAATCACCTTTACAGCCGGAGCGCATATTTCTTCCTGAAATTCTTTTACGGTTTGAATGCTCTCAAACATTTTAACTATGCTGCTTTTGCTTAAGCCCGGATATACCCA
>JANOXJ010000046.1:0-30337 GCA_031418455.1 Flavobacteriales bacterium | reverse complement strand
AATGGTATAAAAGACGAAACGGGTGAGCCTTGCACTTGGTATGGTTTGCATTGGTGGCTGGGCAATTATAATGGCGAGCCATTTTTCTCGTGTCGTGGCATGCGCGGACAATACATAGCAGTAGTGCCAAGCCTAAATTTAATAATGGTACGTATAGGGCACGAACAAAAACCTGAACGCGTGGCGCACATGCCGCCCGATTTGTTTATGTATTTAGATATTGCGAAGGCAATAGCGAATTAATTTTTTTTTTCGGAAGTAGAAATACAAGCAGGCATAGCCGGTAAGTGAAAAGGAAAAAATGAAAAAGGATATAGAAATACCTGAAGTAAGTGATATAGCCGTGGCCGTAGTACCCACCTCAAACCAGCATGGCGAGCGGGAGTGGGGCGTTTACTTAATCAACAGTAAGCAACACGCTATTACCAACGTACTTATAAATGTAAGTGGCGAAGGTGAAGTAGATGGTATGCAAAAGCAAACAGCCACGCTGCGTTTTCATCTAACCGAATTAAAAGCAAATACAGCCAAACGATTTGAAATTATTTTGCCCGAGGCATTTGTGTTGCGCAATAAGTATTGGGTTAGTTTTTATGAAGACGATAGACTTTTTGACAAAAAATTTATTGCCGAAGCAGGCACTATTAATGAGGACAATTTTGAATTTATACCGCTGCTCACCGCTGTGGGAGTGGTATTACAATAATATATTCCGTTACGCGTATGTTAGATAATATACATCCTGAAGAGATTTTATTTCTCGATATAGAAACTGTGCCGCAGTTTCCAAATTTCGATTTGCTGAACGAGGAAGTAAAAAACCTATGGGCTGAAAAATCGAAATATGTGCGCGAACGTAATAGCCAAACATTGCAAGAATCATATGATAGTGCCGGCATTTATGCAGAGTTTGGCAAAGTAGTTTGCATTAGCATAGGCCATTTTACAAAGCAAGGGGGCAAACAAATATTTCGCGTTACTTCCTTTTTTAATGACGATGAAAAATTAGTGTTACAAGATTTTGCAGCATTGCTAAATGATAAAAAGGGCCATCGGTTTAATTTGTTGTGTGCACACAATGGAAAAGAATTTGATTTTCCATACATGTGCCGCAGAATGTTGGTGAATGGCGTGAAACTGCCTCATATACTGGACATGGCGGGCAAAAAGCCTTGGGAGATAGCACATTTAGACACATTAGAACTTTGGAAGTTTGGCGATTTTAAGCACTACACTTCACTCAAATTATTAGCCAACATATTTGGCATACCCACACCCAAAGATGATATAGACGGCAGCCAGGTAAGGCAGGTGTATTACGAGGAGAAAGACCTGGGTCGCATAGAGCGCTATTGCCGCAAAGATGTAATAACAGTGGCCCAAATATTTTTGCGTTACAAAGGCCTTCCATTATTGCAAGAAGAAAGTATAATGTCTGTTTAACAGAAAAAACAAAAGCGACCCGCATTTTCATGGAGTTGCTTTTGCTGAAAAAAAACCTTCGCTTTAAATCTAAATTACAATTTTTAGCGAATGTACTTTTTTGGTTTTCTAATTTAGAATGGTACTATTTGTATACCCACAGTCATAGGATAAACTTCCGGCCCTTTGTTTTTCTTAAACAACGGTGTAAGACCATATGTGGCAAACACAGTTAAGTTTTTATATCCAACGCGTGCTGTTGCATCAAGTGTAAATGGGCTAAGGTTGTAATCAGATTTTCTTCTGTTTTGGTTTTTGTCATCACCATCTTCCCATTTTTGTTTTACTAAACTTCCCATTTTCCATCCGCCTATTACACCCGCTCCTATATGAAAACTACGGTTGTTGTCGCTGCTGGTATTAAACTCCAATATAAGAGGAACATTCACATACGATGCGCGCAGTTTGTTTTTAGAATAATCTGTTACGGTGTCTTTTACGGCATAAATAGCTGTGCTATCCTTAGTAGTTATGTTCACATTGTTTTTTAATCCGTAGCTGTTATAAGTTAAGCCTGCGCCCACTATTATACCTACATAGTCTTTATACAGGCGAATTTTTTCTTCAAATAGATTTATTCTCCAGCTGAGTGAGCGGTTGTAATCCAGTTCCAGCCATTGGTTAGCAGAGTCCAAAGTGGTTTTGTTGTCTTTGTTAAGCAATATGTTCACTCCAAGGTCCACACCACCCCAGTGGGTTAGTGTTAGTTTATCGAATGAGTCATTCTCATCCTCATCATCTGTCCAATCTACATCGGTAGTATCCGATTCGCTTTCCTGATTTTCGTCTATCATTATTATGCGGGTATCTCCTATCTTAATATCGGTAGTATCCGGTTTTACAGGTTCTGTTTGTGCCAGCAAAAACAGATTTGCTATTATGGCCAGTGTGGTAAGTGTAAACGTTTTCATAGCGTATAATTATTATAGTTAAAATCCTTTTTTTGTTTGTTTGATGGTATGACGGTGGGCATATTATGTTAGTTACAACCCTGTGTTAAATTTTTGGGCAGCACCGGCAGCATAGTGGTGTAAACAAATGAAATTCAATTAAATAACTTAGGTATAAGCAAAAAAAAAATGCAACAACCACTCGTAACAATACAACTTATTGAAGTTATTTTCGGTCATAAGTTTACGTCACTACTTTTATAGTAGAACTTTTGAATGATACCTTTAATAATAAATGAAACGAGTTATCTTTTTTTTCAGTTGTATGATTTTCCTTGCAGGAAAAATGTATGCTTCTAAAGAATTAGCACAATCGAAAAATCATTTAGGCAATCAAAAAGAAAAAACAGAAATTAAAACCACCGATCCTGAACCCAATGTGAACGGAGTAGTAGAGGTGAGTTTTAAAATAGATGCTGCAGGCAAAGTGCAGGTGGTGAGTATGAATGCTTCCAGTCCGCAATTAGCTGAGTATATAATGCAGAAATTGAACAAAATTCAACTCCAACAAGTGAGCGCTGAATTAGGAAAAATTATTCATTACCGATTTGTATTTAAGAAGCAGGCATAACAATTCTGTTGTCTAGTTTCATGATGCTTTAAGCACTTCATATCTTTTTAATCAATCAGAAATATTTTTTTTATTTGCTTGAATAGCTTGTTTAATAAGGCTTTCAGGTGATGTTATGTGCGAGCGTGAAAAAATATTTTTGAAAATATTGTAACAAAATAAATAATCAATACGCTTTATGATGGAAGTGTGGTTAACAATAGAATGAATGCACACTTGCTACTAACACCAAACCAACAAAAAAACAATTACCATGAAAGCACTTGCTTTAACACTCGCCATTATTGTGTCATCGTTGACACTTTCTTCTAACGATTTATCTACTGCTAAAAAAGGAAAAGACAAAAAGAACACTTTTAAAGAAGCAGTAACTGCACAAGTAAACAAGCATTTATTTTTTCTTTTGAGCAATGGAGAAAGAATAGAAGGCCAGGCCGATGTAATGCTACAAGTTCTGCCACAAGGCGATGTTCAAGTGGTACTGATTCAAACGAAGAATCCACTTGTAAAAAAGTTTATTGAAAACCAGGTAAAGAAAATGAAGATAAAAAAGGATGAAGTAGTAGTGGGAGAAATATTACACTACCGCTTTGTATTCAAAGGTCGCAACTAGCACGGAGTAGATTTCATATATATACACAACAGGTTAAGTTTTTTTTAAGGAGGCCGCTCGCACAAAGGTGCGGGCGGTTTTTTTTTCAGCCTGCTAATCTTCTATCCACAACAAAAAATCTCTTTGAATGCGAACATCTTCGCCTGTTACTAGCAATATGTAATTGCCCATAGGAAAGTTGGCAGTGCCTATATGAAATGCCGACTCGCCATAGGCTATCTGTATGTTTTCATAAAAGAAAAGAGAGTCCTTGGCCATTAAGTATACTTCCAACGGTTTATTGGCATTGCAGAAAATATTAAAATGCAAAGAGTCGCCTTGGTGCACATTGGTTTGAGTAAACTGCACACTTACAGGTTCGGCTTGCGCATGTGCAGCAGCAGTAATGAGTGCTATTAAAAATGAAACAACCAACTTCTTCACCATCATATTAATTTATTTTATAAATGTTTTTTTGATGGAGTAAAAATGAATCTGTTGTTATTCTTTTTTTAGAGTTGTTTCAGATACTTTTTCACCAAGATGTTGATAGGGCAGTTTTTCGCTTCTTCCCTTTTTGAAAACATTGCGTGCTGCAGTTTTGCCTCTTCGCAGCTCGCGCTGGGCCTCCTCAGGCAGGGCTATTATTTCTTTGCATTCCACACTGCAGCAGCTGTTGTATTTTTCTTTGCATTCGTCACATTGAATAAAAAGCACGTGGCAGCCCTCATTTACACAGTTTATATGCGTATCACAAGGCTTGCCGCATTGGTGGCAATGGGCTACTACATCATCGCTTATGCGCTCAGACAAGCGCTCGTCAAAAACAAAATTGACTCCTTTAAATCTATTTTTTAAACCTGCTGCTTTGGCATCTTGTGCATATTTAATAATGCCACCTTCAAGCTGATGTACGTTAGCAAAACCTTTGTGCTTCAGGTAGGCCGATGCTTTTTCGCAGCGTATGCCACCTGTGCAATACATCACTATGTTTTTTTCTTCTTTGCCCTTTAGCATGTCTTCCACCATGTGTATTTCATCGCGAAAGGTGTCAGCATCGGGTAGTATAGCATTTTCAAAATGGCCCACTTCGCTTTCGTAGTGGTTGCGCATATCTATAAGTATAGTGTCTTGTTTGGCGGTTATTTCGTTAAATTGTTCTGCATTCAAATGCACGCCTGTGTTGCCTGGGTCAAAGGTGGGGTCCTCTATTCCGTCTGCCACTATTTTTTTGCGCAGCTTAAGCTTTAGTTTATAAAAACTTTTGCCATCGTCTTCGTAGGCTACATTCAGGCGCACGCCATTTAAGAAGGCTATGCTGTATAGGTGGTCTTTAAAAGTATCAAAGTTATTTTCGGGTACCGATATTTGAGCATTGATGCCCTCAGCTGCAACATAAGTGCGGCCAAGCACGCCCAATTGTTCCCAATGGGTAAATAGGTAGTCGCGGAAAAGCTCAGGGTTACCAATGAGGTGGTACTTGTAAAAGGAGATAGTTTTTCGCCTCTCGGGGCTAATGGCTATTTGCTCCTTCAACACCCTTTTGTCCACTGTGTTATAGAGTTTTTTCATAGGTACAAGCGTCCCGATCTTTTTTATCGGGATACTTCTGAATCAAGCCCTTGCTAAATGCAGTATGTGCAGTGAGAAAGTATGATTAAAATGCGGGTGCAAAAGTAGTGGCTGACCCGTGGAGTTGAAAGCGAAAAAACATCCATTTGTTAAATTTTGGAGCCTGCACAATATCCACCGAAATGCAGCGCTTTTATAGGCACAAAGCCGCCCTTTAGGCACTATATGGAAGTAGCGCCATAGTTTGGGCAGAAGGAAATAATACATTGGTCGAAGCAAAACTTTTCTTCGCATAAAAGTGAATAAAAACATTTGCAGGATCGGGTGGATTAAAGTAAATTCGGGTTACGTTTTTTAATAGTAAGAAAAACCAATTGTTTTTGAAACCATGTTGGAAATGTGCAAGCAAGTGCTGACCAAGGTCAGCTTCGACAGAATCCTTTTTAGAAAGGAGCTGCAAAAAGCCATAAGATGGCTCACCGGGGAAGACTTACAAAAGTTAAAACAATGGTGTGTAGATCAGTACGGCCAAACGTACAGCGACATCATCATATCATCGTTTAGACCAGTGATGTAGAACAAAAAATGTAAAACCTATTAGAGCCGCCTCGAGAAATTGAGGCGGTTTTTTTTTACCCCACCAACTCATACATTTTACCTGGCAGGCTTTTTACCACTCCTTTAAATTCTAACTCAAGCAGTATAGAGGATAGCTTGCCTATAGGTTGTGCACTTTGAATGCTCAGTGTATCAATCGCTGTTTTTCCTTTCTCGCGCAATACGTTTACTACTTCTGTTTCATGCGCTGTAAGGTCTATAAACAGTGGCAGTTGTTTTACTGGTGTAGCTTCTTTTACATCCCAATTCATGTATTCCACCAGGTCTTTTGCGGAGGTGAGTATAGCGGCAATATTTTTTTTAATAAGCATATTGCATCCGCCACTGTATTTGTCGTTGTGCCTGCCGGGCAGTGCAAATACCTCGCGGCCGTAGCCATTGGCTAGGTAAGCAGTTATAAGCGAGCCACCCTTTATGTCAGACTCCACTACTATGGTGCAGTCGGCCAGGCCTGCTATAAGCCTGTTGCGCATGGGGAAAAATTCGGGCGACAAGTTTGTTTCGCTCAAGTGTTCGCTTAGCAGGCCTCCGTTAGCGGTCATTTCACTGGCTGTTTTGCTATGCTCTGAGGGATATAATTTGTCTAAGCCATGTGCCACGCAGCCCACAGTGGGCAGGCCATGCGCCAATGCACTGCGGTGTGCGCATATGTCTATGCCATAGGCTAGGCCGCTTATTACAACAGGTTGGTATGGGGCTAATTCTTTTAGCAATGCTTCGCAAAAATTTTTGCCATACTCTGTTGCATTGCGTGTGCCCACTATGCTAATTACACGCGGTGCATTCAAATCCATTTTGCCTTTTGCATAAAGCATTATGGGGCCATCATCGCATTGTTTTAATCGGGTAGGATAATTTTTGTCGGAGAAAAAAAGTGGTTGAATATTTTTGTTCTCAATAAATTCTGCTTCGCGCTCTGCCACTTTCATCACATCGGCTTTAGCAATAGCTTCTGCAGCAAACGAGCCTATTTCCGGAATTTTAATTAACTCCGTTTTTTTGGTTTTAAATATTTGCTCTGCGCTGCCACAATAGGCCAGCAGGCTTTTTGCGCGCACAGGCCCTATGCCTTCTACCAAGGTTAGCGCTATTTGATATGGCAGTTGAGAGTGATACAATGCAGTCGCAAAAATGGAGTGTTTAAATATTAGTTTTTTATTTTTTCAAAAGTGAAGCAAGCAATTGTCCAAAATGAAAAACATCTTCGAACGAGTTGTAAAACGGCACAGGTGCTATGCGAATTACATTAGGCTCACGCCAGTCTACCACCGCACCTGCAGCCGATAGTTTTTCTACAAGTGTTTTGTTGGCACCCGGCACCACTACCGAAAGGTGCGCGCCACGCTCCTCTGCATTGCTTGGTGTTATTATTTCCAATGGCAAACCGGTTTCTTTTTTCACCTCGTGCAGCACAAATTCCAAGTAGGCAGTAAGTGCAAGAGATTTTTTGCGCAGCGCAGGCATGCCTGCTTCGGTAAACATGTCGAGTGCTACCTTATGCACCGCCATGCTCATAATGGGCGCATTGCTTAGCTGCCATGCCTCGGCAGTGGTCATGGGTTCAAAATCGGGTTGCATATTAAAACGCGTAGCCTTGTCGTGTCCCCACCAACCGGCTAGTCTAAAAAGGTTTTTGTTAGTAGCATGTTTTTCGTGCACAAAAACACCCGCCACACCACCCGGCCCGCTGTTCAAATATTTGTAACTGCACCAGCAGGCAAAATCTACATTCCATGCATGCAGTTCCATGGGCACATTGCCTGCGGCATGTGCCAAATCAAAACCGGCATAAGCCCCCACTGCATGCGCTGCTGCTGTTATCTTTTTTAAATCAAAGTATTGTCCTGTAAAATAATTTACTGCACCAAAACAAACAAGTGCAAGCTCATCGCCCAGCTCGTTTATCTTATTTATTATATCCTCAGTGCGCAGGGTTATTTCGCCCTCGCGTGGTTGCATCTCCACCAGCACATCATCAGCATTTATCCCATGCAGCTGCGCTTGCGAGGCCATAGCATATTGGTCGCTCGGAAATGGTTTTGTTTCAAAAAGAATTTTGTTGCGCTTGCCTTTGGGCTGATAAAATGATAGAAGCAACAAATGCAAATTCACCGTAAGTTGATTCATTACTACCACCTCATTAGGTGTAGCACCCACCAGTTTAGCAGCACCGTTGGCAAACATTTCGTGGTAGCTGTACCACGGCCTACGCCCTTGCAGGTGGCCTTCTACGCCAAATTTTTGCCAGTCTTCCAGCTCTATTTTAAGCGAGTCTAGCACGCCTTTTGGCTGCAGGCCAAGCGAGTTGCCACAGAAATATATTACGTTGTTTCCGTTGTGCTGCGGAAAGTAGAATTGATTTCTATATGCCTTCAATTCATCTTCTGCATCGAACTGTTTTGCACAGTGTATGTTATTCTCAAATACCATGTGCGCAAATCTATTGGATGAAGCGGCAGTATTACATGACAATTTGGTGAGAAATAGAAACATCTAAATGAAGTTTCTTTGCGCCTCAATTTTTTTTCTTAATTCATACTATGAATACAACTAATTCTCAAGCGCTTTTTGAAAAAGCGAAAACATATTTTCCGGGTGGTGTAAACTCTCCTGTGCGTGCATTTAAATCAGTAGGCGGTTCGCCTTTGTTTTTTGCCCGTGGCGAGGGTTCACATGTGTGGGACGAGGATGGCAATAGGTTTTTAGATTTTTGTTGCTCGTGGGGGCCGCTCATATTGGGCCATGCACACCCTGCGGTGGTAAAAACAATTCAAGACACTGTAGCCAAGGGCAGCAGTTTTGGCGCTCCTACACGATTAGAGAATGAGTTGGCTGAGCTCATTTTGAGCCATCATAAATATGTAGAAAAAATACGTTTTGTAAGCAGCGGCACAGAGGCGGCCATGAGCGCTATACGCCTTGGCAGAGGTTATACCGGTCGCGATAAAATAATAAAGTTTGAAGGCTGCTACCATGGCCACGTAGATGCACTGTTGGTAAAAGCAGGCAGTGGTTTGGCCACATTGGGCACATCCTCCTCAGCCGGCATACCGGAGGCGTATGTAAAGGAAACTATAGTACTGCCGCTAAACGACACCGCGGCTTTAGACGAGGCTGTGAAGATGTACAAGGGCCAAATAGCACTGGTGGCTATAGAGCCTATACCGGCCAACAATGGCTTGCTGTTGCAAGAAGGCAGTTTCCTTCGCTACTTGCGCGAGGTATGCACACGCGAGGGTATTTTACTTTTGTTTGACGAGGTTATAAGTGGCTTCCGCGTGGGTTTTGAGGGAGCAGCCGGCTACTATGGCATACAGCCCGATGTAATAGCCTTTGGCAAAATAATAGGCGGTGGCATGCCCGTGGGTGCTTATGCCAGCAGTGCTGAGGTAATGAGCCACGTAGCACCTGAGGGCAACGTATATCAGGCAGGCACATTAAGCGGCAATCCGGTGGCTATGGCCGCAGGCATAGCGCAACTTACCGAGTGTTTGCGCCCAGATTTTTACGAGGAGTTAAAAGAGAAAACAGATTATTTGGTAAACAATGTGTTGGCGCACACACGCCAAAAGGGCTATAAATTCAACATGTTCAGCATGGGCAGTATTTTCTGGATTTCGTTTAGCGACAAAAAAGAAATACACCGCATGGATGAAATAAGCGAGACAGGAATGAAACTGTTTGCACCATTTTACCATGCCTTGCTGGAGCGTGGCGTGTACATAGGCCCTAGCGGATACGAAGTAGGTTTTGTGTCTGCTGCTCACACGCAGCAAGATATAGAATTTGGTGTCAAAGCTATTTGCGAAGCGTTAGATGTGGTGTTTGCGTAAGAGCCAAAAAAAATTATTTAGGCAAGCCATATTCCACCGCCACAGCAAAGGCCACTAAAAATCGGATAATGAGTAAACCATCGAGCACAAGGGTTTGTATGTGCCAGTTTTTGTTAGACGAAAAAGGCCATATACACACCAATGCAAATGCCTGAAAACCTATGAGGGAATACATCATAGCAGCAGAATAATGCGCTGCAGCAAAGGCCCCCGTGATGGTGCTTAGGAGCATGAAAATTACAATAATCATACGCGAAAAAACTTCTCCCTTCACCACAGGTATGGTTTGAAGTACGCCACGGTCTATGGCTACATCGCGCAAGTCGCCAGCCAGCACAAGGGCCGCTACAAAAAAGAAATTGCAATACAGCATTTGCGCATGTTGCGACCAAAGAGTTATTTCACCTTCTAAGAATAGCGGGCTGGTAGTGATAAGCGACCAAGCAACGGCAGTAGCAAAAATTTTGAACCAGCCATCGGTGCGCAGCGTGAACGATATGTAATTGCTAAACCAGGTAGCTACACCTTGTGCATTGTAAAACAGCACCAATGGCAAGGCCAGCAGGCAAATGAATACAAAACGAATATCTACAAAAAGCAAACTCACCAAAGCTCCGGTGGCAGCTATGGTTATTCTTATTTTATGAAAAGAAGAAGAAGATGGTTTTAAAAAGAGATAACCACACCACGAAAGAAAAAATACCAGTGACACTTCCATAATGGGCACCGAAAAGTCGCAGATAAGATAAGCATGTGCACATGTGCAGGCCGCAGCCAGCGCCACTAGCAAATTGCTGTTGTTTAAGAAATGTATAATGCGGCCCATGTTAACCCTTGTGCAATAAGAACCATAAAGAAACACCAAGAGCAGAACCAAGAAAACCACCTTCAGCAGCTCGTATCATTTTTTTAGAGCGGGCCGGTGGCTCGTAACCGTACAAATAAAAATCGTTGTACTTGTACCGTTTATCGCTCATGGTTTTCTCTTTTATTTTCACCTTGCCTATAAGCTGCGCCAGCATAAAAAGAATGGGTGGTGCAGTTGCCGTAATAAAACCATCGCCACCGTAGTAGGCAATGCCTCCGCACAATGCAAGACCTATTATAAATATGTGTCGTGCATTGTAATTATTGCGAGCATCTTTTTCGCCTGCCAGGTAAAATCGCATTTCTTCTTCAGTAAACAGGTCGCCAAACATTTCGTTTTGCGCGTAGAGAACTACCTCTGCGCTATCCTTTTTTATTACACTAAAAATGTCGCTCTTATGAATCTCGCGCACTTTCACTTTTCCATTTTTCTTAGTTACCTCCATTACTATCACAGTGCCGGAGTCGTTTTGTATTTTGCATAGTAGCTCTTGCCCGTTCATAAGCAGCAAGGTGTCTTGCGCAAGGCAAGTAGTGACTAAAACAGAAAAGAATATGGTAACAAGAAAGAGATGCTTCATAAGATTAATTAAGGATTCAAATATAGCCGCCTTAGTGAATGGGCACTGCTAAAGAAGCAACCGATAGTTTTATGCCTTCTATTTTGTTCAGTTCGTTGGCACATGCCTCTATGGTGGAGCCAGTAGTAATTACATCATCCACCAGCAGTACTTTTTTATTTTCCAGCAGGTGCGGAAACCTCACAGCAAAAATCGATTCCACGTTTTCCCATCGCTCGTACCGCTTTCTTTTTGTTTGCGAAGTGTTGAATTTTACACGTACTAAATTGTCTTTAGAAAATTCTGCTTCCAGCACTTTGCTCAAACCTTCGGCTATACTGTCGCATTGGTTGTAGCCTCTTATAGCCAATTTTTTTGGGTGCAGCGGCACAGGAATTATTACATCAAAATGATTCATACGCTGGCTGTTCTTAAGCTCGTGCCCTAGCAGCATGCCTAGCCTGCTGCCTACAGCCTGGTTGTTGTTGTATTTCAGCTCGTGTATTAAGTGGTGTACTACACCTTTCTTAGGCATTTTAAGAAAAGCAGTAGCAGCAGCTAAATCAGAACGACCCCAGAACAGGCGTTCTATTCTATTGTCTTTTTCATCGTGCATGCGCGCGCGCGGCAGTTTCATTTGGCAGCCTATGCATAGCGTTTCTTCATGCGTTACTAACTGGCGGCCGCATGCATCGCAACAAACCGGAAAAAAAAGTGATATGAACCCATCAATGTATGAGCGCATGAAAAGGGATTTTTTTATTTTGTAGTTGGGGGATTGATTTCAGCTTTTATTCTGTCCACTATTTGCGCCACTGCAGGGCATACCAACGTATTATTGTAAGTAAGCTCCAGCACTTGCGTCATGTTTTTACGGTCCGTATGCGGATATTCTCTGCATGCCAGTGGGCGCACATCGTATATGCTGCAATAGTTGTCTTCGCCCAAAAATGTGCATGGCGATGAGTTGAGCACCCAGTCGCCATCAGCATCTATGTGCAGGTGTTTGGTAGATAGCTCGGAGGGTTTTATGCGCAAGTGTTTGGCTATGCGGTCTATGTCTACATCTCTAAAAATGGGCGAGGTTGTTTTGCAACAATTTGCGCACTTTAAGCAATCGGTTTTGGCAAATACTTCTTCATGATTTCTATGAAAAAGTTCATCAATATTTTTTTTACGCGCTAGCCCAAGAATGAATTTTCTATTCTCCTTTTTGTTGTGTTCAGCACGGCTGAGGTGTTTTTTATATTCGGGTGTCATGCGCTGCACTAGCCATTAGCTAGCAGCGGTAAAGATAGGCCACATATATACATATTGCATAGTACAATAACTCTCCAGCCTCCATTCTCAAATCTCTCTCGGCTGAGCCGAGACAAGTCTAATTTCTCTCGGCTGAGCCGAGACTAACTTCTAACTCCTAGTGCGGATCGCTGAATTTTGGGTCATTAACAAACGAGGTATCGGTAAGGCATTTAAGAAAAGCTATGATAGCACTTTTTTCTACATCGCCTAAAAAGAGACCTCCATCTGCAGCTTCCATAAATGGATCTATGGTACTGGAAAGTGTGCCACCGGAGTTGTAATGGTCCAGCACTTCTTCCAATGTAGCAAATCTGCCATCGTGCATGAAGGGCGCAGTAAGTTCTACATTGCGTAGGCTTACAGTTTTAAACTTACCACTGTCCAGCGGATTGCCAGTTATGGCTGCTCTGCCGGGGTCGTTTTCAAAGGAAGCGTCCAGCCCGTTGTTGTGCATTAGATAATCGCCCATTTGCATACCCGCAGTACCATGGCAATGGAAGCAGTCGCCACCCACGGTGCCTTCAGGAGCATTGCCGCCACCTTCAGCTAAAAAAAGATTAAATCCCATTTCTTCCAGCGGAGTAAAAACATATTCGCCTCTACGTTCCATATCAAATTTTGAATCGGAACTTATTATGGTTCTTAAAAAAGATGCCATGGCTTTTGCGGCCTTTTCTTTGGTTATTTCTTCGCTGCCATATGCAGCTAAAAACATGGATGGATAGAGAGGATCTGCTCTTAATTCATTTAGTGCATTGTCCCAATCTTCGGCCATTTCTATTGGGTTTTCTACCGGGTGAGTCACTTGGTCTTCCAGTGTAACCGAGCGGCCATCCCAAAAGAAGTTGTACGCCCAGCCAAGGTTTACCAAGGCCATTGCCTGTCTGTTGCCCACATCGCCATATATACCAGTGCTAAACTGATTGGGGTCGCTAAATCCGTTGGCAGGCAAATGGCAAGCGCCACAACTTTGAGTGTTGTTTCCGCTCAGTTTTTTTTCCCAAAAAAGATAGCGTCCTAATTCTATTCCTTCCACCGTAAGCGGATTGTCGGCAGGTATGTCCATAGGAGGAAAAAACTGCGGAATCACAAGGTTGTATGGAGTAGCTGCAGGTGGTGGCACCACATCAGTATCGTGTTTACATGCGCTTATTACAAGCATCATGGTTACCATAAATAAAAAAATGTATGAGGTGTATTTCATTATTCTTCCAAAGGTAAAAACATTGCGTTTTGCACAAAATTATAATCAGTAAGTGTTTTTAAAAATGCTAGCAGTTGAGCCTTTTCTTCAGGCGTTAAATTTAAAGGGTGCATACGCTCATCTTTATTAGGATGCGTTTTGCCGCCTGTATTATACAGTTCTATTACATCTTCCAGGCTGTTCATGCTTCCATCATGCATGTAAGGCGCTGTTAAGTCTATGTTGCGCAAGGTGGGTGTTTTAAATTTTCCTGCATCGGTGGTTTTGTGTGTTTTGCGCTCTAGTCCCACATCTTCATACACCTCATACAAACCAATATTATAAATCCCGAAGTCGGTAAAAAGTTCACCTGCATGGCAGCTACTGCACTGCGTTTTTTCAGAGAAGAATAAATTCATACCTGCCAGTTCTTCTTCATTCAATTGGTTTTTCAAACCAAGTTGGTGTCTGTCGAAGCGCGAATCGCCAGAAACAAACGTGCGTTGGAAAGCTGCCAATGATCTGGTAACTACAAATGGATCAATACTATCTCTTCCATATGCTGCTTTGGCTAACTCTCTCAGTGCATCATCTTCATTCAACACATTTATTGCAGGCATCATATTCATTCCCATTTCGTGCGAGTTGTGCAACGGTGCCAGCGCTTGCAACTCCAAGGTAGGCACACCGCCTTCCATCATAAAATAGGGACTCCAGGCCATATTAGCCAATGTAGGCGAGTTGCGCTTTAGCTCAAGGTTGTGCATGCCGGAGTTTACTTTTTTACCATCGGTAAAGGCTGCAGATGCAACGTGGCATGTGCCACAACTCATGGTTTTTTCTGCGCTTAGCCGTTTGTCGTAAAATAGTTTTCTGCCAAGCAACACACGCAATTGCGTGGGCTCATTTCCCTCTGGAAATACTATAGCCGGAAAGTCGCCCGGAACACGAATGTTGAAAGGGGCATCATGCAATTGTGGTGGATTAGTGCAAGATGTTATAAGAATGATTAAAATGAAAATCGCATTGCGACACATCAATCAATAGTGATTGAATCGTCCAGTCTGCCCACAAATTTTAATCCTAAAACAGTTGCGCCAGAAGTGTTGAAATCGCTAGATACATCTATGCCCTCAGGTCCCGAACCAAATATTTGATCCACATGAAAATTGATACCGATAGCAGTAGTTACACCTGCTTTCAATTCTATGTTTTCGCTTGTGCTTACAAACTCTGAATATCCATCTGTGTCGCCTGTGTGAAATGTAAAGTTGTGCAACAAGTCGGCACCTTCAGTGCCTGTGGTGTCAGCCTTGCCTTCAAATTTTGTAAAAATGTAGCCGGTGTTCCAGGTCCAAAACATACCCTGTGAGCCTGCCACACTTAGCGGATGACTGCTAGGATACTGAGCAGGATCTTCGTGCTGGTTATATGTTGCCGGCACTCCAACGCCAAAGCGAACGCCAGTGTATACACCCACAGGAGCCTCAAATGTAAGTGTGGTAGCATCCATAAAATTTTGAAGATGAAAATCTTTAAGCAACACCTCTGAGCCATCATTCTTAATGAGGGTAAGCATAGAGATGTACGATTGAAAATTATCTACCCTTACACGGTTGCCGTAACTATCGGTATACACCTGTTGCACTTCAAAAGGGTCTGAACCCCACTTGGAATCAATGTTAACAGTAAGCACTGCAGGTTTTACTTCTTCAGGTTCTTTGGGGTCGCAAGAAGCAAGAAGCAATGAAAAGATTGCAAGAGATAGAAATACAACGGATTTTTTCATGTGTTGGAACATATTCTACAAAGTTAGTAAGTTACTTCTCATACATAACATTCCAAATGCGACCTTTGTTGCTTTTCTACCTAAATATTTTTTTTGAAACAGAGCTATGGAAGAGGGTAAGTTTAAAGTGTTAAAAGCTAGCGCAGGCAGCGGCAAAACCTATTCTTTGGTAAAGGAATATTTGTTGCTGGCCCTTGGTGCAGGCAAGCCTGACTATTACAGGCACATATTGGCTTTAACCTTTACCAATGCCGCTGCAGCCGAAATGAAAGAGCGTGTACTGCTAGCGCTAAAAAACATGGCCGAGGCCAACGCTGCGGGTGCCGCCTTGGCTGCTGACCTAGAGGCAAAATTGCCACTAAACACGGTGCAATTGCAAGACAAGGCCAGTGTGGTATACAAACATATGCTGCATCATTATGGCCAGCTAAGCATAGTTACTATCGACAGTTTTACTCACCGTGTGGTGCGCACTTTTGCGCGCGACCTTAGGCTCTCCAGCGACTTTGGTATAGAAATGAATACCGATAGTTTTGTGGAGCAGGTAGTAGACGAGTGCATAAATAGAATAGGTGTAGACCCCGACTTAACACCCTATCTGAAGCAGGTGGCCTTGGACCAGCTGGAAGATGAAAAGCGCTGGACACTGCGCGATGGGCTGCATGACATAACCAAACAAGTACTTAAAGAAGATGCCAACGAGGCGCTAAAAAAATTGGAACATCTATCGCTCGGTGATTTTAAAAAAATACGCGATGGTTTAGTAGCCAACATAAAAGCCTATGAAAATTATTTGAAAGAAATAGCTCAAAAGGCAATTGAACTTATACAGAGCAAAGGGCTTAATAAGGAAGATTTTAAGGGAGGAGAAAAAAGTTCTATAGGCATATTCTATAAGCTATTGGTCAATAAAATTGAAGCTGCAGGAGTCAATACGTTTAAACTTTTAGAAAGTGATACGTGGCATGTTGGCAAAGCCGATAGCGCAACTCAATCGGCAGTAAGCGAAATAAAACCTCAACTAAAAGAGTGGATGCAAATAGTAGTAAATGAACTTACTGCTGCCAAACTGGCTCAGTATGATGTGTGGAAGCGCATACTGCAAAATATTTATCAGATAGGCCTTATGGCGCGCATACACGACATAGCTGAAGAGATAAAGGAAGAAGAAAATATTTTGCTCATTAGCGATTTTCATGAATTGGTAAATGAAGTAGTGAGCGAAAATGAAGCGCCATTTATTTACGAAAGGCTGGGCAACAGATATAAGCACATCCTCTTCGATGAGTTTCAGGACACCTCAGTATTGCAATGGAACAATGCCATACCTCTGGTACAAAATACACTCTCTGAAAATAATTTGAGCCTCATAGTAGGCGATGGCAAGCAGAGCATTTACCGCTGGCGTGGTGGCAAAGCAGAGCAGTTTGTACAATTACCACAGGTGCAGGTGCAAGGCATACATGCCGATGCAGAACATGTTTTTAAGCAACATTACCACAACGAAAATCTCGATAAAAATTTCCGTAGTGCCAGATCCATTATTCAGTTCAACAATTCGTTTTACGAAAAATTGGTGGCCAAAATGCCTGAGGCAGCAGAAGTATATAAAGACCATAGTCAAAAGGAAATAAAGACTATGCAGGGCTATGTGCAGGTAAAAAAGTTTGCTGCAAAAAACAAGACCGAAGGATTGCCTTTGATGTTAGATGAAACAATAGCAGCTCTGAAAGATGCTCTGGATGCCGGATACAGACCGTGTGATGTGGCAATACTTACACGCAAAGGTGCGGCTGAGGCAGGCTATATAGCTGCCCATTTAAAACAACATGGCTATCAGGTGCAAACCAAGGAGAGTTTTCTTTTGCGCTTATCGCCCAAGGTGAGAGCCATTATGAGCTATTTAGCTTACACCGTAAATCAAGGCAACCACTATGCAGCCGTAGAGTGCGCGCGCGCATTGAGCGAGCTAAATAAAAATGCAGATTTCAATGCATTTGTGTTGCCTTATATGACGCGCCATCCTGAAAAAAGACACGAGTTAAAAATAGAATTGGATGCATGGATCAAGGATTGTTTTGGCCAGCAACCCTTCAATCATTTAGAGACAGGTGTGTATGGAATGGTAGTGGAATTATTAAAATATTTTTCATTCACTACCGACACATACATAGAATTTTTATTGGACCAAGTAAGACAGCGTTGTGTAGTATCCAATATTTCATTAGCACAATTGGTGGAGTGGTGGCAAGAAGCACAGGCTAAAACATACATTACCTCTGCGCCTAACCAACAAGCGGTGCAAATAATGACGATTCATAAAAGCAAAGGCCTTCAGTTTCCTGTGGTGATTTACCCGAGGTTTACGAGCAAAAAAGGTGAAAATAAAATTTGGATTAACTTAGAAAAAGAAGACTTAGGTCTTGATACTGCATTGGTACGCTCTGGTGTTTCTAAGGATAATGATGCGGCTTATTACCCAAAAGAATTTGCAGAAGAGGAAGCAAAAATTAATTTAGATGATTTGAATTTGTGCTATGTAGCCACCACCAGGGCAGAACATAGACTCTACATTTTGCTGGCATCCAATTCCACAAATACACCGTTAGCTAAAGTGATAGAGGATGTGCTGCTAACGAATACAGAAAATGTAGTAGTGCCAAATACTCTGTGGGAATGGGGAATGAAAGAAAATACTGACCCCATAAATGAAGCAGACAACACTCAGGTAATGCAGCACCAATACACCATAGGCAACGACTTTGTAGTGCGAGCCAAACCACTCTTAAGTGAAGAGGTGACTGAGCGCATTGGATATGGTAATTTGTTGCACGCATGTTTTGCACAAATAAAAACAGGCGATGATGTTGCTGTGGCTATTCAAAATACACTGCAGGATTTTGCTGCAAGCACCAATGAAGAGTGGAAGAAAAAATTACAGCACGATGTGCAACAAGTAGTGCAAAACGAACGCAGCAAAAAGTGGTTTTCTGATTTTGAAGAGGTGTTTTTAGAACGCGAGCTTATAGCAGAAGATGGCACTACACATAGGCCAGACAGGGTGGTGATATATGCTGACAGGGTGGAGGTGATAGATTTTAAAACAGGCGCTCCGCGCAGCGAACATCTGCATCAGGTAAATGAGTATGTGCGCCTGTTAAGTCAATTTTACCAAAAGCAGGTGATAGGCGAAGTGGTGTATCAGCAATGAACAAAAGTTGATCGATTGTGTACTGTAGAAATGAAATAATTCTGCTTTATTCTAATTAAAGATTATGCTTGTGTGCATCTAAATGCGCATACATTAGCCTCAACCTTATAAGTACCAAAACACTATGCGGAAAATTTTTTCCATCTGTTTTTTTGCACTCTGTACACTATTTATTCAGCAAGGCTTAGCGCAGCAAACAACGCTGCTTGAAGCCGCGGGCAAGGTTTTGCCCGGCACGGGCATTTCGCAAAACTCTGCCGAAACACGCGCTGCAGCGTGCGCCCCCGCAAGTGCTCTGCGCGATTTGGAATGGAACAACATACGTGCTCTTATTGAAACAGGCGGCAGCATGTGGCAAGACAGAGCCACAGGTAGGTCCAGTTACTTTGCTCCCAAAGAAGGCAACGTATCGGTATTGTTTGCAGGCGCTCTTTGGATGGGGGGCGTATCGCCCGATCAGCAATTAAAACTTGCCGCGTTGTTATACCGCTATTCTGGCAACGACTATTGGACAGGCCCTTTGTCTAGCGATGGCAGCGCAGAGGTAACCGAAAGTACCTGCCAGCAGTGGGACAATTTTGTAGTGTCTTACAGGGCCGATGCACAGCGCCATCGGCAATATCATGAGTGCTTGAATGATCCCACGTGCGACATAAATCAGCTATTTCCTGAAGGCTATACTATGCCTTCTTATTTCGAAGATTATCCTGCGCATGGTCAGGCAGCTTTAGGTCAGGATTTTTATTTATCGCCCTTCTACGATTTTGATGAGAGTGGTGATTACGACCCCACACAAGGCGACTATCCGTGGTATGATTTCACGCGCGAGATTGACTGTGCACAGCGCAGAAGAGAAGATCCCGTTCCTCTTTTTGGCGACCAGAATTACTACTGGATATTTAACGACAAAGGCAATGTGCACTCAGAGAGTGGTGGCCAGCCTATAGGCATGGAAGTGCGTGCGCAAGCCTTCGCTTTTAGCACCAATGATGAAGTGAACAACATGACATTTTATAACTACGTACTCATCAACCAAGGCACACAAACACTTACCGAAACATACTTTGGCACCTGGATAGACTGCGACATAGGCGGCCACGTAGACGACTATGTGGGCTGCGATGTGCAGCGGGGTTTGGGTTATGGATACAATGGTTATGCTTTCGACAATCCTTCAGCACTTTCGTTAGGCTATGGAGCCAACCCACCCGCAGTAGGTGTAGATTTTTTTGAAGGTCCCTATCAAGACAATGATGAAATAGACAATCCGCTTACTTCTGATATAAATCTTGCGCAAGAGCTAAAGGGTATACCCTACAAAGGCATTGGCATAGGCTATGGCGATGGCTTGGTGGATAATGAAAGATTTGGTATGCGCAAATTTTTGTACCACATATCGGGTGCGGGCAACAATGGTGTGCCACAGCAGGCAGTGCAGTATTACAACTACTTGCGCGGTTATTGGAAAAACGGGCAGCGCATGGCATATGGCGGCAATGCGCTTACTCCCAGCTCTGGTGCTAATCTTAGCATCGAAGCCGATTTTATGTTTCCTGGCGATACAGATCCTTATCACTTTGGCACCATGGGTGTGGCCGTAGAACCATGGACAGAAGTAAGCAGCGACAATCCCCCAAGCGACAGAAGGTTTATGCAAAGTGCAGGGCCATTTACCCTCCAGCCTGGCGACTTTAACAACATTACTGTGGGTGTTGTTTTTGCGCGCGCCTTCAGTGGCGATCCGCTTGAATCTGTTGAGTTGGTCCGCAAAGCAGACGATAAAGCACAGGCCCTTTTCGACAATTGTTTCGAACTTATTTCAGGCCCCGATGCGCCCGATGTAACAGTGCAGGAATTAGAAAATGAAGTAATACTTTTTCTCACAAACAATAATCAGCTAAGCAATAATTATCAGGAAGGATATGTAATGCCTGACCCTACTATACCTGAGCAAAACAGCAACAACGAACCACTAACACCATTGCAGCGCAGTTATACTTTTCAGGGGTATATGCTTTATCAGCTGGCCAATGCGGAGGTAAGCAGCAGCGATTTAGATGATATTTCACAAGCGCGTCTTATAGCTCAATGCGATGCAGCCGATGGAGTAAGCACACAGGTAAATTATGTGTTGGACCCTACCATAAGTCAGGTAATTCCGGTGCTGAAAGTGCAAGGTGCCAATGAAGGTTTGCAACATTCTTTTAGAATTACTGAAGATGCATTTGCAAGTGGCAATGCGCGATTAATCAATCATAAAACGTATTACTTTATGTGCCTTGCATATGGCCATAATATGTACGAGGCATTTAACCTTAGCACTGGAGGCGGGCAAGACGAACCCTTCATAGCATCGCGCAAGGCTGCCTTTGGAAAAATACCTGTTATAAGCGCCATTCCGCACAAGGTAACCCCAGAGGCTCAAGGTACAGTAACACATTCAAATTATGGACAGGCTATAGCGCTTACGCAAATAGAAGGCAAGGGCAATGCAAAAAATTATTTGAAAATAACAGCCAATTCTGAAGATGAAATTTTGCAAAACAACGCAACAAATAGTTTAGAATATACAGAAGGGCAAAGCCCTGTAAGTGTGGTGGTGGTGGATCCGCTGCGTGTGCCTGAGGCCGATTTTGATTTAAAACTAGCTCCGCAAAATCAGGATATAGATAGCGATACAGCTACTTGGCTACTCACTAATATAAGCACAGGCGAGGTGTATAATTCCATGCGTTCTATCCAAACATTTTCAGACGAGTTGGTGTTGGAATGGGGCATTGCCATTACCTGGAATCAGTACAGAATAATGGAAGAAAATAGGGAGCACTTCACTGACTTTGTTGGTTCTTCCATAGCGTTCGACAATCCTGCCGAGCCATGGCTTACAGGAGTGCCCGATCAGGATTCATACTCCCCTTTTAATTGGATTAGATCTGGCAGCACATGGGTGGCACCGGAGTCTAGCCCGGCTGAGGCGGTGTACAATGATTATGATGATGGCCCTGCATTGCCCGGTGGTGGTTATGATGTGTTTACAGATCCTTCGCAAGCGTATGAAGGTGTTGTAAATGGCACATGGTCGCCCTTTTGTTTAGTAGCAGGTACTTCGTTCAATACTACACTGCAGCAATGGTTCAATACCACTGCTCCGACAAGCGAAGATTTGGATCGCGACCTGTCCCAATCGCCCCACCAATACTCATCTAACATAGTAGGGCTAAATAATGTGGACGTTGTACTTACTGATGATAAATCTAAATGGACGCGCTGTGCGGTTTTTGAAATGCAGCACAATGCCCTTTTAGCCGAAGGCAATGCCGAAAAAATGCAAATGCGCAAGCATGCTTCTTTAGACAAAAACGGAATAGCCAGTGGCCAGCCAGGGTGCAATGAGGCAGAGGCTACACTTGGCGGCACACAGCCTGAGGGCATGAGCTGGTTTCCCGGATATGCTATAGATATAGGCACTGGGCAGCGGCTCAACATAGCATTTGGCGAAGACTCCTGGCAGCTAAGCGAGAATGGCCGCGATATGATTTGGAACCCAACCGCACGCTTTGCATCAGACATAGGCGCACAGTATTTATTTGGCGGACAGCATTGGATATATGTTTTCCGCAACATGCAGCAGGAGTATGATACTGATGGCTACATGCCAAGGTACGATCAGGGCCAGTTCATTTACAACCTTCGCGATGCCGCAGGCATTCTCACACAAGGCGATCAGAAAGACATTTTTGGTTGTTGTTCATGGGTGGGCAGTGCTATGCTCAATCCGCAGTATGCTTTAAAAAGCATGGCCAGTGGTTTGGTACCGGGAGGTGTGCGCATACAACTGCGTGTGGCTAAGCCATATGCCAAATATGGAATAAATGCTACCGACCTGGAAAACTATACAGGTGCTACTAACTGGTGGAACTGCAGGTATAGCTTTACTACACGCGGGCTACAGGCCCAGGTGCAACAGCACGATGCATTGGTGTCGGTGTTGGATTGTATAAACATTGTCCCTAATCCGTATTACGCATTCTCTTCCTATGAGCGCAACAAACTGGATAATAGAGTAAAGATTACCAACCTGCCCGAACAGTGCGTTATAACTATATACGACCTGAATGGCGTTAAGATAAGGCAGTTCCGCAAGGCCGATCCGCTTACCTCGCTCGACTGGGATTTAAAGAACCATAAAAACATACCAATAGCAAGCGGCACCTACATTATACATGTGAATGTGCCGGATGTTGGCGAGAAAATATTGAAGTGGTTTGGCATAATGCGCCCGGTGGATTTGGATAACTTCTAAAGTAACTAAATTGCACTGAAATAATTACTTAGAATGAACAAAAGACAATTTCTTAAGTCTGCAGGCATGTTGGGTGCAGCGTCCATTTTGCCCATAGGAAACATATTTTCAAATACCCAAAATGACAACACCGCAACAGCTAAAGATGAGCAGGGCGGTTGTGTGCTCATTCCTGTGGAAACAGCAGGGCCCTTTCCGCTTGACCTTACTGAGAATCTTTTTTATTTCAGACAAGATGTAAGAGAAAATGAACCTGGCACGCAGCTCAATTTGAAAATGAAAATTATAGGTTTAGATAATTGCTTGCCTATGCAAAATGTGCGTATCAATATTTGGCATTGCGACAATGTGGGCAACTACTCTGGCTATGGTTCGGAAGCGGGCCTCACCTATTTGCGCGGATATCAAATAACAGATGCTAATGGCGAGGCAGAGTTTATCACTATTTTCCCTGGTTGGTATCCCGGTCGTGTTTGTCACATTCATTTCCAGGTTTTTGTTAGCTCTCAGTATGCGGCCATTTCTCAGCTCACCTTTCCTGTTGCCGAAAAACAAGCGCTTTATTCAGCAAGTCCCAATTTATACCCTGATGGAACAGACCCTGTTGCTATAGAATCAGATGGCGTGTTTTCAAACGGTTATATTTATCAACTGGCTACACTCACTCCTAGCAGCATTAAAGGTACATACGATTCCTATTTAGAAGTAACAGTGCAAGGCAGCGGCACATCGGGTGTTGGGTATCTTGAAATGCAAAATGCGAAGCAATTTATATTAGCACAGAATTATCCAAATCCTTGCTACGAGGCTACTACCATTCCCTTCACACTTATGCACCCATCGCAAGTAGTTTTAGAACTTTGGGACCTCACAGGAAAAAAAATTACCACTGCACTTAATGGAAATTTCAAGGCGGGCGCACACACATGCGAAATTGATTTTAATAAATTGGGAGTAACTCCGGGCAATTACGCTTATCAATTAGTGGTAACCAACAGTCAGGGTGTGTTTAAAGAGAGCAAGCGCATTACTGTCATTAAATAATAGAACACGATTTCAATTCGGAATAATTTTCGGCCATCTTTTTTAGAAAAACATCTTGATTTAGAGCAATTTGGCAGAAAAGTCACCAATTTTGCTCATTTTACATACATTTGGCCTTTATATCTTAACCAAAAAAAATAAGTAAGTCTATGAACATAACACAAATTCAGGACCTAATAAAGTTCGTAAGCAAGAGCGGAGTAAGTGAAGTAGAGATTGAGCAAAAGGACTTTAAAATAACCATAAAAACCCATGAGCCTGAAAGAAAGGGCAAAGGACAAGAAGTGGTTCAAATAGCCATGCCTCAGGCAATGACACAAATAGCCATGCCACAGGCAGCCGCAGCGGCACCTGCAGCAGCATCGGCAGCCGCCCCTCCTGCACCAGTTGCAGCAGCTGAAGCTAAGAGCAATCTTGTAGAAATAAAGTCGCCTATGATTGGCACTTTCTATCGTTCTGGTGGACCAGACAAACCTTCATTTGTGGAGGTGGGTGCTACCGTTACAGCAGGCTCTACGGTGTGTATAATAGAGGCCATGAAACTATTTAATGAAATAGAAAGTGAAGTGAGTGGCACTATAGTAAAAGTTTTGGTGAACGACAGTACTCCTGTGGAATACGATCAGCCATTATTTTTAGTGGAGCCCAACTAATTGGAGAGTTTGAAAATTTGAAAATGGTCAGGTTGTATTTCATTTTCAAATAACCAAATTTTCAAATTCATCCATTCTTTTTACTTCATATCCGAATTAATAATTTGACTTTATGTTCAAAAAAATACTCATAGCCAACCGAGGAGAAATAGCCTTGCGTGTAATTCGTACGTGCAAAGAAATGGGCATTTCTACCGTAGCGGTATATAGCACCGCAGACCGCGATAGCTTGCATGTGCGCTTTGCTGACGAGGCTGTTTGCATAGGCCCACCGGCCAGCAAAGAGTCATACCTCAAAATTCCAAATATTATAGCAGCAGCAGAAATTACCAATGCAGATGCTATACATCCCGGCTATGGTTTCCTTTCGGAGAATGCCACTTTTAGCAAAGTGTGCAAAGAGAACGGAATAAAGTTTATAGGCGCATCGCCAGAAATGATTGAGGCCATGGGCGACAAAGCCTCTGCCAAGCAAACCATGCTTGATGCAGGTGTGCCTTGTGTACCGGGCAGTCCTGGCATACTAGAGAGTTTAGAAGATGCTGTAAAGGTTGCCAACAAAATAAAATACCCTGTAATGATGAAGGCCACTGCTGGTGGTGGTGGCAAGGGTATGCGTATATGCAACAATGACGATGACGTGGCTGAGGCCTGGGACAAAACCAGACGCGAGGCTCTTGCTGCATTTGGCAACGATGGCATGTACATGGAAAAATTTGTGGAAGAACCCCGCCACATAGAAATACAAATAGCAGGCGACCAATATGGCAAAGCATGCCACTTGAGTGAGCGCGACTGTTCCATTCAGCGCAGGCACCAAAAGCTGGTAGAAGAAACACCATCGCCATTTATGACCGATGAGCTTCGCGAAAAAATGGGCCAGGCAGCCATTAAAGCTGCTGAGGCTGTAAAGTACGAAGGTGTAGGCACCATAGAGTTTTTGGTGGACAAAAATCGAGACTTCTACTTTATGGAAATGAATACGCGCATACAAGTAGAGCACACTATTACAGAAGAGGTAATAAACTACGACCTTGTAAAAGAGCAAATAAAACTGGCAGCTGGCGACCCCATATCGGGCCGAAACTACTACCCAAAAATGCACAGCATACAATGCCGTATCAATGCAGAAGATCCGTATAAAAACTTTACACCTTCGCCCGGCAAAATCACCTCTTACCACTCACCGGGTGGGCATGGTGTGCGTCTGGATACACACGCTTATGCAGGTTATGTAATACCACCGTATTACGACTCTATGATATCTAAACTTATAGTAGTGGCGCAAACACGCGAAGAGGCAATTACTAAAATGGAACGTGCCCTGGACGAGTACATTATAGAAGGAATAAAAACAACCATTCCATTCCATCAAAAATTAATGAAAGACCCTAAGTTCAGATCAGGCGATTTCACCACCAAGTTCTTAGACACTTTTGAGATGTAGGTTTAAACAGTTATAGCACAAGCACAGCTATGAAAAAAGCTGTAAGTGCTCAATAATATTAATGCCGCTGAATACATAAATCAAATATGTTTCAGCGGCATTTTCATTTTGCATGAGTTATTGCAGCAAAAGCTGAATTTTGAGTTATTGTGCAAGCATTAATGAAATGCGCGCGCACACCACGATATTTGCGCACGAGCCAATACCAAAATCAACCAATAGAATTTCTAAACAGAATACATAATAGCTATGACGTATCAGATAGACCACTACAATTTTTCAGGCAAGCGCACACTTATACGCGTTGACTTCAATGTGCCATTAGACGAGCACTTAAACATAACTGACGACACTCGCATACGCGCTGCTGTAAAAACAATAAAGAAAATAACAAGCGATGGTGGCAAGGCCATACTTATGTCGCACCTGGGCCGCCCCAAGGGCGGACCGGAAGATAAATTCTCGCTTAAGCACATTGTAAAACGCACCTCAGAGCTATTGGGTACCGATGTAAAATTTGCATCTGATTGCATAGGCGAGCAAGCTAAATCTGTAGTGAATGCTATGAAAAATGGTGACGTTGTATTGCTTGAAAATCTTCGTTTTTATAAAGAAGAGGAGGCAGGCGATGAGTTTTTTGCCGGCCAGCTGGCAGAGAATGGCGATGTGTATGTGAACGATGCTTTTGGCACCGCACACCGCGCACATGCCAGTACAGCTGTTATTGCCAAGTTTTTCCCCACCGACAAATTGTTTGGTTACCTTATGGAAGACGAGGTACACAGCATAGACAAAGTGCTTAACTCCAATGCCACTCCGGTTACCGCTATTATAGGTGGCAGCAAGGTGTCTTCTAAAATAGCCATAATGGAAAACCTAATGGATGCTGTAGATAATCTAATCGTGGGTGGTGGCATGGCTTTCACGTTTATAAAAGCTCAAAAGGGAAAAATTGGTTCTTCGCTTGTGGAAGATGATAAGCTGCAAACTGCACTGGACCTCATAGCCATGTCGCGCGAGAAGAATGTGAATTTGCTTTTGCCAACGGATGCCATAATAGCCGACAAATTTGCTAATGATGCTAACCGTAAGGAATGTGGCATAGCAGATATTCCTGATGGCTGGAGCGGCCTGGATATAGGCCCTCGCTCTATAGAAATGTTTAAGCAAACTATTTTACAATCTAAAACCATATTGTGGAATGGCCCAATGGGTGTATTCGAAATGGAAAATTTTTCGCGTGGTACCATTGCTATAGCCGAGGCGCTTGCAGAGGCTACGGCTAAAGGTGCCTTTACGTTGGTAGGCGGTGGCGATAGTGTGGCCGCTGTAAATCAGTTTGGCTTTGCCGACAAGGTAAGCTACGTAAGCACCGGTGGCGGAGCCATGTTGGAAGCGCTGGAGGGAATTGATTTGCCCGGTATAGCTGCTGTTAAAAAATAAATTGCATGGCCTTGAACTGCAGACCCCAAGCATAAAATAGTTCTAAACCCAGATGATGCAATTGAAATATTCAATTGCAAAAACGATTAAAAAAAACGCCCTTCTGAAATAGTTCAGAAGGGCGTTTTTATTTTCTATAAACTAAAGTGGTACTAGCGTTCCACTATCATTTTCTGTGTAGTTACTGCACCATTGCTAATAAACTCTACCAGGTACAAGCCTGCGCTCAGTGGCTGTTCAAAGGTTACTTGAGTATTAAGCGAGCCTTCCACTATGTATTGGTGAGTGTAAATCAACTTGCCCATACCGTCTGTTATACGCACATAAACTTCTTTGGCGTCTACATTAGTAAGGTTCAGATTTAGCATTTCACCATTGTTAGGGTTAGGGTATATAGCAGCTTCTATTCCCGCTACAGTCTTCTCGCTATTGGTCATACTCACATTGCTGTCATCAGTGCCCATTACTGCACCACCTACGTATATTACTGAAGGAGTGCCATAGATACCTGGGCCTGAGCTAAAGTTTGGTCTCCAGCGCACTTGGTACCATTTGCCACCACCTGTAACACCTGCTACTGTAGACAAGTTAATACTTGCACTTGCACCTGTGGTAGTGCCATAAAATGGCATTCCTATGCTAGTTCCAGCAGCGCATGCGGTAAGTTGTGTAAACTCTAGAGTAAAGTTGATAGCGCTACAAACGAAAGGTTTACCTTGAAGTACAGAACCTTTGAGCAAAGTAGCAGGAGCACTGCAAAGTTGTGTTGCCTTGGTTTGCACGTTTGGCTGCACAGTTAGTGTAACGTTGCATATTTGAGTGCCTACTATGGTTATTGGGTCAGCTGCGCCAAGGCCATTTACAAGGCCGGTGTAGTTTGCATCAATAGTAACATTATATGTGCCACCATACTGCAAGTTGAGCGGTGCCGATGGTGTTAGATAAATCTGACCCACTGCAGTACCACTGGTATTGCTGCCTGTTGTAGCACCTGTTGGGTCAAAGTTAAAGGTGTAGTTATTGGCACCTGTGTAGTCGGCCTTTAGGTTAGAACACATTGGGTAAGTACCGGAGCCATTGTCACAATTGCTGTCCATAAGGGGCGAAATACATAGTGTGAATGTACCACCTGCAGAGTTATCATAATTGCGCACCGCTACGAAGTAAGTAGCACCAGTAGTAAGGCCACCACGATTCAATATGTCTAGTCCGCTAGCAGCAGTATTGGCATTTTCATGGTCTACATATACACCGGCTGCGGTTTGCAATTCAATCAAGCCATTAAATCCGCTAGGGTTTAGCTTTATTTGAACACCAGGGCTTGGTGCTACAAATTTGTACCAAACATCGCGTCCGCCACCTGCTGCTACATAGGCCGAAGAACCTTCAGGCGATATAGCTGCATTCAAGCAAGAACCGCTTATAGATGCACATGTAGGGAAGGAAGTCAAGCTGCCTGTTACCGCTATAGCGTTTACTCTGTTGTCGTTTACCAAACCACTGCAGTTTTCGTCCACTTGTCCATCGCAGTTGTCGTCTATATAGTTCTGGCAAATTTCAGGAGAACCAGGGTGCACTGCCGGATTATTATCATCACAGTCGCCACCTTGCTGCACCACACCAGCTAGGCCAGGGTTAGTGCAACTGGTAAGGAATATAAAGCTGCCATAACCATCGCCATCAAAGTCGCCATACCAGTTGGTATAAGGGTTAAGTGCGGCATTACTGTCATTACAGTCCGTATTGTCTGTTACATATCCACCCGGCTGCGTGCATCCGGTGGTGCTTAGGAATGGGTTACCAAAACCATCACCATCGTTATCCAGATAGTATGTATTAAGCGGTGCTACCGTTAAAACCAACGAGTCTGTGGCAGCCAAACAAGGAGCATTTCCTACACCATTGAGGTAGAAGGTAATGCTGGTGCCTATTTCAGCACCTGTTGGGCTATAGCTTGGTGTAAGTGTGCCAGTGCCAGTAAAAGTGCCACTACCAGTGGTAGTCCAGTTTACACTGGTGGTGTTTTGAGCAGTTGCGCCAGTTATGGCATAAGCTCCTGTGCCACAAGTATTCTGGTCAGGTCCTGCATACACAGCAGGAGCAGGTATCACTGCTACTGGTTCGTTGTCAGTTCCTATACAGCCAAAGTTATTCGTTACAGTTACTGTGTAATTTGTATTTACGTTAGGGCTATGGGTAGGTGCCGCTGCGGTAGATGTAAAGCCACCCACATCAGAACTCCATGCATAAGTATAGGTAATAGGAGTTGTCACTGTTACGTTGTCTATTGCCCAATACCAATCCCATGATGCTTTATAGCTAAAGCGCAAGAAGACAGTTGGCTGTCCAGCAAATGCATTCAAGTTAACTGAAGAGTTCACAAATGCGGTACCTAGGCCTTGTGTAGTTGTATGGGCTTGAACCAAAGTCCAACTAGTACCATTTGTAGAAACTTCAACTTTGGCTGAGTCTGCTGTTGTTCCGCCATCTTCGTAGTAATGGAAATAGCTTAAAGAAGCTGCGCTATAACCACTAAGGTTAATTGATGGAGAGACTAAAGTGGTTCTAGTAGTGCTGCCGCTATTCTGCGAGTCACTATTTGATAAGTAGAATTGAGTATTGTCATTACTATTGAATGTTTCTACTGCAGTTCCAGAGTATGTATACCCATTCGGTCTTAGTGTCCAAGCCGCATTGGCAGGAGTACCACCGCTAGAGGTGTTTGTAGTTGTCCAGCTGTTGGTAGCACCATTAAAGTTTTCGCTAAGCACTGTATTAGAGCTTGCAGGCAAGGTTGCACTCAAGTTAACCACACTGCCCTGACACACTGGGTCTGGGGTAGCTACCACTGTTACCGGAGTTGCAGCCGGAGCCACAAATACAGTAACGTTGGTGCTGCCTTGGCAACCTGTTGCGG
>JANOXJ010000045.1:0-3582 GCA_031418455.1 Flavobacteriales bacterium | reverse complement strand
GGGGCTATGCCTACATGCTCATGAGGCAATAGTTGGTTTATATCCAAACCCGCATGCTCATTTTTTTCTGCGGTGGTATGTGTGGTTTTGTTGCTTGCTATTTGGCTAAATGGGTATATCACCTGCACGTGCTCAAAATGTGGGGCGCGTGGTTCAAATGGTATATCGTGGTGTAAGTGAGCAGAGAGATGATCGTTTAATTCGCGAAAGCCTTCGTTGTTTTTTGCAATGCCCACATAGCACTGCTTAGCTCCATTGCGAAAATCTATACCGGCCAGAGGAGTTATGTTGTGTTTAATGGCAAGTCGTGCAAACTCTATTACACCTGCGGTGCAATTAATATCAGTAAGTGCAAGTGTGGTGTATCCATTTGCCACGGCCAACTCCAACAACTCCGCAGGCTCCATAGTGCCATAGCGCAATGAGTAGTATGTGTGGTTGTTGAGCAAAGTTGTGAACGCAATAAAAAAAATTGAGAAGTGCTGCAATTTAACTTTTTCAATTACAAAGACTTTTTATTTGACTTTGAATCTTTGCCATTTTTGAGGTTGGCACAAATACTATCGTTTAACCCACATTATCCGTTGGCCATTTGATATTTGAACCATGTCTTTTCGCATGGATAGTAATTTATCAAAAGGCTGTTTATCCAAAATAATGTATGCGCGGCAGTAAAGGAGCAGCGAATATCCAATAAATATTCGTAATGGCGATTATCGAGCACTTTTTTTAATAGCAATCTGCCAGCGCATTTTGGTTAGCTCAAAATGAAAGCTATTGGCAATTTTAAATTTTTCATTCCTTCACCCATCTCGCTGTTTCAACTACTCCATTTTCTAAAGTGAGTTGAACCATATACATTCCGTTTTGGTATGCCGAAACATCTATAGACAATGTTTCCTGATAAGGTTTGAGCATAGAAGTATGAAGCAACTGGCCCTGTGCATTGAATAGCGACAGTTGCGATACTGAAGTGATGTTGTTCAATGATAGGTTCAGCACATCGGAGGCGGGATTTGGATAGGTGACAAGCGAGGGCTTCGGAAGCATGTGCTGAAAAACACCGTCTCCACACCCAGCATAAATTACATCACCACAAGGGTCGGTTTTTATCAGGTGTTGCTTTTGGCCTATGCCAAGAAGTTGCGATTCCACCCATGCCGTCATCAGATATCCGCCATCAGGACAAACTATCATATCTTGAAATACATGAAGAGGATTGTTCGGATTTCCAGGATCTAGTTCATATTGCTTTTGCCAATTGATAGTGCCGTCTATATTGAAGTTGATCAGAAAGCCAATATTGTAGGGATAGGCGAAGATGGCACCTTGGCTAAGGGCGATAAGTTCTCCGTTGTCCAACTCATAAAAATCTACCACTTCTGTGAAGTATGATATGTCGTCTAAAGCATCAATATCCATGGGCACATCCCATTCCTCTTGCCAAGTATTTAAGTTAAATTTTTTGAATCGAAATTCAGTCTGAAGCGGGTCGAACCACATTACTTCTTCTTCATGCATGCCATAGAGCATGTATAAATAATCGTCCTTGACTATGCATGCTGGGTTGCCATAGTGATAGGCATCATCCCATTGGTAATCATCAATAACTTCCCCATTGGCACTGAGCCTTTGCAACTCTATGAAAGATGGGTACTCAAGATAACTACCAAACCATCGCAAGTGCAGGAGTTCGCTATCGTTGAGTTCTATAATTTCACTTGATTCAATGCTATATCCTGTCGCGTAAGATTGAAGTTCACTTCTGACCCAATTGGTATTGCCTAAGGAATCAATTTTGATAATGGCTTGGCCATGCAAAGTGTATGTAAGGTCAGTTGGGTCAGTCCATCTGTACCATCCCGATACAATAAATGCTTTGTCCGAAATTTCGGCCGCAAAATCCAAAACATAATCGGTAGAATCAGAGCTAATACTTGTTTCAGTATTGCTCCATTCGATGGTCAAATCATTATTGAATTTAATAGTCTTGCCTATGCTCGTGTTATTGCTGTCGCTGAAAGCTGCTGCCAATAGAAAACCATGGTCAGATGTGGCTATTGCACCGCTAAAACCAGACAATTGTGGCGCTAGTGCTGTTGAATCCACTACCTCTAAAACCTCTCCTTGTCCATTCACTTTTTTTATCCTGAAATGATCGTCTTGACCAATGAATGCTTTGCCAAAAGACCAATACTCATCGCCTTGCACCAACAAGGCCGGCAGCACCTCGTTGGCATAAGGATCCAATTCTAAATAAAGTGTATCAAACTGAGCTTGCCCTGCTTGGGGCAAGCTCAGTATGAAAGCTATGAGCACTTTCAATCTTTTCATTGTTTGATAAGGGAGGTATTGGCAACAATGCTTGAATTGGCATCGAGCAATTGCAACTTGTACAAACCAACTGGCAAAGTACCTACTGAAATAAAAGTCTCTACTTGAAATTTAGGCACCAATTGTTCCAGCACCATCTTGACCGAATGGCGCGGGCTTAGCGCAGCGTAGCCCGTGCCATGCACTCTTGAGGGCTTGCAGCCCGAATCTATTATTAACCATTTCTTCATTTAGTATAAATATCCAGCACCTCAACTTTCACTAAACCTTGTCCACAAATATAATTTGTGGCGCACTCAAAGTGCTAACATAAAGCAAACTTGGCGGCAAGCCAAGTAGAGTCTTTGGCAGGGCCTGTCCCACTTTGGGGGAGGCTACGCTGCACTAATATAACGCCCTTTGGAATGTAATCATTTGAACCCGGATTATACAATTGAAATTTTCAATTGTATAAACGATTAACAAAATCAATCATTTTGGCTTCATTTCATTGCACCAAAATGGTGATTTTCTAAATCGGGATTATCCCAACTAATGCAGGTAGTTGGTATTGTTCCAATCCGCCTACTGCATAATTTGGGTTGAACTAAAATAAAAATAAATCTGAATTTTTTTTTCCGGCAAGTGTATATGACGCACTCCAGATGGCACATCACTTATATGTTTTTAGAAAAGCGATAAATGAGTCTTGCTCTATTTCCTATTGCCTGCGGTTAGCTAAGAGTGGTGGTGCCTCGCCATTAAACGGATTCCAACGCCCTATGCTTTTGGCTTCCATTCCCGCAGCGTTCATTACTATGCGGTCGTCTTTGTATTTGGTGCGCATGCGGTCCATGGCCTGGTATAGGTTTATGCGCTCTTCTGTATCGTCAAATATGTTTATTTGATATCCGCCACCTACCAAATGACTGAACTTAACTCCCACAAGGCGCACAAGCAATCTGCGGTTGTACAGTTTTTCGAACAACTCCAGCACAGTGGGTATGAGTATGTGGTCTGCCGATGTGTATGGAATTCTACATTGCAATGTTTGTGTTTGAAAATCTGAGTAGCGCAGTTTCATGGTTACACACGAGGTAAGTTTTTCGCCTCTGCGCAGCTGAAAGGCAAGGTTTTCGGCCATGGCCAGCAATATGCCTTTTAGTTTTACTATGTCTATAGTATCGCGGTCAAATGTGCGCTCGGTAGATATAGATTTTCTTTCTTGATATGCAATTACTGGGGAGTTGTCTATGCCATTAGCCTTTT
>JANOXJ010000044.1:0-3058 GCA_031418455.1 Flavobacteriales bacterium | reverse complement strand
GCTGTAGACTCTATATTGGTGTTTACACTAGATTCGATTAACGGAAACATAGCTCCCAATACATCTATAACACACCTCATGCACTTTAAAGAAAGCAATTCTTATACATTGGAACTAAATGCATGGAATGCAACCACCAACCAAAAAAACCACCTCTACCAAGGATATTTAATTCTAAATGAACTATTGCCTTACCAAAATACCCATTTGCGCTTAGATATAAAATACGTGGATGGCACTGTAGAAAGCAAAACTGTCGAGTTCTATTTAGCACATTAACACTTGCATATTTTTTTTCTCTGAGTATTCACCTGCGTGGCATAATTCGTGATAACTTTTCATTAAACCTTTAATGCTATGAAAACAATTCAACGCGCCATGCTACTGAGCCTTGCATGCACACTCCTGAGCGGATGTGAAATTCTATTTGCTGTGCTTACCCCTCCAGTAACTGATGTGAGAATAGAATATGATTGGTGGAATAATCTATTGAACACACCCGTTGTTGAAGGAACACTAACTAACTCCGGCTACCAAGATGTTTCGTCCACTACTGTCAAGGTAAACACTTTTGATATTAATGGCAATTGTATTTACGAGTATGAATTTACAGTTTCAGCTACTATACCTGTAGGCGGCTGTGTGCCATTTAAAGAAAAACTTTATTCATCACCAGCGGCTTGCAACCTCACGGCAGTTGTGCACTCATGCTACTGATACAGAAACAGGTGATAAAAATAGATACTGGTAATATTCCACGCATCTCATTTAGATGTTGAGGTTGCTTTCAATAAAATCAATACGTATAAGTAATAGAACTCATTTTTTTCTCATTAAAAATATCGTTGGCCGCTTCCATCATTTGCGAAGCAGTAATGGCATTTATTTTTTCAAACAGTTCTTCCAGTGTATCTATTCTATTAAAGAGCGCCAGACTTTTGGCTAGGTTGAACATAAGCGCACTGCCGCTATCCTGCGCCAGGCCTATTTGTCCTATCATTTGTTTTTTAGCATCGCTTAGCTGACGTGTGGAAAGTTTAGTTTTCTTCAGTAGATTTAATTCTTTCCAAATGAGCGATATGCTTTTGTCCAAATTCTTTTTCTCGGTGCCTACATAAATAGAAAAAACACCAGTGTCGCTAAAGGGTGCATAGTTGCTGTCTACATGATAGGCTATGCCATGCTTCTCGCGAATGTTCATGCTAAGCCTGTTGTTCATAGCCGGGCCACCCAGTATGTTGTTTAGCAGCGAAAAAGCAGGTCTTCTGTCATCATTAAAATCATATGCCGGTGCACCTATTACATAATGCACCTGATGTATGTCTTTCTTTTTTACAATGTGCTGCGGCTTGTATTTAGGCGGATGTATTATGTGTGGTTTGGTTTTGCTCAGTTTTACGGGAGCTATATAATTTTCAAGCAGTTGCTTTAGCTCATGCAACGGTATGTCGCCTGCCGATGAGAAGATGATGCGAGGCGCTGTAAAATTTCTTTTGCGAAAAGTTACCAAGTGTTTGGTGCTAAACGAAGCCAAACTTTTTTCGCTACCCAAAATAGATCTGCCAAGCGGATGGCCGGCAAAAATGAGCTCGTCAAACTCCTCAAAAATCATATCGCTGGGCGAATCTTTGTAGCTGTTTATCTCGTCCAGTATCACTTCCTTTTCCTTATCTATTTCCTTAGCCGGAAAGGTGGCATTGAAGGCAATGTCGCATATAAGTTCTATGGCGCGCTCGTAGTGCTCTTTTAAAAACGAAGCATGCACCCACGTTTCTTCTTTGGATGTAAATGCATTGAGCTCACCACCCACAGCATCCAGACGTGTGAGTATGTGGTGCGTTTTGCGCTTGGTAGTGCCTTTAAAAAAACCATGCTCCATAAAGTGCGCCAGGCCATGCTCGTTCTTCAGTTCATCGCGGCTGCCTGCGCCTATCATAATGCCTATATGGGCAACTTCCCTGTCCATGGGCTGGTGCACCACGCGTATACCGTTTGACAAACTAAATATGTAAGGTTCTATATTCATAGAGTAAATAAAATCAAGTATATAAAATTGTAGTTCTGCTCATATTGAGCAGGCAATCATATTTTCTGCCAATATACTTACATAGCTAATATTTTTATTTCACTTGGATAAAGAGAGGGGTTTGGGTTTTTTGGGGTTTAGCCATGGAGAGAAAGGACCGGCCCATCCCTTTCCCTTCCCAAAGGGAAGGGGAATTTGTAGGAGAAGGCATTGGGGTAAATTGAAAAATATGGAGAATATGCTATGTGCTCTATGTGGTTTAGAAATTTAATCTTAACCAGGGAGAACATGGAGAATCCCATCCCTTTCCCTTCCCAAAGGGAAGGGGAATTTGTAGGATAAGGCATTGGGGTAAATTGAAAAATATGGAGAATATGCAATGTGCTCTATGTGGTTTAGAAATTTAATCTTAACCACGGAGAACATGGAGAATCCCATCCCTTTCCCTTCTCCCGTAGGGACCACTATGTGGCGGGAAGGGGAATTTGTAGGAGAACGCATTGGAATTAATTTAAAAAAAAACTGCCTGCTTTGTGGGCAGGCAGCTGGTATAAATATTTTTCTAAAAAAAGAATAGTTTAGTGCTCTTTTTCGCCCTCGTGCTCGTGGTCGTGACCTTCTGCACTATGGTCGTGGGTGCACTTGCTATGGTCGTGGCCATCGCCTTCTTTTTCTACATAGCCATCTATCATAACTCCGGTAGCTAACAAATTCATCACTTGCATAGGGGCTACTATGGCTGCTATTTCCTCAGCAGATTTGCCTTCTTCCTCTGCATAGTGTTTTTGTTGGTCTACACTTATTTCCGATACAAAGGCTTTGCCCTTTACTTTGGTTTTTAAATTCTCGCAGCCGCTTACGGGCACAAAAAACATGTGATCTGTAGTTACCTTTTGTATGCCATTGTCGGTCTTTAAATTAAGCCAGCAGCCGGCATTGGGGCATGTTTGCTCTATTACACCCTCCACTACTACATCTACAGTATCAGTACCGCTCACTACGGTAGCCAGTTGCGACACCGGAATGGCAGCA
>JANOXJ010000043.1:0-8089 GCA_031418455.1 Flavobacteriales bacterium | reverse complement strand
TTCTACAAATCGTCAATGGAGCTTTTTATTTGTTGTATGCTTTAGTAGCTTTCATCTGTTTACAGGCTGGTGGTATTTCACAATCTTTTCAGTTCTCTATCTTTTTTGGGCTGCTTAGCTCTTGTGTTTTTTTACTCCATGCGTTCATTGCTTCATAACGTGCCACCATTGGTGTATCTAAATTGCCAAGGGCCTATGTCTTTTTAAAAAAAAAGGATATATGGTTTAAGCCTTTCATTGCAATTTTCTATATCCTCACGGGGTGTTTATGTTTCGCCTCTTTTAGGTATAAATTCGCCCCCATGCATCAGTCCATTCTTATCCTCGATTTTGGCTCGCAAGTCACTCAGCTTATAGCACGCAGAATCAGAGAGTTAAATATTTATTGCGAAATCTATCCATGGAACAAAGCGCCTGACCTTACCGATAATGTAAAAGGGGTTATTCTCTCCGGCAGTCCATTTTCGGTGCATCAGGCAGGTGCTCCATTGCCTGACTTAAGCACTTACACTTCTAAAGTACCTGTATTGGGCATTTGTTATGGCGCACAGCTATTGGCTCATTTGGGTGGTGGCGAGGTAGTGCGCAGCACCCACCGCGAATATGGCAGGGCTCATTTGTATAAAGTGGCCGCCCACCCGCTTTTGAAAGATATTGCCGTAGGGTCGCAAGTATGGATGTCGCATGGCGATACTATAAAAAATGCAGGTACCGATGCTGATATTATTTGTTCTACTGCCGATGTAGAATGTGCAGGTTATCAAATCAAGAATAAAAATATTTTTGGAGTGCAGTTTCATCCCGAGGTGTACCACAGCACCGATGGTCTGCAACTTCTCCAAAACTTTACAGTAGATATATGCAAGTGCTCGCAAGACTGGACTCCCGGTGCCTTTGTGGAAGAAACAGTAGCAGCACTTAAAGAAAAGCTGGGCAACGATGTGGTAATAATGGGCCTTAGTGGTGGTGTCGATTCTACGGTGGCTGCCACACTCATTCACAAGGCCATTGGCAAAAATTTGTATTGCATTTTTGTAGACAATGGCCTGCTGCGCAAAAACGAATATGAAGAGGTGCTGGAAAGCTATAAAACGCTTGGCCTAAATGTAAAAGGTGTAAATGCGGCCGCTAAATTTTACGATGCGCTGCGCCACCTTACCGACCCTGAGGCTAAGCGCAAGGCCATTGGCCGCGTTTTTATAGAGGTGTTTGATGAGGAAAGCAAACAGCATACCGATGCTAAGTGGCTAGGCCAAGGCACCATATATCCTGATGTGATAGAGAGCGTGTCGGTAAGTGGTGGCCCTTCGCAAACCATAAAGAGCCACCACAATGTGGGCGGCTTGCCAGATTATATGCAGCTGCAAGTGGTGGAGCCACTGCGCCTTTTGTTTAAAGATGAGGTGCGCAGAGTGGGACGCACTTTGGAAATTCCGCAAGCTATCCTTGGCCGACACCCTTTTCCGGGGCCGGGCTTGGGCATACGCATATTGGGCGACATTACCGAGGCTAAGGTGAAACTGCTGCAAGAGGCCGATGCTGTGTGGATTAATAGCCTTAAGGAAAATGACTTATATGACAAGGTGTGGCAGGCAGGTGCTATTTTGCTACCCATACAGAGCGTAGGTGTAATGGGCGATGAGCGCACCTATGAGCAAACCATAGCCTTGCGCGCTGTAAGCAGTACCGATGGTATGACGGCAGACTGGAGCAGGCTGCCCCACGAGTTTTTAGCCAAAGTTTCTAACGATATAATAAATAAAGTAAAGGGCATAAATCGTGTGGTGTACGACATTAGCAGCAAGCCGCCTGCTACCATAGAGTGGGAATAGGGGGCATCTATTGCGGCCTAAGTGCTACATTTGGCCACTGAATTTTTTTTTAGAAAATAGCTCGACTAAATATTAGATGGCACTATTTTTTAGATGTATGATAAAAAATATTATTAAATTGACTAAGAATCTTAAACATAGCTTCTACAGCATAGTGCTTCTGTTAGCTGTTTTTTCTTTTGTTTCGTGCAAGTCCACTGCCCAAATTACTTCTCGCATAGAGGAGTCAAACGGTGTGTCTTACTACATGCACACAGTGGCGCCTAAGCAAACGCTTTACTCCCTTTCTAAAGTGTATGAATGCGACATAAACGAGATATCTGCCGCCAACCCTGGTGTGGATGCGGGCCTTAAGGAAGGGCAAGTGGTGCGCATACCCGTGGCTAAGTGCAAGGTGAAAAACAATGCAGTAGTATCGGAAGGTGGAAAAACATATATGCTGCATAGGGTGCAAAAAAAGGAAACACTGTTTAGCATAGCCCACTATTATGGAATGGATGTAAATGAAATAATAGCCGCCAACCCTGGCAGCGATGCAGGTATAAAAAAAGGACAAGAACTGCGCATTCCTACCAAGAAGCAAACTCCAAAAGCTGAAGATGTAAAGCCATTAATTACCACACAGCACACTGTTATTTTGGGCGAAACACTGTACAGCATTTCTAAACAATACGGAGTAAGTGTAGAAGAAATTCAGAAGGTTAACAACGGCCTGGTGGAGGGTTTAAAGGCAGGTGAAGTAATAAATATTCCGGCCAAAGATGGTTTTATTTCCACGCCTGTAGCGCCCTTGGCCAAAGACAAACGCTTTGGTAAAACAGTGCTTGTAGAAGGCCCTGTATTCGAAGAAAAGTATGACATAGCTCTTATGTTGCCATTCTACCTGAGCTACACAGATACTATGGAAGCGCGCGAGAAAAAACTGCGCGAAGTAGCTATACAGCTTTACCGTGGTGCCATGCTCGCTGCAGACTCGCTGCAAAAAAATGGCCTCAATGCAGAGGTGCATGTGTATGATGTGATAGATGAAAAGGGATACATTTCCAAACTGTTGGAAAAGCCTGAGATGAAAGATATGGACCTCATAATAGGCCCTACCAGCAGAGACAGAATAACTGAACTAAACAAATGGGCCGCTGTAAATGGTGTGCATGTGGTATGCCCTGTGCAACAACCCAACAATGTGCTGCTTACCTCGCCTAACATGAGCAAAACCGTGGCAAGCAGTGTTACACTGTGGGCTAGCATGGCCGAGTACATTTACAAAAATCATAAAGACGACAACATAATAATTGTAGATAGCAAGAACATAGACGACCGCAAATTGGTAAACAGTTTTAAAGAAGAATGGAAACGCCTTAGTGGCGATACGCTTAAAAATGTGATAGTGGTAAACGATGCATCTTCGTTTAACGTGCGCGACAAATACTCCAGTACCAAAGAGAATATTGTAATAGTACCTACCAACGACAAAAAGGTAATAGGTACACTGTTTAAAGTACTTGGCGATGGCAACATAACCGTGTATGGCAATGAGAGTTGGGACGATTTGGAAAGCATTAGCACAAGCAATAGAAATAAATATCGCGTGCATTTTCCTCAAACCACTTATATAAACTATGGCGATGCTCAAGTGCAAAAATGGATAGAGGCCTACAGAAGAAAATTCAGAACCGAGCCTGGCAACTACTCCGTAAGTGGGTATGATATGATGATGTACTACGGCACAGGACTGAAAGAATTTGGTCGCGCTTTTCCAAATCACTTTAGCGAGATTCATGTAAATACCTTCGGCAGCGATTTCAATTTTTTCAAAACCAGCGATGAGGGTGGATTTGAAAATAGATTTGTAATGATTATAGGTACTGATAATTATGAGTTGGTAAGGGCACAGTAATTTTTTACTGTCGCTTCCAATATTTTACTGTTGGTATCGTTACCCACATTCCTTAATCCCCTTTTTATTTATAGCCAGCCCAAGTTTGAAAAAAATAATTCTGCTCCTCCTCACTATTTGTTTTGCAACTGTGTTGCATGCACAACTTGGTGGCACTACTGTTTTTAATACTTTTAATATACCTGGTTCTGCGCGCATAGCAGCTATGGGCGGCACTTACTTTGCCATAAAAGATGGCGACTTGCAAATAGCCGCTTTCAATCCATCTGTATTAGACAGCACCATGCACAACAAAATAGCCATGAGTTATGTGGACTATTTTGATAAGATAAAAATGGGCTATGCCGCTTATGGCTACACCCTAAATAGCAAAGTGACTGCAGCCGCCACATTGCAATACATTAACTATGGCAAACAAGCCGAACTGGATGCGCTTGGGTATGAACTTGGTACTTTTCAGTCTGCCGACTATACTCTTACCCTAGGTGCAGGCTATAAGTATGATAGTTTGTGGAGCATGGGAGCCAATTTAAAAACGATTTATAGCACCTTAGCCAATTACACATCGCTGGCGCTGGCATTAGATGGGGCAGTTACTTATCATAAAAAGAAAAAGAATTTTACTGCAACGCTGCTTATGAAAAATGCAGGGCTGCAATTAATTACCTACAACAATGGTGGCAAGAGCAAATTGCCATTTGAGTTTCAGGTAGGGTTTACCAAACGCCCGGCACATGCGCCTTTCCGCTTGTCGGTGGCGTTTGAGAATTTGCAAAAATGGGATTTAACTTACATCAACCCCAATGCCACCGTAATTGTAGATCCAGTCACGGGCGAGGTAATAAATAACGATAAATGGGAGTTTGGCGACAGATTTATGCGCCACATAGTGCTGGGCACAGAGCTTATTCTGAGCGAAAATTTTAACCTGCGTGTAGGCTACAACTACCGCAGACGCCAGGAGTTGAAAATAGACGACAAGCCCGGCATGGCGGGCTTTTCATACGGATTTGGTTTCAAATTTTCGCGCTTGCACTTTAGCTATGGCAGGGCCATTTTTCACCTGGCAGGCCCTAGCAACCACATATCCATTACCTCCAGTCTTAGTCAGTGGTAATAGCTTCTTTTTTCTAAGCTTTTGGAGTGTGTAATTCTTTAGCATTCACTGTGCTATTATTCTTCCATAAAAAAGTAAATTTCGTGACACTAAGCCTCGGCTACTAACACGTTTTTGAATTAGCTTCGCAGCATGATTTTGCCCATAGTAGCCTACGGAGATCCCGTACTAAAAAAGAAAGCCGAAGAGATAGACGAGGACTATCCTGATCTTCAAAAATTGATTGACAACATGTTTGAAACCATGTACAACGCCAAAGGTGTTGGTCTGGCCGCACCCCAAATAGGGCGCAGCATACGGCTTTTTATTGTAGATGCTACACCCGTGGCCGAAGGTGAAGATGGCGACCCAAGCTGCGAGGATTTTAAGCGTGTGTTTATTAACCCCATTATATTGGAAGAAGAAGGCAAAGAATGGAGCTATGAGGAAGGATGCCTTTCAATTCCCAACATTAGAGAAGAGGTTTTGCGCAAACCCAACATTAAAATAGAATACTATGATGAAAACTGGGATTTGTATGAGGAAGAGTTAGATGGTTTTGCTGCACGTGTTGTGCAGCATGAATACGACCATATTGAAGGCAAATTGTTTTTAGATAAAATAAGTGCATTCAAAAAAACATTGTTGCGCGGAAAACTGAAAGACATAAGCAACGGCAATGTGGATGTAAATTATAAAATGAAATTTCCTAAATAATTTTAGAATAATCAATTAGCAAGAAATCATTGCTGAATGAATTATTTTATTAAATTTTTATTCAAAGTAATATGACGAGTTTAAAAAATATAGCCATCATGTGCGCAGCTATTTTAATGCTTGCTGCTTGTGGCAATAGCGATGAAAATACAGGTGGCACAACCGGCAGTGGCGAAAAAACTATGCAAGATGCTATAAATAGCAAAGATGCCGTGCTACTGGAAATAATAGATTTGGAGTCCAAGGTAAATTCTGATACCGCCTTCGATCGCACGCGCGCACTTAGATTGTTTAGAGTATATCAAGACTACTACAATCAACATCCTAAAGACACCGTAGCTGGCAACTACCTTTTTGAGGCTGCTAATCTTGCACAAAAGCTAGATAAAAATCAACGTGCTATAGAGCTGTTTATTAATTTTCATGATGGCTTTAGAAACTCTGACCGCTGCGATGATGCGGTGTATAACGTAGCCTATATATACGATGCTAAACTGAACGATAAGACCAAGGCCGCAGAGTATTACAACAAAGTAATAGAAATGTATCCGCAAAGTATGTGGGCTGAGCAAGCGCGCGGTGCCTTACAAATTTTAAACATGACCGATGAGGAATTGATTAAATTTTTGAAAGAAAAAAATTCTTAAGCTAGTTGTATAAACGAGTAGTAGCTATTGCAGTGGCCATACGATGAAATTTAGAGCGCTAAAATATTTGTCAGCATTTTTTCTGCCTGTTATGACAGCCTTAAGCTTTACTCATATTGGGTGGCTTACTTTTTTACCTGTAGCATTTTCATTTATTATTCTGCCCATTATAGAATATTGGGTGGGCCTAAGCGAAAAGAATTTTTCTGCCGCAGAAGAAGAAATAATGCGCCATGATATTATTTACGACATTATTCTGTATCTCACAGTACCCACACAAGTGGGATTTAGCATTTGGTTTTTGTGCAGTCTTACACAACCCGATTTAAGTGCTATAGATATTATTGGTCGCACTTTTTCCATGGGGTTAATGAATGGTGTGTTTGGTATAAACATAGCGCACGAGTTAGGCCATAGAAATACATGGTACGAAAAGTTAATGTCCAAAACAATGCTTTCCAGTACTTTGTTCCTGCACTTTTATATAGAGCACAACAGAGGGCATCATAGAAATGTAGCTACTCCGAACGATGCGGCTACTGCGCGTAAAAACGAAAGTTTATATGTCTTTTGGGTGCGTACAGTGTATCATAGTTTTATGTCGGCATGGCATATTGTAAAAAAGGAAAGGACTCGCAAAAAGCTAGCAGTATGGTCGTTGCAAAACGAAATGATTCAATACATGTTAATTCAATTAATAATAGTCGGCTGCATTGCATACATATTTCCACCTATGGTAGTGGTCTGTTTTCTTGTGGCAGCACTGCTGGGTATTTTGCTGCTGGAGGCTGTAAACTATACAGAGCACTATGGCCTGCTCCGCAAAAAAATAAATGAAAACCGATACGAGGATGTTGGGCCTCAACACTCGTGGAATTCCGATTATATAATTGGCCGTGTAGTATTGTTTGAACTTACTCGCCACAGCGACCACCATTACGACCCAAGTAAACCATATCAAATTTTAGACTCATTAAATCACTCATCACAATTGCCCGCAGGTTATCCGGCTATGATTTTACTTTCGCTTGTGCCGCCTGCATGGTTTAGGGTTATGAACAAGCGCTTGCCAAAGGATGCTTCATAATTTGCATTATTTGAATGGTGTAGCCGCATCTTTGCACACGTTTATTCTAATAAAAAAAAGAACATTACATCAATAATTATTTCCATTGGCTAACAACAATCAGGTACACGTTATAAACTCGCTTAGGGCTGTGGCAGCTGTGTTGGTTTGTTTCTCGCACTTTGTTACGCACAAGGACCCATGGGTGGGCGAGTTTTTGCCCGATGGAAATACGGTGAAGGAATTGGGCCGCTTTGGTCATTATGGAGTACATGTGTTTTTTGTTGTTTCGGGTTTTGTTATTCCACTCTCGCTGTATTATGCAAAGTACCAGCTGCGCATGATGCCTACGTTTTTGCTTAAGCGTTTGGTGCGGTTGCATCCACCTATGTTGCTCTGCCTTTTGCTATATGCTTTTATGGAATTTATTTATTGGTTGGGTGGCGACTATACAATACATGCCGACTGGTGGCGCATAGCAAACAATGTTTTTCTTACGGCTGATTTTGCAGGTGTGGAGTGGTTTGTAGAATTGCTTTGGACCCTCGCTATAGAGTTTCAGTATTACATAGTTATTGCGCTCATATTCCCTCTTTTCAATCATAAAAAAGATGCAGTAATTTTTCTTAGCCTCATCGTTTTTTGCCTGTTGTCTCACACCGTTAGTTACGATAAAAATTACCATTTTATTTTCTACACACCTGTATTTGCCATGGGTATAGCGGCATTCTTGCACTATATCAAGCGCATCAATGTGTATCAGCTTCTTGCATTGTATGTGTTTTGTTGGCTCACCACCAGGCAAGAAATTTCGCTCAACAGCTCCTTATTTGC
>JANOXJ010000042.1:0-8052 GCA_031418455.1 Flavobacteriales bacterium | reverse complement strand
ACATTAGCAGTGCGCAGTTGTTCGCCCAGGTTGGTTAGCAGCACTATGTTGTTGGTGAACACTCCGTCCACATCAAAACAAAATGTAGTTATCTCCTTCAGCTTGGCTTTATAGTTTTTTTCCATGGTATATGCGTAGTATACGATTTGTAAGTTCGGTATATATTTCTTTTAATTCTGGCGTGTCTTTCAAAAATTGAAGATGCCTTTGCAGTGTAGCCATATCTGCCCGCACCGCAGGGCCTGTTTGGGCTGCGTGGGGTGTCATCACTTTTATTTTGTCCACTTGTTCTTGTATGCTGGGCATAAGTATATGCATGGGCAATTGCATTTCGCTCAATATTCCATTGGCTATATCATACATCTGATTGGTAAAGTTGTTGGCAAACACCGCTGCCATATGCACTCTTGCGCGCTGCTCAGAGTTGGCCACATGCACTTGGTTAGATATAGAACTAAACAATTGCATCAGTATATCTTCAGCCTTCTTGTTATTGGCTTCTATTAAAAAAGGAATTTTAGAATAATCTAATGCCTTGTGCAACGACATAGACTGAATGCCCCATGCTACGCCCTTGCTGGTCTGTGGCAGTGCGCTTATAGAGGTGCTGCCACTTGGGTGCAGGGTATATAGTTGCAAAGGAATATTAGCAGCCACTTCAGCTATGGCATCGTCTTTTACTGCCACCAACACTATGTCATTTTCCACAGTGAATAGTGCTGCATCAGAAATGTAGTGCCCTCCAAACTGATGCGCAAACCGCTGCCCTGCCTCAGGCTGCCGCGCATACACCTGCAGCAGGGTGTGCCCCTGCCCTTGCCACATGGTAGCAAAATGATGCGCTACGTTGCCTGTGCCTGCTATGCTAAATTTCATACTCTTATTAAATGACCTTTTAATAAAGACGCCCGCAATTTAAGCTCAAAAGCAATACGACTAAAGTGATAGAGGGCTTATCCATTTTAGTTCTTAAGTTCGCACCACAGAATAAAGCTATTCTTTGTTCATACGATACCGCATGCAATTACTTACTCCTAAAAATTTTGTAGACTACGAGCTTATAGACTGTGGCAATTTTGAAAAGCTTGAACGCTTTGGCGAATTCATAACCATAAGGCCTGAGCCGCAAGCCGTGTGGCCGCGCGTGATGACAGAAGCCGATTGGAAAAAACTAGCCCACGTAAAATTTATACAAAAAACAAGCGCCAGTGGCGAGTGGCAAAAACTAAAAAAAATGCCCGACCAGTGGCGCATAAAATACACATTGCCTAACAACGAGGACATAGTGTTTCGCCTTGGCCTCACCTCTTTCAAGCACGTAGGCATATTTCCTGAACAGGCCGTAAACTGGGATTTTATAGTAGACAGCATAGGAACCATGTCGGTTCAAAAACCGCGTGTGCTTAATCTGTTTGCATACACCGGTGGTGCATCGCTTGCGGCATGCAGTGCAGGGGCCGATGTAACGCACGTGGACTCCATAAAACAAGTGATAACATGGAGCAGCGAGAATATGCAGCTAAGCGGTCTTAAAGACATACGCTGGATGGTGGATGATGCAATGAAATTTGTGCAGCGTGAAGTGCGTAGAGGCAACACCTACCACGGCATTATAGCCGACCCTCCGGCATTTGGCCACGGACCTAAAGGCGAAAAATGGAAACTGGAAGATAACCTGGCAGAGATGATGGACGGTGTGCTAAAATTGCTTGAACCGTCAGAGCATTTTTTAATTCTCAACGCATACAGTCTTGGCCTTTCGGCATTGGTGATTGAAAATCTTTTGAAACAACATGCCAAGGACAATTTGAATATTGGAGAACTATATTTAGAAGCTAAAAGCGGCAGGAAATTACCTCTGGGTGTTTTTGGAAGGTTTTTAAAAAATAAAAAATAAACTTTTACCGAAGTGAAAAAAATAGGCAACGACTTTCCTCTGGAGCACGACTTGCGCAGGTTGAGTGCCGACCTAAATCTGAAGTTTGGCGTGGTGCGCATTGGATACTTCTACGATTTCACTATCAAAAATTCAGTGCAGCCTGTAGAGGTAAACATAATAGTAGAACTGGCACGTCCTATGGGTTGGAAATTTTTTGAGCTAAAAGAATACCTTCAAAAAAAACTCTACCGCAGAGTAGACTTAATTACTCCCAATGGGCTGAAAGTTATTTTTAAAAATGAAATAATGCCCAGCGTAAAATGGCTTTAAAAACCTATAAACCAGATCCACTTCTTCCACTCTATTTGGAAGAAATGATAGAGGCCATTGCACTCATTCTTAAATATACAGAAGGCCAAACATTTGAAAGTTTTATGGCCGATACCATGCTATGCGATGCTGTGCAAAGGCAGTTTGAAATACTGGGCGAGGCCACCAGCCACGTGCCATATAATGTGCAGAAGAAATACAAAACCATTCCGTGGGATGCCATGTATAGCCTACGCAATCATATAGCCCACGAGTATTTTGATGTGGACTATGAAATAATTTGGGAGATTATTAAAAACGATTTACCAAAGGACAAAGAGAACCTTATGGTAATTCGTCACCCTAAAAAGGGTTTGTAAACCATTAAGTCCGCCAAAAAATATTTACTCATTACTTTTCGCTTTTGCGTTCATCACAATCTTTAATCTTTTTAGAATTTCGTATATGCATATTTGCTCAATGAAAAAAATACTCTATTCTATTCTACTCCTCACCTTCATTTCGTGCGGAAATGAAAACCAACCTGCACCGGAACGTTCCGAAAAAACTAAATTACTTATAGCCAACATGAAACTTGCCAGCGACCCTCACACATGGAGCAAGCCTAACAGCGCACGTGTACAACATTTGGAATGGGATGCCACCGTGGACTTTGCCACCAAAACCATTGCAGCCATTGCCACCTACGATATAGAAAATTTAACCGATACCAACGCCATTGTGTTTGACACCAAGGCACTCAATATTACTAAAGTGCAAGTAGATGGTGTGGATGTACCCTTTACGCTTGGCACAGAAAAAGAATATGTAGGCTTGCCATTGAATGTGCCTATAACCACCAATAGTAAAAAGGTAGCCATCACCTATACCACCACCAAAGATGCAGAAGCATTGCTGTGGGTAGATGGCACCAAGCCATTCCTATTCACCCAATCGCAAGCCATACTTGGCCGCACATGGATACCCTGCCAAGACAGCCCCGGTGTGCGCATTACATACAATGCCAAAGTAACAGTGCCCAAAGATTTATTGGCGCTTATGAGTGCTGAAAATCCGCAGAAGAAAAATGACACAGGCGTGTACACTTTTAAAATGGACAAAGCCATACCTAGCTACCTTATAGCACTTGCCGTGGGCGATGTGGAGTTTAGACCCATTGGCAGCAGAACAGGTGTGTATGCTATTCCAAGCCTCATAGAAGCGGCTGCTAACGAATTTTCTGATATGCAAAAAATGGTAGACGCAGCAGAAAAATTGTATGGCCCATACGTATGGGGACGTTATGACTTGCTCATTCTTCCTCCGGCATTTCCTTTTGGTGGCATGGAAAATCCTTGTCTCACTTTTGCCACGCCTACCATTATAGCAGGCGACAAATCATTAGTGTCGTTAGTAGCACACGAGCTGGCACATAGCTGGAGTGGCAACTTGGTTACCAATTCCACTTGGGACGACTTTTGGTTGAACGAAGGATTTACTGTGTACTTTGAACAGCGCATAATGGAGGCTGTGTATGGCCGCGAGCGCAGCGAGATGCTTGCACAACTGTCGCGTCAGGATTTAGATGCTACTATTAAAGACATTAACACATCTGAACACAAAGAAGACACCAAACTAAAACTGGCGCTCACTGGTCGCAGCCCCGATGATGGTATGACGGATATTGCCTACAACAAAGGTTATTTTTTCCTACGCCTGATAGAAGAAACAGTAGGCCGCGAAAAATTTGATGTATTTTTAAAAGAGTATTTCACCTCGCACTCTTTTCAAGTGATGGACACCGAAACATTTTTGGACTACCTAAGAAAAAACTTAGTAGATGCTGAAACAGAGAAAAAAATAAATATTGATGCGTGGGTATATGGCGAAGGTTTGCCAGATAATATTCCGGTGGTAAATTCTAAACAACTGGAAATGGTGGATCAAACCATAAAAGATTACAGCAGCGGAAAATTAAAGGCCACTGAAATACCATGGCGCACATGGTCGTATCAGGAGCAATACCGCTTTATAAGCAACCTGCCACAGAGCGCTGCCATAGCGCAAATGGCTGAACTAGACAAGCAATTTGATATAACCAATAGTGGCAACAACGAAGTGCTTTTTGCATGGCTTGAAAAAAGCATTGAGAAAAAATACATTGTTGCATACCCGCGCTTAGAACAATTTCTTACCTCAGTAGGTCGCAGAAAATTTGTAGCTCCACTGTTTGAAGCCATGGTAAAAACCAACCAAAAAGATTTGGCCAAAATGATATATGAAAAAGCTCGCCCCGGTTATCATGCGGTTACTGTGGGCACTGTAGACAAAATGTTGGATTGGAAATAAAGCCACATCTACAACAATAAAAATAAAAGGGCTTCCTTGCGGAAGCCCTTTTTAGTTTTTATATCTCTGTGCAAAATGTATTACAACATTTCGTTAGCAAGATTTGCCAGCTCGCTTCGCTCGCCACGCTCTAGTGTTACGTGGCAATAAAGGTCTTCGCCTTTTAATCGTTCTATCACGTATGACATGCCATTGCTTTGCTCATCCAAATAAGGAGTATCTATTTGGCGCACATCGCCTGTTAAAATCACTTTCGTGTTTTCGCCTGCGCGAGTAATAATTGTTTTTACTTCGTGCGGTGTAAGGTTCTGCGCCTCGTCTACTATAAATATGCAATTGCTCAAACTACGGCCGCGTATAAATGCTAGCGGGCAAATAGTAATTTTTCCGGCAGCTTGCATTTCATCTATCGCTTTGCGCTTTTTCTCATTTTCGCCAAATTGGTTTTTAATAAAATTCAAATTGTCCCACAGCGGCTGCATATAAGGATTTACTTTTTCCTCAGCATCGCCCGGAAGGAAACCAATCTCCTTGTTGCTCAAAGGCACAATGGGCCTAGCTAGTATAAGTTGGTCGTAATTGTTTTTCAACTCCAGCGAACCTGCAAGTGCTAGCAAAGTTTTGCCAGTGCCTGCCACGCCACTTATAGTTACCAGTTTTACATCTGGATTTAATATGGCGTGCAGCGCAAATGCTTGTTCTGCATTTTTAGGTTTTATACCATAAGCATATACTTTATCTACACGCTCTATCTCCTGACTTTTGCCATTGTAAAATGCCAATGCAGATGAGCTACAGTTTTTCATTATGTAAAAATGATTTTTCTGTTTCTCTCTTCCCAGCACTTCTAACTCAGCACTGCGACCTTCCTGGTATAGCTTACGAATAAATTCTGAATCCATACCTTCCAAAGTGGTGCGGCCACTGTACATGGCCATGCTCTCTTTTACTTTTCCTGTTTTGTAATCTTCTGCAGGCAAGTCCAAAGCCTTTGCTTTTATGCGCAGGTTTATGTCTTTAGTTACCAGTATTACTTTGGCTTTTTTGTCCTCCTGCTGAAGCTGCAGTGCTGCGTTTAAAATTTTGTGGTCGTTTTTCTTTGCATCAAAAATGGCTTCTGCATTTTTGGGCATAGTGTCAGAAGTGTTCAATATTATTTTTAAAAAACCTTCCTCTTCGTTGCCAAGTGGTATCCACTCTTTAAGTGTATGCGTAGACGAAAGTCTATCTATAATTCTAATGCACTCGCGTGCTTCAAAATTTTTAATCTCGTTGCCTACTTTAAACTTGTCTAACTCCTCCAATACCGTTATAGGTATGGCTACATGGTGTTCTTCAAAACTGTTGATACAATTGTGGTCGTGCAACAGAACAGAAGTATCTATGACATAGATTTTTTTTGTTTTTGCGGTGAGTGTGTTGTTAGATTTTTCGGTAGTAATACTTACTACTCTTCCTTCTTTTGCTGCGGCCTTTTTGGTTGAAGCGGCTGCAGGCTTACTTGCTTTTCTCGCTACGGACATGCGCGTTTAGGTTGTTTAGGTAAAACAAATTTGTGAGTAAAGGTCCTTTGCGGCTTCATCCACGTTCGGCAAAACCATCGTTCGGACTAGACGAATGTATTCGTCATTTTTAGTTTACTACCAAAATGCCTTCCAACTTATTAACTATGCGAAAGTTCATATATCCGCATTTCACAATTTACTGAGAATTATTGCAGAGATAATTTCTTCTTAACTCCCAACATTTACTGCAAACAATAGAAGCTATTGCAATGTCCAAAAGTCTGTTATTTTTATCTCAGTAATCTCTGCCTTGCTCTTCCCATGAAAAATGGTCGTAGAGTATGACGCCTAACTGATGTGTGTTTTCACTTAACAAGATGCCGCTGTATCCAAATCGCATTTACATGCATAACAAAATAATTGACTTCTTACTCCCCCATGTAAAACTCTATGAGGCCATCGGGGGCTGAAATGTTTACTTGTTTTTTTCTACGATCTACTTTTTGAAAAAAGTCGGCATGTAGTGGCAACAAAATTTCCTTCTGGCCTTTTTCTGTTATGGTGGATGTGATAACCAACAATGGATTTACAGGATGCTCTTCTATGTGGCTCACTGTTCCTATCAATCCTAGTTTTTCGTCCATTACCTTGTAACCGGATATAGCTCTAAGCGATAGCCTGTCGCCATCGGTTTCTGAAATATATTCTGGCTGAATGTATATACTGCATTTTACCAGAGCCTTGGCGGCCTCTTCGGTATCCACTCCATCTAGCTTCACCTTTACACTTGTGTTGGTTTTAAACTCTATAAGCTGGGCTATGTATGGCACCAGCACTCCTTTCACTTCCACAAACATGGTGGGTAGTTTCAAATAATCTCTTTGGTTAGTGGTGTCAAACACGGCAGTAAGCTCGCCTTTATATCCGTGCAGCTTGCTGAAGTAGCCTAGTTTGTGGAGTTCTTCTTTTTTAAATTCCATAGATGTGAGATGTGAGATAATAGATGTGAGATGTGAGAAGTGAGAACTTAGATTTTAGTATTGGCTTAGCTGAGAGAAGTTTCAGTTGGTTAAATTGAGATGAAATTTGAAATGTTGAATAAGATTTTTGTAAGAATGAAAAAAGCCACTCAACTAAGAGTAGCTTTTTTCAAAGATTTTATTTCAAATCAACTAAAAAAACTGAGTTTACGCTTCAGTGTTTTCAGCTGGTGCATCGGTAGCTGGAGTTTCTTCCGCTGCAGGTGCTTCTGCCACAGGAGCCTCTGCTGCTGGGGCCTCTGCTACTGGCGCTGGTGCAGGTGCTGCTGCCGCTGCTGCATCGGCTGATGCTTGCTCTGCTGCTGCTGTCATTGCTTTCAAACGATTTTCGTTTACTGTGCGCTCATGTTTCAAAGCTGCACTCAAAGCGTCTGTTTTAGATTTTACTAAGCCGTCTTTTTTAGCTTGTATTTTAGAATCTTTTTCTGCTTTCCAAGTCTCGTAGCGCTTGTCAGCATCGTCTTGCGACATTGCACCTTTAGCCACGCCCTTTGTAAGGTGTTGCTTAAATAGTACACCAGTGTAGCTAAGTATAGCACGCATTGTGTCAGAAGGTTGTGCTCCGTTTTCTAACCATCCTATTGCCTTGTCATTGTCTAGGATGATAGTTGCAGGATTGGTGTTTGGGTTGTAGCTTCCCAAGCGCTCGATGTACTTACCATCTCTTGGTGAACGTGCGTCTGCTGCTACGATGTGGAAAAATGGTTTTCCTTTTTTACCGTGACGTTGAAGTCTAAGTTTTACTGCCATTGTGTGTTGTTTTTTTGGGTTCTCGACCCGGTTAAACAGTTATTAAATTATTTTTTTGAGGGCCGCAAATGTAGCCCAACCACATTCTATTTCAATACAATGGTTCAAAAATATTTAAGCCCTTGCTTTTACGCAACATTAATTGTCCTTTATTAGTCCTTCCAAATCCAAGGCAGAACATGGCAACACCTACCGATATTTTTAACCAATTTGTAAAGGG
>JANOXJ010000041.1:0-4124 GCA_031418455.1 Flavobacteriales bacterium | reverse complement strand
CAATGCGCAGCGAGGTTTATCGCTAAAGGTAAATCTGGTAAATGCATAAAAAAGCTTGTCTTGCCCAATGGTAGGGTTGTGCACAAAGTGGTGCAGCAGGCGTTGCTGAAAATTAAGTTGTGCGGGGTTGAGTGATGGGGTGGGCAAGACAGCGGCAAATAACGTACATCCGCAGTTCTAAAAACACTGGTATTTTTAAATTGAAGAGTGCTTTTAGTTAACAATTTTCGTTATAAATTCGCATAGCTCACACTCCTAAAAATCTTAACTCTCAAATCCATGAAAGACGCTATCAAAAAAATGATTTTTCTCATTGCATCATTTACGCTTCTTATGCAAGATGCTCATTGCCAGAAACAAGCTAACTATTGGTACTTTGCTGATAGCGCAGGAATGCACTTTGTAAATGGCGAACCTGAATTGTTAAGTGATGGAGGTATTGGTGAATCATTTTGTATGGAAGGTTCTTCTGCTATTAGTGACAGTACTGGTCAATTACTTTTTTATTGCTGTGCCAAAAAAATATTTAACAGGCTACACCAGGTGATGCCTCATGGTGATAATTTATTGGGTGGAGGATCCAGCACACAAGGTGCCTTGATAGTGCCAATGCCGGGTTCCGATGAGCGGTTTTATGTATTCACATTAGATGAATTTCAGAATAATTTAGCCAATGGCCTTAATTATTATATAGTAAATATGTGTTTAGAAGATGGATATGGCGATGTTGAAACAACTCCAAACTTTGCCGGTGGCGGAGGCTCAGGAACTCTATTGCTTTCAGATGCAGGTGAAAAGCAAGCGGCCACTTACCATGCAAATGGAGCTGATATTTGGTTGATAGTACGCAGGCATTTGTCCAATCAGTTTTATGCTTACTTAATTACAGCAGATGGAATTGAAAATCCTGTAATATCCAGTATTGGATGGGATAGCAGCGACTACTCAGAAATCAGCCTTCAATATGCTTGTGCCATTGGGCAGATAAAGTTTTCTCCAGACGGCTCTATGCTTGCCATGGGTATAGGGAACAACTCACCCAATAGACTACAATTATTTGATTTCAATAACTCCACAGGCATTGTCTCTAATGAAAAAACACTTTACATTAATACCTCTCAATTTCCTTATGGTGTTTCATTTTCACCTGACAATAGTAAACTGTATGCAAGAGGACTTCCGCCCACAGGCCTAAGGCAATATGATGTAACCTTGAATACAGAAGCAGAGATAATTGCCTCGGCAATTGACGTGCCTTGGATTGGCGGCTATGGAGCCACTGGAATGCAGCTGGCAAATAATGGAAAAATCTATGTGAGTTTTAATGATAGGATAGGTGTAATAAACCAGCCAAACGAATCAGGAGCTGCTTGCAATTATGTAGGCGATGCGATAGACCTTTATGGAGGCATAGGAACTTTAAGTGTATACACTCTCCCCGGATTTATTGATGGATTTAACTACCACAACGGTATTCCCGAATGTTTTCCGGATGGCTTAGATGAGCTTTCGAAGGATAAATTTCTTGTAGTGTCGCCTAATCCTTGCGACAATAGTTTATTAATAGCAAGCAGTCATGATAATTTAAGTTTCACAAGCTTAAAACTATTGAGTACCTCAGGACAAACGATGGCACAAATGGAGTCAGCACCTATAACTACAAAGCGCTATTACCTAAACGTAAGTCAGGTGCCAGAAGGTATCTATATTTTAGAAGTAAGCTCCAGCATTGGTAAAATATATAGAAAAATAGTGGTTGATAATTAACTGGGTAATATCGGCCACGTAATGCACTCAAGTATTGAATGGCACTTTAATATGCACTGTGGCTAGCATTGCAGCTTTTGCGCAGTTTGCACTTTTAATAATTCCATCCCATCTTTTGCATTATCGAGCAAGGGGAGGTTAAATATGCGATTGCATCATCGCAACAACCAATAATTGGGCATCAAACATACATTTCATTCAGTGCATATTTGGCCAAATAAGCACCTAGCCACTATCTTGCCGCGCCTTTATTTAAGACAACATTTTTTTTCGTTAGTACTTAATCAATCTTATTTAACCAAGACAATGTCAGAAGCAACAAGCGTAATGAAGCGCATACCATGTCTTGACCTAAAAGGTCAGCATGAGCACGTAAAAGAAGAAATTTTTGCGGCATGGGAAAAAGTATATGAAAACACTGCCTTTAGCGGTGGTCCTTTTGTAGAAGAATTTGAAAAAAGTTTTGCTCAGTATACCGAAACAAAATATGCCATTGGTGTAAACAACGGTACTACGGCCTTGCACCTTGCCATGCTAGTGCTTGGCATAGGACCTGGCGATGAAGTAATAGTGCCGGCAGATACCTTTATAGCCTCGGCTTGGGGCGTGTCGCACGCAGGTGCCACACCAGTATTTGTAGACTGCACAGCAGATACATGGCAAATAGACATTTCTAAAATAGAAGAAAAAATAACACCGCGCACTAAAGCGATTATAGGCGTGCACTTATACGGCCAACCGTTTGACATAGAGGGCGTGCAGGCAATATGTAAAAAGCACAACTTGTATATGATTGAAGATGCAGCCCAAGCGCAGGGCGCGCGTTACAAAGGTGTGCCAGTAGGTGGCTTTGGCGAAATGGCTTGTTTTAGTTTTTATCCCGGTAAAAATCTTGGCGCTTGTGGCGAAGCAGGTGGAATTACTACTAACAACGAGGATTATTACAAGCACCTCTGCTCGCTGCGCAACCATGGCAGCACAGTTCGTTATTATCATGATGAAATAGGTTATAACTACCGCATGGGTGGTTTGGAAGGTGCTTCATTAAGCATAAAAATAAAATATTTAGAAGGTTGGAACAACCGCAGAAGACAGATAGCTCAGCAGTATTTCACTCACATTAGCAATCCTAAAATAACGCTGCAAAACCAACCGGATTGGGCTGATAGCGTGTTTCACCTATTTGTGGTGACTACAGAAAATCGCGATGACTTAATGAAATACCTGAATGCAAAAAACATATTTCCTGCATTGCACTATCCTGTGCCTTGCCATTTGCAAAAGGCTTATGCACATTTGAACTACAAGGCAGGCGATTGTCCTAATGCAGAGTATTTAGCTACTCATTGCCTTTCGTTGCCCATGTATGCAGAGCTAACTGATGATGATGTGCAGCATGTGGTGAATGCATTGAATGCTTATTAATCCCCTTCACTTTCTATGAGTTATTTGGTAAGACAACTTACTCCGGCTGATGACCTTTTGCTTGCATCGTTCCTTAACTATTTAGGCAAAACAAATCCTTCGGTGTTGGGCTACCACTACCCCGTATATCGCAACATGCTTGAGCATTGTGGTGTGGGCATATCTGTTTCGCTTGGTTGTTTTTTAAACAATGCATTGGTTGGTTATATGCCTGCATTTTTAAAAAAATCAGGCAATGAATCTACCTTTTCTTCCATGCCCTTTTTTGGGCCCAATGCTGGTGTAATATGCAACTATGTGGCTGACAACTGCAGTGAAATACATGAACAGCTCATCACCGCATCGTTAAAACTAGCGGAAGAAAACAATGCAGTAAGTGCCTCTTACTACACGCCATTTTTAAACAATGATGCAGAAAAACATTTTGCACAAGCGCTGCCCGATGCCCATGTAATAGACAAGCACACCACTTACATAGATTTAACAAGCTATGAACCTGACAGCAGTTTGCGCTATGATTTGCGCAAGGCAGAAAATGCAGGTGTAAAAATTATAGCTCCACGCGGTGAGGAAGATGTATTGGCACTGAATGAAATTTATCAAAAGAATTGTATTGACTATGGCATACCTCCAAAATCTTTGGAATGCCTGCGCTATTTAATAAATCAAAGTGCAGAAGGTGGCAACACCACCACATGGCTAGCCATGCTTGACAATAAAATTGTAGCAGGACTGATCATGATTTTTGCACCTGGCACTGCTAGCTACTACTTGCCTTGCTCTATGCACGAGTATCGTTCACAACAGCCCAGTACTTTGCTTATAAACCATGCCATGCTGCATGCGCGCAACAGAGGAATTAAATATTGGAACTGGGAATCATCGCCCAGCAAAGAAAGTGGAGTATACAAATTCAAAAAGAAATGGGGCTC
>JANOXJ010000040.1:0-52738 GCA_031418455.1 Flavobacteriales bacterium | reverse complement strand
TCTAAGAAAAAAGTGGATGCCGTGCATGCAGAAGTTTTTGGATATAACACTTTTATAAATCCTCTTAATTATAATGGTAAAGCCGTGCAAAAAAGCGACATCAACGCACTGCATGATGGAGCCATAGTGGAGTGTCCCCTAGCCAAAGTCCAAAACGAATCTATATATCAAGTGCTTATAGACAATGCTTACAACGCAGAGTTGGTAATGGACTACCGTGTGGCTTTAGTCAACCACACCATTGTGAACGTTTATAAGAAATACAAAAAGTATGCAGTGCGGTTTACCAATCAAGTAGCCTATTCAGAGCTATGCGACACGCTTACCTGTTTTAGTGCGCAAGAGCAACAACTCATACCTGAATTTACAAAAAAAATGGGCACTGATTTTTGTGAATTGGATGTATTGCGCAACAAGGATGATGGAAAAATTTACATAATAGATGTAAACAAAACACCCTACGGTCCTCCTTTCGGATTGCAGTCTGACCAGGCTCAAAAAGCCATAGCTGCGCTTGCAGAGCAGTTTAAAAAAGCCTTTCTAAGGTAGAAATTATTATTTTCTTTTTTGGTGATATAAGTTACCTGAATAACCTAGGGGCATGGTGTAGCTTTGCCACTATGACAAATAGTGCACAAATAACGCAAAAAAAATCGGGCAAACTTGGCGCAATGCTTAGCCACAAATGCCCGGGTTGTCGCAGCACCAGTATGTATGCCAACCCAAAGGTTTACACTTGGAAAAACCTAGGCGAGATGAATAAAAACTGTGAAGTTTGCGGTACAAATTTCACTCCCGAAACAGGTTTTTATTTTGGAGCAGCATATGTCAATTGGGCACTTACTGTGACTTTATGGGTATCGGTTTTGATAGCACTCAAAACGCTCGACTTTTTAAGCCTTATAGAATTTGGTTTTCTTACTCACCCAAAAACTTTTCTAATAACAGGTCTTGTTGTTACTGCTATTTTATTCCCTTACATCTATCGCGTATCGCGCAGCATTTGGGCACATATACATATCAAGAGCAAAATGTAAATACTATCAATTAGCACAAAGTTTACAGTTTTTGTGCTAATTACATTTTCTTTGTCGTGTTTAAAACATGGCTACAACCCAATTAAATACATTCAACAACAGTTGGTATAAACCCGGCAGCGCCATTCAGCGTGTCATGTGGTATTTCACACACATGGCTTTTTTCCGTAGTGCATTCCCATTCTCATCGTTCAAGGTTTTCTTATTAAGAATGTATGGAGCGCGCGTTGGAAAAGGTGTGGTAATAAAACCGCACGTAAGAATAAAATACCCATGGCTGCTGGAGCTTGGCAACCATATATGGATAGGTGAAGATGTGTGGATAGACAACCTGGGCAAAGTAGCCATAGCCGACCATTGCTGCCTGTCGCAAGGCGCCATGTTGCTATGTGGCAATCATGACTATAGCAAAAGCACGTTTGACCTTATGGTAGGCGATATAACTCTGGAACAAGGCGTGTGGATTGGTGCTAAAGCCACAGTTTGCCCGGGAGTCACATGTGGCTCGCACAGTGTGCTTAGTGTAGGTTCTGTAGCAACAAAAAATTTGGAGGCATACAGCATTTACCAAGGTGTGCCTGCAGTAAAAATTAAGGACAGAACTATACAGGCATGAAGGTAAGCATTATAACCATAGCTTATAATAGTGCAGAAACTATAGAAGACACTATAAAGTCGGTATTGGCGCAGGACTACCCCAATGTGGAGTATATAATAATAGATGGCGCCTCTAAAGACAATACACTTCAAATAATAGAAAAGTACAAAGACAAAATAGCCACCATAGTTTCTGAAAAAGACAAAGGCATATATGATGCTATGAACAAAGGTGTGCTATGCGCCACAGGCGATATAGTGGGCATACTCAATAGCGATGACTTTTATGCTGACCACGCTGTGATATCTGATGTGGTAAAAGAATTTGAAAAATCTAAATGTGATGGTCTCTATGGCGACTTGGTGTATGTAAACCGCGAGCAAACCGACAAGGTAATACGCACATGGAATGCCGGGCCATATAAGCCAGGTAAATTCTTAAAAGGTTGGATGCCACCTCACCCTACCTTTTTTGTAAAGAAGAGCAAGTACAACGAGCTGGGATTATATAACCTCACGCTGCGCTCAGCTGCAGACTATGAGCTAATGCTGCGCTTTATACATAAGCATCAAATACACCTTAGCTATTTGCCGCGCATAATGACTAAAATGCGAGCTGGAGGGCAAAGTAATATAACCCTTAAGAACCGAATAAAAGCCAATATGGAAGACCGACTGGCTTGGAAAATAAACGAACTAAGGCCAGGCCCATTCACCCTTACCTGGAAGCCCCTTTCTAAAGTAATTCAATACTTTAGGTAATAATAAATTACACTTCTTTTTTAAACCATCTATTGCATTTAGTTCTGCTCGTTTCGAGCCTTCTGCTGCCTAATGTGGGATTATGCAATCGAAAATTTCGATTACAAAATTTGATTTTAATATTTAAACAAAAAAAAATGGACTGCCAGGCAGTCCATTTTGTATTTTTTTATTGCTAGTTTGCTTAGTTTAGAACTTAGCACGTGAGCGTTTCACATTGCGGGTTTTTACCCAGCTGTATTTGCTCTTATAGAATTTACTTCTACCACGTATTACTTTACCAATTGTTATTTGAGAAGTAATATAGCTATCATTATGTGTGTTGTAACCACGTATAGAAGGATTACTCACACCACCTTGGTAGCTATGGTCTTGCACCGACATGGGGCCTTGACCTTCCGGCATATCACGATTTAATTCAGTAAGAAGCGCTTGGTAAGTTTGCGACTGCAAGTCCAATGCTAAATCATAGTTATCGGGATCTATTGGTGTTGGTTGGTTGTATGAAGAAGAAACATCATCCAAATAATCGGTAAATGTGGTTCTCCACGACATTTCCCAACCCACGCGCCACGACTTATTAAAAGTCAAATACATACCTATACCTGCAGGAATAGCTATACCAAATGCACTGTAGTTGACACCTTCAGTTTGCAGAGGACGCAGCGTATACCATGTATTGTCTACATAGTCACCAAGTGTAAGGTCAGTATTGTCGCCACCATTAGCTCCATCATACACAAGGCGAGCTTGAGGATTGCTGTAATAACCTGCCACACCGCCAAAAACATACAACTTAAAATCAGGATTGTAATAACCGCGATTGCCCACGTCATTGTCGTACCATACTGTAAGTTCGGCACGAGCGCCTACTTCAAACATGCGGTTTCTGAAATTAAGATTGCGGCCTCTGCGTGGCACATATGTGCTGTACTTATCTGCATCTTGTATTTGCATATAATCTGCATTAAGGGCAATAGCCAAGCGCTTAGAGAATTTATAACGGCCATATATGCCACCAGCCCAACGTGTCTGACCAAGGTGCATGTCCCAAATAAAATCTTTGCGAGGAAGTTCTTTACCACCTATGTCGCCCAAGTAGTTAGCGGCACCAAGCTTAATGCCATAGTCCCACTGGTACTGCGCAGTTGCATTCAGAGCCAATGCAAGTGTGAAGAGTAAAAAAAGTTTTTTCATTAAATTATTGATATAGGGCTTAAAAAAAAGCGAGGCTAAAATACACTTATTTAGCTTCCCTTTTATCCATTTTTATACATACAATACGAATTGATTAACAAAGGGTTGTCACAATGTCGAAAAATTCTTGTTTCTTTGGCAAAATAGCTCATAACCCGAGTATCACCTTTGTAGCCTATGAACAATAGAATAACATCTCTTTTTGGTATAAAATACCCGATAATACAGGCGGGCATGATTTGGTGCAGTGGTTGGGAACTTGCCAGTGCTGTTAGCAATGCGGGTGGCCTGGGAATAATTGGCTCCGGCAGTATGTACCCTGATGTGCTTCGTACACATATCCAAAAATGCAAAGCGGCCACCAGCCAGCCATTTGCGGTAAACGTACCGCTTCTTTATCCCCAAATAGACGACCATATTCAAATAATAATAGAAGAGGGTGTGCCAATAGTGTTTACCTCTGCTGGCAATCCTAAAACTTATACCCAAAGATTTATAGATGCAGGGTTAAAAGTGGTACACGTAGTTTCCAGTGCCAAGTTTGCCCAAAAAGCAGAGCTAGCCGGTGTGCATGCAGTGGTGGCCGAAGGTTTTGAGGCTGGCGGGCACAATGGCCGCGAGGAAACTACCACACTATGCCTTGTACCCGCAGTGGCAGATGCTGTGAATATTCCGGTAATTGCTGCTGGTGGCATATATGACGGACGCTCCATGATGGCCGCCTTTGCCCTTGGGGCTGAGGCAGTGCAGGTAGGCAGCCGTTTTGTAGCTAGTGTGGAAAGCAGCGCTCATGAAGCTTTCAAACAAACAGTGATTCAATGCGAAGAAGGCACCACGCAGCTTACCCTGAAAGAACTAACCCCCGTAAGGCTTATAAAAAATGAATTTTACAATCAGGTACAGCAGGCCTATGGCAAATGCGCCAGTGCCGAACAATTAAAGGAATTACTAGGCCGTGGCAGGGCTAAAAAAGGCATGTTTGAGGGCGATCAGGCAGAAGGCGAATTAGAAATTGGACAGGTGGCATCGCAACTAAAGTCCATATTGCCCGCGGCTGAAATAGTAAAAAATATGATGGCCGAATTTGAATCGGTGAAGGCGAAAATGGCGGCACTATAAAATTACTTTTATAAAAATTCGCATCTCACACAACATACCCCTACAGTTTTGCGTCTTACTGTAAGTTGGCAAACGCAACACTTCTAAAAAATGCTGCACCGCTTACCTTTGAGCACTTAAATTTATTTTGAAAAAACTAATAACATATATCTGCCTTATGCTGGCCGTTTTTAGCGGCCAAAGCGGTAAAGCACAAGCTTTAGACCCGCCTGCAATGCAGTGTTTGCAGGTGCAGACCAATGGCAATGTGGTTATAAGTTGGATACCCACCACCGACCCTTTTGGCTCATTTCTTCAATACAATATTTACGCAGCACCTTTTATAGATGCACCCTACACACTCATAGGCACCGTGGGAGCTATTAATGCTACCTTTTTTATAGACACATCCGGAGCAGGCGGTGTAGATTTTGTGTACTACTATGTTACAACGGAGTATGATGATGGCAGCACTGCTGTTCAATCAGCAGGCAGCGACACTACCAGTACCATTTACCTTACCGCAGTGCCAAGTTCGTTGCCACAAGGCTATGCTGCACTGGACTGGAACATGCCCTTTGATGGCAACTTTGTGCCACCCACCGGTACTGAGTACAAAGTGTGGATGGAATATCCTGCCGGCAATTGGAACATTATTCAGACCTTACCCTATGCAGTTACTTTTTGGAATTACGAAATAAGCTATTGCAATGAGGCACTCAATTTTAAAATAGAAATGATATACCCCGGATATTGCAATTATATAAGCAATATAGCTGGCGATATTTTTCAAGATGTGCTGCCTCCAGCCATACCTGTTGTAACATCTGTGTCAATAGACCATACTACAAATGATGCTATAATAAGTTGGGAACAAAACCCCAGTGGCGACACCGATGGCTACATTGTGTACCAATGCACCGACCCTGGGCTGGACATTTTGGATACAGTGCAAGGCATAACTAACACGCAGTTTATCGATTATTTGGCGGCAACTACACTAGGGCCGGTGTGCTATTTATTAGCCGCTACTGACACTTGCCTTAGCGGTTTTCCGCCTAGTCCTAACACCAGCCCTACAAGCAGCACATGCAATTGCAGTGTTTTCTTACCTTCCATTGCTTATGGCATATGTGACGATTTTATTCAGTTCAACTGGACTGCTTATACCGGCTGGGAAGATGGTGTGGAGTCCTACATCATTCATCATGCTTTTTTCACCGGCACTCCACCTCCACCGGGTAGCATAGTATTTACTCCATTAGACACTATACCTGGCACAGAGCTTAGTTTTACTCACCTAAGCATAAGCTACGATGGCTACAATGTATATTACATAGAAGCTGTGGGTGCAGTAAATAACTATAGGGCCCAATCCAATATACAAGCAGTAAGCACACCATATCCTGTGCCGCCAGATTATGTTTACTTAGCCAGTGCATCTGTTACCAACCCCAATGAGATAACTGTGAATTTGGAAATAGACCCTACTGTAACAGAACACTATTTCACGCTTGAAAAATTTGACACTGAGGGTGGCTATTGGGACGATGTAATAACCGAAAGCGCTACCAATATGGCCAGTTTGGACATTATAGACACCTACCCTACTACAGATGTATTCTCCTACCAGTACAGAGTAATTACGGAAAATATTTGTGCTGATGTGGTAGACACTACCAATTTAGGAATTTCTATTTTAATGCAAGGATTTGCAAGCCCATCACAATTAAAAAATATTCTTACCTGGTCTAACTATGGTAATTGGGAGAATGGTGTGCAAGCCTATAAAATACACCGCAGAATAGGCCTTACCGGCCCCGATGTGGTGGTGGCCATCGTGAGCCCGCTAGTAAATACTTATGAAGATGATGTGGCCACATTGCTCTATACCGATGGTAAATTTTGCTACACGATAGAGGCTGTAGAAAACCCCTCAACACTGTTGAACATAAGTCACTCAGCATTTTCAAATGAGGTATGTGTGTCGCAAGAACCTAAAATATGGATACCCACTGCCTTTGTGGTAGATGGATTTAACAGCACTTTTAAGCCAATAATATCGTTTGCCGATTTTGAAAAATATGAGATGACCATTTTTAATAGATGGGGCGATGTGGTGTATACCACCTTCGATATTAATGCCCCTTGGGATGGCACCATGAATGGTAAACTAGTGCAAGAGGGAGAGTATGCCTACTTCATAAGTGTGGAAGATGGCAAGGGCAGAGCCTACGAGCAGGCAGGCCACGTGTTCATGCTCACCGCGCGCGACCGCTAGCATATTCAGCACTGTATCCAATTTGCGCAAGTGCTACAGCGATTGCAAAGAATCGCATCTTTTAGAAACAATACCTTTTATCAACAGTTTCATTTTTTTAGAAAACGAAATTTGCGAAATGGAACTATGCATGTCACCTTCGCACACATAAAATTATGGCGAAGAAAAAAGAAGTAGAAATACCGCAAAAGCAGAATGATTTGAACGGATTAGACCCCAAACAAAACATTATCATAAAAGGAGCGCGCGTACACAATTTAAAAAATGTATCTCTTGCCATTCCGCGTGGCAAAATGACTGTTATTACAGGTCTTAGTGGTTCAGGCAAAAGTTCACTTGCCTTTGATACGCTGTATGCTGAGGGCCAGCGCAGGTATGTAGAAAGTTTGAGCAGCTATGCGCGCCAGTTTCTTGGCCGACTGGATAAGCCTGATGTGGATAGCATAACTGGCATAAGCCCAGCAGTAGCCATAGAGCAAAAAGTAACCAGCCGCACTTCGCGTTCCACTGTAGGCACTACTACAGAAATTTATGATTACATGAAACTCCTTTTTGCGCGTGTGGGCAAAACCATATCGCCCATTAGTGGCCGCGAGGTAAAAAGAAATACGGTAGAAGATGTTGTAAATTTTATACTAGAACAAAACGAGGACGAAGGATTTCTCATTCTGGCCGCCATACAGTTTGATAAAAAAACAGAGCCAAAAAAGAAATTTGAAATACTTATTCAGCAAGGATTTACAAGAGTGGTAATAAATGGTGAGGTAAATAAACTGGAAGACACTCTTACAACAATAAAAGCCAAAGACGAAGTATATATAGTAATAGACCGCATAACCTGCGAGCGCGATGAGGAGAATACTACACGCATTGCAGACAGCGCGGAGAGCGCCTTTTTTGAAGGCCGTGGCGAGTGTGTTTTGCAACACACCAGCAGTGGCAAGCGCTACACATTTAGCAACAAATTTGAGCTGGATGGAATGTCGTTCGAAGTGCCTTCGGTAAATTTATTTTCGTTTAACAACCCCATAGGTGCATGCAAAACATGCGAAGGATTTGGAAGCATAATAGGAATAGATGAAAATCTGGTAATGCCAAATAAAAAGCTAAGTGTATACCAAGATGGTATAGCCTGCTGGCGTGGTGAAACCATGGGCGAATGGAAAAATCAATTAGTACTTAAAGCCAAAAAATTTGATTTCCCAATACACAAACCTATAAGCGAATTTACCCCGCAACAATATGATTTGCTTTGGAATGGCAATGAGCATTTTAGTGGCTTGCATATGTTCTTTAAATTCCTAGAAAGCGAATCATATAAAATACAATACCGTGTAATGCTTAGCCGCTACCGCGGCAAAACCAAATGCCCTGAATGCAAGGGCACACGCCTGCGTGGCGATGCCAATTATGTAAAAGTAGGCGGTCAAAGTTTGTCGCATTTAGTGAGCATTTCTATAGGCGAATGTTTGCAGTTTTTCAATTCATTGCAGTTAAACAAACACGATGAAAAAGTTGCGGCACGCATACTTACAGAAATTCGCAACAGATTAAAATACCTAACAGATGTAGGGTTAGAGTATCTTACCCTTAGTCGTTTGTCTAACACACTTAGCGGTGGCGAGTCGCAAAGAATAAACTTGGCCACCACACTTGGCAGTGCACTGGTAGGCAGCATGTATATACTAGACGAGCCCAGCATAGGCCTTCACCCGCGCGATACGCAGCGACTTATAGGCGTGCTTAAATCATTAAAAGCGCAGGGCAACACAGTAATAGTAGTAGAGCATGACGAGGAAATAATGCGCGCTGCAGACGTAATTATAGACATGGGTCCGGAGGCAGGCACCCTTGGAGGTAACGTAGTTTTTTCAGGCACCATAGAGCAGTTAATAGCTAGCGGTAACACGCTTACAGCTGACTATCTTACAGGAGTAAAAGAAATTTCGGCCAAGAGCAAACGCAAGATTGGCAAGGACAAACTAATAATAAAAGGAGCACGCGAACACTCGCTGAAAAATGTAGATGTTGAAATTCCGCTTCGCTGTTTTACGGCCATTAGCGGAGTAAGCGGCAGTGGCAAAAGCACACTGGTGCGCAACATACTTTATCCTGCATTGCAAAAAGAATTAGGAGGATTTCCTACAGAAATGGTAGGCGCTTATGACAGCTTAGAAGGAGATATAAAAACCATAGCTGCTGTGGAGTTTGTAGACCAAAACCCCATAGGCAAATCATCGCGCTCCAACCCTGTAACCTATGTAAAAGCATATGACGAAATTAGAACTTTGTATGCCACTCAATCGCTGTCAAAACAGCGTGGCTACACTCCTACTCACTTTAGCTTTAACGTAACAGGCGGTCGCTGCGACACTTGCGAAGGAGAGGGCATGCAAACCATAAGCATGCAGTTTATGGCTGACATAAAACTTGTGTGCGACTCATGCAAAGGCAAACGATTTAAAGAAGAAATAATAGAGGTAACCTATCAAGGCAAAAGCATAAACCAAGTGTTGGATATGACTGTAGATGAGTCGGTAGAATTTTTCTCGCGCGAGAAAGAAAAAACACTGAACAAAAATTTAATTGAAAAACTAGTGCCATTGCAGGCCGTAGGATTGGGCTATGTTACTCTAGGCCAAAGCTCCTCTACCCTTAGTGGTGGCGAGGCACAGCGTATTAAGTTGGCTTCATTCCTCACCAAAGGTTCGGCCAACAGTCATACCCTTTTTATATTTGATGAACCCACTACCGGCCTTCACTTTCACGATGTAAGAAAGCTGCTTGATTCCTTTAACGCGCTGCTGGAAAAAGGACACAGCATAGTGGCCATAGAGCACAATGTGGATGTGCTAAAATGCGCAGATTGGCTAATAGACATGGGCCCTGAAGGCGGCAGCGGTGGTGGTAATGTGGTGTATGCTGGCAAGCCAGAGGATATTGTAAATATTAAAAATTCGCATACCGCTAAGTACATCCATACCAAAATGCTTAGCCCTGTTTGAAGAAAAAAATAATTAAATTGCCTATGTGATGTAAGTCACTTTTGCAAGCGAGCAAATGACAGAATTTTGCCCCGAGAAAAAAACACTTAAGAATAGCAAATGAACATAGAACAGATATACACCGGATGCCTTGCACAAGGCGCTTATTACATAGTATCTAATGGCGAAGCAGCCATAATAGACCCACTGCGCGAAATACAACCGTATATAGATCGTTTGGAGCGTGATGGCGTAAAATTGAAGTATATTTTTGAGACACACTTCCATGCCGACTTTGTATCGGGCCACTTAGACCTGAGCAAAAAAACAGGTGCGCCTATTGTGTACGGCCCTAATGCAGAGCCTGAATTTGAAATAATTTCTGCTAAAGACGAGCAACTCTTTAATGTAGGAAATATAAAAATAAAAGTGCTGCACACGCCTGGCCATACTATGGAAAGCACGTGCTACTTGCTTATAGATGAGCAAGGTAAAAATCACTCATTGTTCAGTGGCGACACTCTTTTTCTTGGCGATGTTGGCCGCCCTGATTTGGCGCAAAAATCTGCGCATATGACTCAGGAAGACTTAGCTGGATTGTTGTATGAAAGCATAACCCAGAAGATAATGCCACTGGCCGATGATGTAATAGTATATCCTGCACATGGTGCAGGCAGTGCATGTGGCAAGAATATGATGAAGGAAACAGTAGACACACTAGGCCATCAGAAGGAGATGAATTATGCACTAAATCAACCCAACAAAGAAGCATTTGTAGCTGCGGTTACAGATGGTTTGTTGCCACCACCCGGCTATTTTGGAATGAATGTGGCCATGAATAAAAAGGGCTATGCATCTTTTGACAGTGTGTTAAGCAAAGGCATGAAAGCCCTGACACCAGAAGAGTTTGAGACCGTAGCTGAATCTACTGATGCAATGATACTGGACACGCGCGACAGCAAAGATTTTTGCGAAGCATTTGTGCCACAAGCCATCAACATAGGCCTTAGAGGCGACTTTGCGCCATGGGTAGGTGCGCTAGTAATGGATGTAAAACAGCCTATACTACTAGTATGCTACGCAGGCACCGAGGAAGAGGCCATTACTCGACTTAGCCGTGTTGGTTTCGACAATGTGTTAGGCTACCTGCAAGGCGGCATAAATGCATGGCACCATGCAGGCAAACAGGTGGATACTGTAAATAGAATAACACCCAAACAATTTGCAAGCGACTTCACTAAAGACACCAAAGTGATAGATATAAGAAAAGATACTGAATACGCTGCAGAACATGTAGAGGATGCATACAACAAACCGCTTGCATTTATTAATGATTGGATAAAAGACATTAACCCATCAGAACATTTTGTAATGCACTGCGCAGGAGGTTACAGAAGCATGATAGCTGCAAGTATTTTACAAGCACGTGGCTACAGAAACTTTTCTGAAGTGGAAGGTGGTTTTTCCGCCATAGCAAAAACAGAAATTCCTAAAACTAATTTCATTTGCCAGAGCAAAGTATTCAAAGCATAACAAACCAACGTGAGCAAAGATGAACTGCAGCAGCTAAATGCTGAGTACTGGGACAATCGCTGGAAAGAACAAAACACAGGTTGGGATATAGGCAGTGCCTCGCCTGCTATAACCCACTATGCCGACCAATACCCCAATAAACATGCGGCTATACTTATACCAGGGTGCGGCAGTGCTTATGAAGCTACCTACCTTGTGCAGCATGGCTTTACTAATATCACATTGCTCGAAATAGCTCCTGCTGCGGCTGATTTGCTTGCTAAAAAATTTGCTGACACCCCACACGTAAATGTTATATACCAAGATTTTTTTAAGCACTCAGGTACTTACGATTTAATATTAGAACAAACATTTTTTTGTGCCCTCAACCCCAATCTAAGACAAGATTATGCAACACATGCACACAGCTTGCTTAATGACCAAGGTAAAATAGTAGGCGTGTTGTTCAACAAGCTATTTGATAAAGAAGGTCCGCCATTTGGTGGCACTAAGCAAGAGTATACCCAACTATTCAGCCCACTGTTTAATATACAAACTATGGCAGATTGTTATAACAGTATAGCCCCACGCAGTGGCTCAGAAATATTCATTCAACTTATAAAAAAACAGTAATATCTATATGTCATTTTTAGAAACAATAAAACAGCCATGGCCTTGGTACATAGCAGGTCCGCTAATAGGACTTACAGTGCCTGCTCTACTCATACTTGGCAACAAAAGCTTTGGCATATCATCATCGCTCAGGCATGTATGCGCAGCTTGTGTACCTGCTAATATCAAGTTCTTTAAATATGATTGGAAAAAGGAAGCATGGAATTTATTCTTTGTGTTCGGTATATTTTTAGGAGGTGTTGTAGCTGCCCTTTTCCTTTCAGACCCCCATCAGGTGGTTATTGCACATGCACTGGAGCAAAGCCTTGCGGCTAATGGCATTACAGACCATAGCCAGTTAGTACCTACACAACTTTTTTCATGGACTAACCTGTTCACCTTGCAAGGCATAATGCTTATGGTAGTAGGTGGTTTTTTGGTAGGCTTTGGTACACGCTATGCAGGCGGCTGCACCAGTGGCCATTCTATTATGGGGCTTTCCACTTTGCAATGGCCCTCGCTTGTAGCCACATGTTGTTTTATGGCGGGCGGCTTCTTATCGGCCAATCTTATTTTACCATGGATACTTTCATTGTAAAATAAAAAAAAGAAAACTTTTATAAAAAAAAACACAATTCAATTCTATGTCAGAAGTAAACATAAAAGAAACCAATACAGACTTTGAAGTACGCAGTTTAGATGCTGTGTGTGTAAACGACAGCGAGCTAAAACACGCATGGTACCACCTGTTTAAATACGTGGGTTCAGGTATCATTTTCGGCATACTCCTTATAAAATCAGAAGTTATAAGTTGGTTTCGTATACAAGAAATGTTTCGTCTTCAATCATTTCATATGTATGGTGTAATAGGCGGAGCTGTAGTGATCGGTGCCATTTCGGTAGTGCTTATAAAAAAATTCAATATCAAAACCATATATGGCGAAGAAATAAAATTTCATAAAAAGGAATTTAATAAAGGGCAGATATATGGTGGCCTGCTGTTTGGAATAGGCTGGGCTATAACTGGAGCATGCCCAGGTCCGCTCTATGCTCAACTAGGCTATGGCGCCACAGTTACAGTTGTTACCATATTTAGCGCCATTGCAGGTACTTGGGTGTATGGTCTTGTAAGAGAAAAACTGCCTCATTAATTCACGTTTTAGGTTTTATTATTTTTTAGCTGAGTATGAAAACAATGCTATAAAAAAACTTAGCCAATCAAGAGTATGATACCACAAAGCTTGCTAAATAGATTTAAGAAAGAAAACGAAATACTCGTAATAGAAGCAGGTGAAATAATACTTGACTTTCATAAGTACATAAAAAATATACCCATAATAATAAGCGGCAGTGTAAAGGTGGTAGCAGAAGATGATGATGGCAATGAGACCACGCTGTACCACATAAAACCAGGCGAAAGCTGCATAATGTCTATTATGGGAGTGCTTAATAACACTGAGAGTGTGGTAAAGGCCATAACACTGGAAAAAACAGAAATCATATTTATAAAACCAAGTGAGGTTTATAAACTCATAACAGAAGATAAAAGCTGGTTTGAGTTCATTATGAACTTATACCAAACCCGCTTTGAGGAATTGTTGCGCACAGTGTCGCGCATTAACTTTAAAAGCATGGAAGAGCGTATAATGGACTTGCTCTTGCAGCGCTCTAAAATATTGAACACAAAAGTGGTGGAAATAACCCACCAACAAATAGCTGCAGAGCTTGGTACAGCGCGCGAAGTAGTGAGCCGTGGCATGAAAACTCTGGAAAAGAAAAACATGCTGAAAATATTTAGAGGCAAAGTGGTAATTAAGTAACACAAGTCACCGAAAATAGAGGCTCCCCATCCTTCCTTTGCCTTTCAAATACCAGGTTAACTAGGTATTAATACTATTACTTAAGGACAATAAAAGCATTGGAACAATTCGACAAAAAAAAACATTGGGACAGTATTTACTCAACTAAACAGACCACTGAAGTGAGTTGGTATGAGCCCAATCCTGCTACTTCTATGGCGCACATTAATGCATTAGACCTTAATAAAGATGCATTCATTATCGATATAGGTGGCGGTGATAGCCTTCTTGTAGACCATTTATTGAAAAATGGATTTACTAATGTTTCGGTACTAGATATTTCTCAAGCCGCTATAGATAAAGCAAAAAATCGTTTAGGTGAATTGGCCACTAGAGTTACCTGGTTAGTATCAGATATAGTAAACTTCAAACCAGAGCATAAATATGACTTGTGGCATGACAGAGCCGCCTTTCATTTCCTTACAACTACAAAGGATATAGAAAAGTACATTCAAATAGCCACTCAAAGTTTAAATGAAAATGGTTCTTTATTCATTGGTACCTTTAGCACATTAGGCCCCAAGAAATGCAGTGGCATAGATATACAGCAATATTCGGAAACAACAATGGAAACAATATTTACTAAGCATTTTGACAAAATAAAATGCATAGAAACTGAGCATAAAACCCCCTTTGAAACTTTGCAAAATTTTGTTTTTTGTAGTTTCAAAAAAAAGCAATAATTAGATAGATAATAAATATACTTATTGGAAATAATAGGCTACATACTCTCTTTACTTATAGGTATATCGCTAGGCCTTATAGGCGGTGGTGGTAGCATACTTACTGTGCCAGTGCTGGTATATATACTTGGAATAGACGCCACACTCGCCACTACCTATTCGCTGTTTATTGTAGGTGCTACTTCCTTTGTAGGCTTTGTGCGCTATGCTCAAATGCGACTGGTAGATTACCGTTTGGCACTTTATTTTGGATTACCGGGCATGTTGTTGGTTTATTTCACTCGTGCGTTTCTCCTACCATTGCTGCCTCACACTATAATCACTATAGGCAATCACTCTCTTTCGCAATCTACTTTTTTAATGCTGCTTTTTGCAGTAATAATGTTGTTGGCAGCCGTGCCTATGGTAAGGGGCAAAAAAGCCAATGCAACGATCAGTTCTTCTCAAACACTTGAAAATTCGAAACCTACCAAACTTGTTGGCATAGGCGCTGCAGTTGGCATACTTACCGGCCTGTTAGGTGTGGGCGGTGGTTTTCTCATTATTCCCGCGTTGGTGTTATTTGGCAAAGTAGAAATGAAAAAAGCGGTGGGAACCTCCTTGCTCATTATAGCAGCCAATTCATCCTTCGGATTTATTTCTAATTTTAATAATTACACTATTCATTGGTCGTTTGTTTTGTTGTTCACTTCTGTGGCTATAGCAGGCCTATTTCTAGGCATAAAACTCTCCTGTATAATAAGTGGCGAAAAACTAAAGCCCTTGTTTGGATGGCTTATAGCCATTATGGCCGTGGTAATTTTAGTAATGGAAATTATTAAATAACGATACGCTCATAATTCAAATTTCAAAAATTAATTTTTCAAACAAAATGATTGCACTACTTAAGAAATTTTTTGGTTCGGGCAAGAATATGCAAGAGCTGATAGCCAATGGAGCACAGGTAATAGATGTGCGCACCAAGAGCGAATACCAAGGTGGCCATTACAATGGCTCCATAAATATTCCACTGGATACTATAGAGAAAAAAGCAAGCACACTTAAGAAAGATAGCACCTATGTGCTATGCTGCAGAAGCGGCATGCGCAGCGGTGTCGCTACTAATAAACTTAAATCTCTTGGTTTTACCAATGTGCACAATGGAGGCCCATGGAATAGCTTGTGACTCCACCTTTTTATTATTACCTTTAGAGTATGAAAAAACATGCACAAATAATATTGTTGGCAAGTCTGGTCACGTTTGGCCTTGTTTCGGCAAGCGCTCAAGATGTGTCTAATACCGCACACACTCAGCAGACCACTCAAGTTACCAATGACACACCGCAAGCGTTTAAAGCGGCCATAGATGCCGGCAATTGCATAATACTGGATGTGCGCACAGCCAATGAAGTAGCCAAAGGAAAAATAGATGGCTCTATCAACATTGATTGGTTTAGCGATGACTTTGAACAAAAGGTAAAAGAGTTAGATAAAACAAAATCGGTGCTGGTGTATTGCGCTGCCGGTGGCCGCAGCGAGGAGGCAGCAGCCATGCTTGTTACCTTAGGATTTAAAAACGTACACAACCTAACTGAGGGTAAGAATGGATGGAAGGCCGCAGGTATGCCGATTAAAAAATAAATGCAAAAAACCATGTCAGAAACCAAAGAAAGTTTTAGCGAAATAATAAATGGCAACACTCCTGTGCTTGTAGATTTTTTTGCTACATGGTGCGGCCCATGTAAGATGCAAACACCCATACTCTCTGAAGTATCAGAAGAACTGGGCAATAAAGCACGCATATTAAAATTAGATGTAGATCGCAATCAAAACTTGGCTCAAAAATTTGGAGTGCGTGGTGTGCCCACACTTATCATATTTAAAAATGGCGAGGTAAAATGGCGCACCAGTGGGGTAAAGATGAAAGATGAGTTAGTGACCCTGCTTAAGCAATACAGCTAAATATTACTTGGGCAAATAAGCATCAGTAAGAGAAGAAAGAAAAGCTATTATATCCTCTTCATCTTGTTCTGTTAGTCCCATATTTCCAGTTAGCTTATTCTCCACAGTGCCAGCTATTTCAGGCGGTGTATAATTTCCATGTTGTCTGGTATTTATAAAATGGATGGCCTCCTTTAGTGTGGCTGCATAACCATTGTGAAAATAAGGTGCAGTAAATTCCACATTGCGCAGTGTTGGTGTTCTGAATTTGCCATTCTCACTTTCATTCTTCACCACCGCTCCAAGCCCAAAATCTATGGCATTTTTGCCAAGAGGATTTACACTTTCATTGGTGCTGTAAAATGGATTTTCCTCGTTGCGCGGTACACCTATATTGTGGTAGCTAAAGTCAGTAAACAGCACCTTGCTACTACCCTCTTGGGGTGCGGTAGAATGGCATGAGCTACAATGTTTTTCAAACAATAATCTGCCGCTTTCTTCCTGCAAAGTCAAAGTGGCTTTGCCCACCAAAAAATCATCATACTTAGAAGAAAATTCGTTAATGAAATCGCTGCTTTCTAAAGCCGCAATAGCTTCTGTAATGTTATTGTAAACCTCAACATCGCTGCGTGGCCTGCCATAAATGCTCTTGTACAATTTATAGTAAGTAGCATTTTTTATTTCAGCTACTAGCATGGCGGTGTCCGCATTATTCATTTCAGCCGGATTAAAAAATGGACCTGAAAGCTGGTGCTGCAGCGTGTTGGACCTACCATCCCAAAACAAGCCACCACGCCATACTTTATCCTTTTCATCATAGTGCAGTGCTGGCGAATAAGAGGAATAACCCAACGACTGCGAATTCCTGTTTACAAAAAAACCATTCACCATGCCTTCGCTCACTATGGCGTGGTTAGGGTCACTAAATGCGGTTTTTGGAGCATGACATACTGTGCACGATTGTCCATTGGGATTGCTTAAGTTTTTATCAAAAAACAATTGGCGGCCCAATTCCTTTTTTTGCAACTGTATATCTTCAGGACTTTGTTTCCTTTTTACCACCACAAAACTGGCAGCAAGAAGAAAGCACAATAGATATGTAGCAACGCGCATCATAGAATAGCACAAAGGTATAAGACGAAGAATAAAATAATGTCCAATAATTAAATCAGATAGTATTTAATAAAAAAGCAACAGCCATCATATTTGTGCCGGGCAACAGGCACATTGAAAAATGATAAAATTGGAATGCGAAATAAATAAATTTGACCAACAGGGCGAAAAAACCGGTTGGACCTACATTACCATTCCAGCCGTTGCTGCACAAAAATTGCATCCTGAAAGTAAAAAATATTTTAGAATAAAAGGCACAATGGATGGAGTTCCTTTTGCACAGCTAGCCCTACTGCCCATGGGCGATGGCGAATATATTTTGCCATTAAACGCGGCAATGCGCAAAGCTATAAAGAAACATGAGGGACAGTTGCTGACACTTGCCATAGAGGCCGACCATTCGGAGTTTCTTTACTCACCGGAAATGATGGCGTGCCTCGAAGAAGACTCGCATGCGCTAGCGCAATTCAAAACATTAGCCGGCAGCCATCAAAAATATTTTAGCAAGTGGGTGGACAGCGCAAAGGGCTATGACACCAAGGCTGAAAGGATAAACAGAGTATTGTTTGCCATGCAAAACAAACTTAACTATGCCGAAATGATTAGATATTTTAAGTCTAAATAGCAGATTTATATATTAAAAAAAAACGCTTCCATAAATATGAAAGCGTTGGATGAAAAATATTTTTTCTAAATAAAATTGAATCCAATCAATAATAATATTCATAGCACAAAGCCTTGTCAACTTCACCACGGCCGCTTATGAACTGATGTAAAATTATGAGCCCTCTTTCATTTACTATATAAGTAAGCGAATTGTCGCTCACCTCTATGTGTGGCGGATAGTCTTTGTGTGTGAGGACCACAAGGCCTCCATTTATATCATACCATTGTTCACTTTTCAGAAGCACTTCGCTTGTATAGGTATAGGTTTCTTTTTTCCAAAAGTTAGCCACCTGTTCGTTCAACTCGCGCGATACTACTCGGCCTTTTTGATCATACTTTAGTATGAAATCTAACGGAACCCAATTATTAAACACAAGGCTTACTGTTGACTTTATCATTTTACCTGAGTCATCATACTTATATTCATACTCAGCCATTTTTTTGCCTCCGGCAAAAAATTCGGTATAGTGAATCATACGTCCATTTTTATCAAAATTGGCTATACCCACCATAGTAGAATCCACGGCCTGTTTCATCTTATACTTTACCTCCTTGCATACGCGCGTGCTTACATTATTTCTGGCATATAGCTTAGCGTAATCCAAAGCTTTTAAATCTTGAGCATGTGCAGCCTGCATGCTTGAAATAGCAATAGCGGAGGCAAACAATAATTTTCTAATGGACATGTAAATAGTTTTTGTATTTCGGTTTTACTCCAAAACCCATAAAAAGGTTATAGAAAACTCTTCTTACTATTTGCCAAGCGCAGCAGAACACATAAAGAAAACAAAACATAATCCTGCCGCGAGGAAAAATGAATTTGAAGGACTAATTTTTTTTTCGTATGTTCGCTTAAATAGTTAATCAGAGGCTTTATGCCCATTTCGGATCACAAACCTTTTAGTTTTAAGCAATTTCAGGTACATCATTCGCGCAGTGCAATGAAGGTAGGTACCGATGCGGTGCTGCTAGCCGCCTGGGTAAAACTGGATAAGGCTAACTATATGCTGGATGTGGGAACTGGCACAGGCGTTATAGCGCTTATATGCGCACAGCGCAATTCCAATGCGATAATAGAGGCCATAGAACTGGATGATGATAGTGCAGAAGATGCCCGCTACAATTTTGAACATTCGCCTTGGGCCGATAGACTGAAAATGCACGAAGGGGATTTTTTGAAAATTACATCGGTCGAAAAATTCGACCTAATTATTTCTAATCCACCCTATTTCACCTCCTCGTTGCGCGCTGCGGACCCTAGCCGCAATGCGGCAAGACACGATGATTCGCTACCTGCCGATGCATTTCTTCAAAAAAGTAAAAAACTATTGCGAACTGATGGGAAGGTGGCAGTAATAATTCCTACACTGGAGCTGGGCCGCTGGATGGACGAGGCTACCAAGGTTGGATTTACATGCGAACGAATATGCCACATATTTACCATGGCCGAGAAGGAAACAAGCACGCGTGTAATGCTCGAACTATCTATGATAGGGCAGTCAGAGCCAATAATGGAATCATTAATTATAAGAAAAAGCCCCGAAGAATACTCCGAGGCTTATAAGCAGCTTACGCAAGCTTTTTATCTAAAGTGGTAAAATCAATTGTAAAGAGTTTATTTTTTTTCGCTTTACAATAAGAAAAATTTTAACCACCAATGTGTCTTTTCAACTCTTCTATGGCCTCGTCCCAGAGCATTTTCTGATCATCTTCTTCGCCATCCTCACAAAAATCTGTAATGAGCAACGCTACTTCACCTGTCATTTCATCTATTTTAATGCGCCACTCAAAATAGTTGCACTCTTTGTCTTCTTCATCCATCCATTCAAAACGTACGAACTGTTCTTTTCTTTTATTTACCAACTGAGCTGAGCGCTCCTCACCTTCCCAAAGGAATGTAAACACATCGCCTTTAATGTGCACCTCCGGTGCAAACCACTCCTCTAAGCCGCTTGGCGTGGACATACAATTGTATAGAATAGAATCAGAAGTTCTAATAAGGTATTCTAGATTGATTTGTGTTTTGGTCATAAAAGAAAAAAAATTGTCTAGGTCAAATGTAATTTGTTGTTGCAAGGATAACCATTTTATGGAAAGAAAAGCTAAGAATTTTACTAAGGTATTTGGTGGTTAAGAAATAGGGTTATATTCGCGCCCTCAAAAAAATACAAAACGTGTGTTTTTTAGCAGTGTAATGGCGAGGTAGCTCAGCTGGTTAGAGCGTGCGATTCATAATCGCAAGGTCGGGGGATCGTGCCCCCCTCTCGCTACATATTCATAAAGAAGCCTTCATTATTGAAGGCTTTTTTGTTGCTTTAATAAAAGACAGATTCGGTACAAAATGGTACAAATAAAAAGAGCTACCCTGAGGCAGCTCTTTTTTGAGATATTGAGGGAAAATAATCTTAGTAGCTATTGCCGCGATCGTATCCACCACCATCATTGCCACCGCGGTCGAAACGTGGTTTGAAACCACCTTCTCTGCGGCCACCACCACCACCACCGTAATTGCTACGTGGACGGTCGTTGCTGCTGCGCTGTGGACGATCCTCAGCTTCTTTAACGTTAATTTTTCTGCCCTTTTGCTCGGTTTGATCGAGTGCAGAGATAGCGTTGCGTGCTTCTTCGTCAGAAGACATTTCCACAAAACCGAAGCCACGTGAACGGCCTGTAGCTTTGTCAGTAATTACTTTAGCCGATGTAACTGCGCCATAAGCTGCAAATACTTCGGTGAGCTCATCGCTCGACATGCTGAAATTCAGCCCTGAAACAAAAATGTTCATTTGAAATAAATAAATGTTGTTGATTAAATAAAAAAAAATGTATCACTAAAATCCAACAAACATTTACCACGAACAGACGTCTAAAACGAAATGTTGAAATTGTAATAACGGGTCAAATATAACCAAAAGTGTTCATAATTAAAATTTTTATTTGCCTCATTTGTCATTTGTTATGAAAAACACTGAGATTATTTCTTGCGGAGCATCATCAGACCATCGCGCAGCGGCAGCAAAACATTTTGCACCCGTGTGTCATTAGTTACCAAAGTATTCAATTGCTGCATCACTTGTGTTTCCAGGTCGTTGGCGGCTGCTAATTCGGTCACCTTACCACTCCACAGCACATTATCTATGAGTATTACAGCTCCGCTGGGCAGGCGGTCTATAAGCAGGTGGTAGTAATTAAGGTAGTTTTCTTTATCGGCATCCATAAACACCAGATCAAAGTGGCAGTCCATGGCGGGCAGCAGTGTAAGGGCATTATCAAAATAGCGGGTAATTTGTTTGCCCTCAGGGCATAAACCAAAGTATTTGTCTTGTATCCATTGCAGCTCATCGTTCACATCTATTGTCACCAGCTCACCTTCTGGCGCAAGACCTTCGGCCAGGCAAAGCGCGCTATAGCCCGTGTATGTGCCTATTTCTAAAATTCGCTTTGGCTTTATCATATGCGACACCATGCTAAGGAAACGGCCTTGCACATGACCACTTAACATTCGTGGGTTTACCACCTTTTGCCACGTTTCGCGTGTCAGTTGGGCAAGTAATTCAGGCTCGGGCTGTGTGTGTGCCTCTGTATAGTGTTCTATATTTTCGGGGAGGAAATTCATTGGGCAAAGGTGTTAAATAGAGCTTTATATAGTGCTACATAAATCCACAATTAGTTCTATTGAAATCCATTTTATTGGATAAAACAAAGCTAAATTCATAATTAAAAAACATAACTACACTTACAATTAGAAATAACGCACTTTAACTGAATGCGTTCTCCTTTCTAACTTCGCCCCATGAATTTTACTGTTTGGTCTGATAAACTGAGCGACTTTATACTCAGCAAAGGTTTTATAAATGGGCAGCACGAAAACATGTATTTGTTTGTGGCGCTTGTTTGTTTAACGGCTTTGTGCTGGGGCGTTTGGGCATTTACACGAATTATTATTATTCAAGTTGTAAAACGTGTAATTACCAAAACAAAAACCCACTGGGACGATCAGCTATTTGAATACAGAGTGTTTCGCTCTCTGGCACTCATTCTCATTTCTGTCATTATATGCATGGCTGTGCCGCATGTTTTTCGCTTTTTTCCCAATGCGCTTTATTACGCGCTTATAGTGTCCAAAATATACATAGTGCTGTCGGTAATGTTTAGTGTGAATGCCATTCTAAATGCATTGGTAGGCATTATGGAAACAACGGAGCGATATAAGGACAAGCCGCTTCGCAGCTACAAGCAGGTGGGCAAAATTGTTTTCTACTTAATTGGTTTTGTACTCATACTTGCTATTGTGCTCAACCAATCTCCTGTGTATATACTTGGAGGTTTTGGTGCTGTTACTGCTGTATTCCTCTTGCTCTTTCGCGATCCTATTCTTGGTTTTACAGCCAGCATTCAAATGAGCGCTATAGACCTTGTGCGTCTGGGCGACTGGATAACGGTGGAAAAATATGGCGCTGATGGTGAGGTAATGGAAATAAACCTTACCACCATAAAAGTGCGTAACTGGGATATGACAGTGACCATTGTGCCCAGCTATGCCATAGTAAGTGAGTCGTTCAAAAACTGGCGTGGTATGGAGGAGAGCGAAGGCCGCAGAATAAAACGCCACATCAATATCAAAATTTCAAGCATTCGATTTTGCAATGAAAAATTGTTTAATCAATTGCTCAACATTGAACGCGTAAAAGACTATTTGCTTTCTAAAAAAGACGAAATAGATTTATTTAATGAGGAACAACACATCAACACTCAAGTTCCTCTTAATGGCAGGCAGCTTACTAATATAGGTGTTTTTAGAATTTATGCTGAAAAGTTCCTGGAGCAAAACCCCAACATAAATACTGACATGACATTTATGGTGCGCCAGTTGCAACCCAACGAGAATGGCTTGCCTATAGAGGTGTATGCTTTTTCTAAAGAAAAACAATTAGAAAAATTTGAAGGTGTAGCGGCTGATATTTTTGACCACCTGTTGGCAGCTGTTCCATTTTTCGAATTGGAAATTTTTCAGGCGCCAAGCGGCAGCGACATGAAGGGCACACAGGTAGTAAATGACACAGGAAGCATAAAGGAAGTATGATAAATAAAAATTTAATACTGCAATTAGCCTTAGCCACACTTATAGGTATGCCTATGGTGGCTATTATAGTAGATCGCTTTTCTGACTCGGTAGATTTGGCTTCTGCTCTCATAGGCTATACTCTGTGGTGGCAACAAATAGCGTATGGTATAGTTTCAGGATTGGCCATAGCTTTTATTGCCCAATGGATTATTTCATTGCCACTTATGGAAAAGGTGAATGCACGTTACTCAAACATGCTTGGCCGATTTGAACTTTCGCTTAGCGAAATACTCATAGTGTCAGTATGTGCAGGAGTGGGCGAAGAAATTCTTTTTAGAGGTGCCATGCAGCCATTGCTGGGTGTGTTGCTCACCGCTATGATTTTTGTAGCCATACATGGTTATATCAATCCAAACAATTGGAGGCTTTCCATTTATGGCTTTTATATGGTAATAGCCATGATAGGCATAGGCATAATGGCTGCCGAAATAGGTCTTGTGGCTGCTATAATTGCGCACACAGTAATAGATGTGTACTTACTTTTAAAGCTTCAAGACAATGCAGGCCAAATACCTGTAGATGAAAATGCCAACCTATTTGACAACTTTTCAGAAGACCAAAACGAACAAGACTACTAGCCATGTCAAACAAGAATAAAAATACACTTGGTGGTTTTGTATTTTCTACCAACCCAAACTTTAAGAGAGAAGAAGATAACGAGGAGCAAAACACATTAGCACCTTCCTTGCAAGACTTGCATGTGTGGCTGGAAAAAAACCACCGTGGTGGTAAAACTGCTTCGGTTATAAAAGGATTTGTGGGCACAGCGGATGATTTAGAAGCCTTGGGCAAAACCATAAAAACCAAATGCGGCACAGGCGGCAGTGCTAAAGATGGAGAAATAATTATACAAGGCGACCACAGAGACAAGATAATGACCTTACTTGCACAACTTGGCTACAAGGCCAAAAAAGCAGGCTCTTAATGCTCTTTTAATTTTCATACACACTTTACAAAAATAATACATGATAGAACAAGGTTCCTCTGGCAACAGTAGTCGCTTCAAAATTTCTGTTTCCACCCTACCCTACCTGGAGCCTGTGCTGGCAAAAGAACTAGAGCTGCTGGGAGCTGATGATATAGAAATAGGCAAGCGCATAGTGCATTGCACCGGCAATTTAGAACTGGTGTACCGCGCCAATCTTCATTTGCGCACCGCGCTGCGCGTATTTGTGCCCATTCACACCTTTAGCATTCGCCATTCCGATGAGTTGTATAAGCGTGCTCTAAGCATAGACTGGAGCGAATATTTATCGCAAGAAAAAACCTTTGCCATAGAGCCCAACGTGCATTCTGTTATGTTCAATCATACCAACTTCGCATCACTGCGATTGAAGGATGCTATTGCAGATTTTTTTACCAATAAAGAAGGCAAACGCCCTAATGTAAATCCTGACAATCCTGATGTGCTTTTTAATCTGCACATAGACGAGCACCGTGTTACAATATCGCTGGACAGCAGTGGCGAAAGCCTTAACAGACGCGGCTACCGCGTGGCAGGCGCCAAGGCACCGCTTAATGAGGTGCTGGCAGCAGGCATGCTTATGCTAACTAGTTGGAAAGGCCAATCCGATTTTTATAATCCCATGTGTGGCAGTGGCACACTGGCTATTGAAGCAGCCATGATAGCTACCAACACTCCAGCCCTTTGGCTTCGTCAGTCATTTGGTTTTTCTAATTGGAAAAGTTTTGACGCTGCGCTGTGGCAACAAGTGCGTGAGCAAGCGGAACAAAACATACAAACAGCCACCCATAAAATATATGCATCAGACGTGGAAAAGCGCCAACTGCAGGCGGCCGCTGAGAATATAAATATAGCCAAGCTGCCAGTTGAAATTCTTTTATCAGAAGAAGATTTTTTTGAAACTAAACCACACTCCGATGCAGGAGTTTTAGTATTAAATCCTCCTTATGGAGAGCGAATGCCGCAAGATGAAATAGACTTTTTCTACAAACGCATTGGCAGTCATCTAAAACACGAATGGCAAAACCACAGCGCCTGGATAATTTCTTCTAACCAGGAGGCACTGAAATTTATAGGCCTCAAACCGTCTAAAAAACTGCATCTAATGAATAGCACCTTGCAATGCAAATTCAATGAATATGAATTGTTCAGAGGCAAACGTGCAGAATATAAAACCATCTATCAACCTCAAAAAGAGAGTTAAAAATTAATGACAATCAAGTGTTGTTTTAATTAACTAAATATTATGGCAAGGTGTATGAAGGTACGTTTACCTTCGAACTCCTTTAATATTCCACCGTCTATAAAGCACATTAACAACTATGATAAAAAGAATTTTAATTTTAGGCTTAGCCTCCTCCCTTGCCTTAACAAGCAATGCTCAAGTAGCTGACCCAAGCGCTACTACCGAAAAGTTTGCAACACTGCTTAGCTACATACAACACATGTATGTGGACAGTGTAAATGCAGAAAAACTTACTGAGAAGGCCATAATTTCTATGTTGGAAGAATTGGACCCACACTCTACCTATTTATCTAAAGAAGAGTTGAAAGAAGCCAACGAACCACTTCAGGGTAGTTTTGATGGTATAGGCGTTCAGTTCAATATTTTTAAAGACACCATATTGGTGGTAGAACCCATACAAGGTGGCCCATCAGAAAAACTAGGTATACAAGCAGGCGATAAAATAGTAGAGATAGATGGCGAAAAAGTAGCAGGAGTTGGTATCAAAAATCCTGATGTATTTAAGCGACTGCGCGGCCCTAAGGGCACTAAAGTAACCGTAGGCATAGACCGCAAAGGCTCTAAAGACCTGTTGCATTACGATATTATTCGCGATAAAATTCCAATCTATTCTATAGATGCAGCTTACATGGTGTCACCAGGCATTGGTTATATTAAAATTTCGCGCTTTGCTAAAACTACTATGGAAGAATTGAAAAAGGCCATAAGCGACTTAAAAGCTGAAGGAATGAAAGACCTAGTGCTTGACCTTCAAGGCAATGGCGGTGGTTATTTGAATACAGCTGTGGAAATGTGCGATGAATTTTTAAGTGGCGACAAGCTGTTGGTGTATACTGAAGGCAGATCGTTCCCAAGAGAAGATTACCGTGCTAATCCTAAAACCAAAGGTTCTTTTGAATCAGGCAGGTTGGTATTGCTTATTGACGAATCATCGGCCAGTGCAAGCGAAATATTGAGCGGTGCCATACAAGATTGGGACAGAGGCCTGCTAATAGGCCGCAGAAGTTTTGGTAAAGGCCTAGTGCAGCGCCCGGTGCCATTGCCTGACGGCAGTGCTGTGCGCTTAACCGTGCAGAAATACTACACCCCTGCAGGCCGATGCATACAAAAACCATACGATGATGGCATGGAAGCCTACATGCGCGACCGCGAAAAAAGATTTAAGACAGGAGAGTTTTTCTCACTTGATAGTCTGCATTTTCCTGATTCTTTAAAATTCAGTACTAACCTAAAAAAGCGCACAGTATATGGTGGTGGTGGCATACTTCCAGACATTTTTGTACCGCTGGACACTACAGAGAATAGCAAATATTTTAGCGACATGCTGCGCACAGGAGTAAATAATGATTGGGTGCTTACTTATGTAAACACTAACCGACAAGAGTTGCTAAAGCAATACCCTGATATGAAAGCTTTTGTAGCCAAATACACAGTGCCAGAAAGCGGAATTCAGGAAATGATAAAAATGATGGAAGCAGAGAAAGTGCCTTTTAATGAAAAGGAATATAAAATCTCTGAACACTCCATAAAACTGCGCACTAAAGCGCTTATTGCACGCAATTTGTACGACAACGAGGCATTTTACGAAGTAATAAACGATCTTAACCCTGCGTTAAAAAGAGCCGTAGATGTCCTAAAAGATGGCACATTTGACAAGCAAAAATTAGCACACAACGATTTCAAATAATGTGTTGCTATTTTTGCAGCCAATTAATATTTCAATAACCACTAAAAAAATAAATCACAAAGAAAATGAGCAACGGATTGAAAGTAGGTCTCCTTATCGTAATTGCAGGAGCACTAGGTTTTCTAGCTTACACACAGCTTAGCAAAAGCGATGAAATAGGCAGCCGCCCAATAGAAAATGTGGATGGCACAACCAACACTGCTAATGCCGCTAACCAACCTGCCGGCAGCCAAGACGGTGTGCGCGTGGCACCAAACGAAGACATTGGAGCTGCATCTAAAAACAGAGCTAAAACCTCATTGCAGTATGACAGAATTGAACACGATTTTGGCCACATTAAGCAAGGCGAGAGTGTGGAGTGTGCATTTAAAATAACTAACACAGGCAACGAGCCTTTGATAATTGAAGATGCAAAAGGTTCTTGCGGATGCACAGTACCTGATTACCCAAAGGAGCCAATACCACCAGGCCAAACACGCGACATTAAAGTGAAATTTAATAGCGCTGGTAAAAGCAATCAACAGCAAAAGAACGTTACTTTAACATGTAACACTGATCCGCTTCAGAGCGTGCTTACCATCAAAGCATTTGTAGAAGCTCCAGCTGACGGAGACAAGCCTGCTGAAAAGCATTAATTGATTTAATAAATCATTATTAAAAGTCCTGAGAAATCAGGACTTTTTTTATGCATTGCAGTGGCGGTAATAACAGTGTTATTTCCATTTCATTTAAGCTATACAACTAATGCGCATAATCAATTCTATAACCACAGAATTTAGCCAAATGGTAAGTAAAAGCTACGGTGATTAACTGTTCCTTTAATTATGAGAGCAGACCAAACATTGAAACTATTATTTTCATTTACCAAAACGCTAATAAAAAAATAAGGGCTGCCTTGCAGGCAGCCCTTATTATGAAAGCGCTAAAGGTGTCAAATTATTGAACCACCAATTTTTCTGAAAGCAACATATTGTTGGCTGCAATATTCACTACATAAATTCCATTGGCTAATACTGATGTATCTACCAATGAAAGATTTGATGACAATTGCTGAGAAACAACAACTTTACCCGCTAAGTCTGTTATAGTAAGTTGAGCCACTTTACAATCAGTAGGTAGCATAATATTTAAATTACCACTAGTTGGGTTTGGGTAAAAAGCAGGAATAGTGCTTGTTACAGCTTCTTCTGTGTATACGCCAGTGCTTTCTACTACTTGCACGTCATCTATATAATATAAACCAGCAGTTTGCAAATCATTTGTACCATAAAAGTCTGCCGCATCAAATTCATTAGAACCTGCAGCACCATTGGCGTTGTTCAACGACCACTGCCATTGGTTTACCATTGTACCGTTTATATAAAGTCTGCCCTCATCTGCATCCATATCCGCACTTACCATCACATCAAACCACTCTAGCAAGTTAACAGTAACACCCGTCACACCGCTATCAGTACCACCTGTAGTCCAGCTTACGGCACCGGTAGAACTAAAATAAACATCGCACGCCCACTGGTAGGCTGTAGATGTAGGTGTCCATTTGTGCAAACAGTTAAAATAGCCACCTAAATCTGTAACTAACATTTTAAACTTTAGGTCGTATTTACCTGAAGTGTAAGGACCAATAGGAAGCACTAAGTCCACATTTGTACCTTCAATTTTAGCGCTATTAGTGCCGCTAAAAGCATAATTTGAGCTCACCTGGCCGTCCAATCCTGCTGTTCCGTCCCAAGTATTCCAGCTTGTGTTTTGTTCTACAACTCCCATGCCTGCAGTTACACTATCAAAGTTATCTTCGAAAACTATTGTTTGTGCGCTTGCCCCTATAGCAAAAGAAATGAGAGGAATAAAAAGTAAGGATTTTTTCATAATTGATTAAAAATTAATTGTTGTTTGAGTTAATGTTTATTTGAAAAATAAAGTGCAATTTATCAAAAAAAGTTAAAAACAGTATTCAATAAAGTTGTTCTATATTTGATACTTATGAAAACATTTCTCAACATTTTGGTGGCACTTTTCATTTCCGGCTGTGCCCAAAAACCTGCGTTAACGGATGATGCAGCCCCTGAGCTAATTAACCTTATGCGGGAACAGCAGGCGGCATGGAACGCTGGAAACATAGAGGATTTTATGAAACACTACTGGAAAAGCGACTCCCTTATGTTTATAGGTAAAAAAGGGCTCACCTATGGTTGGCAAAACACTTTGGATAATTATAAAAAAAGCTATCCTGACAAAGCTGCCATGGGTCGGCTCAAGTTCACTAATTTATATAATAAAACACTGTCAGATTCCAGCGCATACATTATAGGTAAGTGGGAACTTTTCAGAACCTTGGACACACTTGCAGGCCATTACACACTATTGTGGCACAAAATTGATGGCAAATGGGTTATTGTTGCCGACCATTCAAGTTGAAACCAATTAATTTATGCTATCACTTACTTTAATAATTATCATCATTACTGTTTTTGTTTCTTGGCGAGCGTTCGAGAATCCTGCCCTATTTGAAAAACTGCTCAACAATCCTTATCAGATAAAACATAGAAAACAATATTACCGCATCTTTTCGCATGCACTGATACATGCCGACTGGATCCACCTATCGCTGAATATGTTTGTGTTTTGGTCATTTGGCCAATGGGTGGAGGTGTACTTTATAAAAGACCATGGACTTTTGGGTGAGCTTTACTTTCTGCTGCTATACATTTTAGGAGCCGGCTTTGCCACACTGCCTAGCTTACGCAAGCATGGCGACAACTTTGGCTATAATAGTGTAGGCGCAAGCGGTGCAGTAAGTGCGGTTATGATATTGGCCATGTTTATTAACCCCCTTAGCAAGATACTTTTCTTTATGGCCATTCCTATGCCCGCTTATGTGGGTATATTGGTATTCTTTGCTTTTGAGCACTTCATGAATAGAAGCGGCAAAAGCAACATAGCGCATGATGCGCATATATGGGGCGCACTCTTTGGCATACTGTTTATTATGGTGTATGACATGGACACCTATCGAAATTTTTTCTCAATAGTTCGCAATCAGCTTTTCGGATAAGCCTTATCATTATTCACACTACACTGGTCATCATCCTTTAAAACAATTAAAATCAAAATATAATTACATTGCAAATTGTAACCCGTCAGCGTTAGGTTTCGTTACAAGGTTTAACTGCTAAGTGTATACCAACACTAATCAGCCATAAACAATGAAACAAATGGTAAAAAAAACCATTGAAATTTAAAACGAAAGTCTAATTTTGACAAACTAAGCGCATGAAACGCACAACAAAACTGGTTCTCGCCCTATGGGCCATGTTTGTTGCCCACACTGCCTTCGCACAGAAAGGCACAGAGCAGCAGCTTGAAAAAGACGCAAACGCACTATTTAACAAAGGCGAATACCTAAAGGCGTTCCCTATGTTTTCGCAATTAGTGTCTTTGTATCCAAATCATTTGGACTACAACTATAAGTTTGGCGCATGCGCTATATATAGTGAGCCTGATAAGTCTAAGGCTATCCGATACCTTAACATAGCTACCACCAAAGGTGTAGAAGACCCAATGGCATGGTACTATCTAGGCAAGGCCTATCACCTCAATTACCAATTCAGAGAGTCCATAAAAAGCTATGAAGCTTTTTTGCGCAAAGCAGACCCAAAAATAGCCGCTAAAACAGACGCACAGCGTGAGATTGAGACCTGTATATACGGGTCTAATTTGCTTGCCAATATTAAAGACCTTACGGTAATTAATAAAACAGAAGCAGACAAAGAAAGCTTTTTCCGCTACTTCAATTTGGAAGGCATTGGTGGCAAAATACTTACCCTACCCGCTGAATTAAAGACCAAGCTAGACCTTAAAGCCACAGATCCGGGCATTATACATTACCCCGGCACAGGCACTACTATATTTTTTAGCTCTTATGGTAAAGAAGGTAATAGTGGTAAAGACATATATAAAGCTGAAGTGCTGCCAGATGGCAAATTCTCTACGCCAGAGTTGGTAAAGGGCGATGTAAATACTAAGTATGACGAAGACTATTGTTTCATGCATAGCGATGGCAAGACACTTTATTTTGCCAGTAAAGGCCACAACAGTATGGGTGGTTATGATATTTTCAAATGTACTTATGATAATGAAACAGGAGAATTTGGGCCAGCCATTAATTTGGATTTTGCCATAAATACGCCTGATGATGATATATTCTTTATAGCAGACTCGCTTAACCAGCGGGCATATTTTGCAAGCGGACGTACAAGCGACCAAAATCACTTGCATGTGTACAATGTATTGGTAGAAACAACACCTTTACAAATCATATATCTGAAAGGTGATTTCATATCTGAGATAAATGCAGATCAGAAAAAAGCTACTGTAAAGATTAACGACAAAATGAGTGGCCGCAACATAATGGAGGGCAGCACCAATCAAACCAACGGTAGTTATGTACTATATGTGCCAGGCGCTGGCGAATATTCTTTTAAAGTAATTACAGAGAATAGCCCTGTGGTGCATGATGTGAATGTGAACATTCCGAAATTTGATAAACCTGTAGCACTCAGACAGGAAATGCGCCTTGTAAGCGAGGGTGGTAAAGACAAACTTATAGTGACTAACTATTTTGAAACACCGCTTAATGAGGACCTTGCAACATTGGCAGCCGATATGCTTCGCAAAAAAGCCGGCTTGGATGTAAATGCTACCAAAGAAGACTTGGCTGCAGCTACCAAACCTGCAGATGATACAGACCCTTCATCAGTTCCTTCAACTATGGAAAATGCTCCGTTGGTTGCTGGCTTTGGAGATGGCACCACCATCAAATCTGTTGTGACTGAATTGGAAGAAGAAGTAGTATTCATAAACGAATTTGTAAAAGAAAGCGATAAGAAATATGCTAACTCATATGCTTACGCACTTAAGAAACAAAAAGAAGCCGATGCTAGTTTGAAAAAAGCAGAAGCATTGCGCAGCAGCACTAGCACCTATGCAACACAGCAAGACATAGACAAACTGCGCGAATCCATTGCTCTAACCGACAAGGCAGAAGAACTGCAACGCGAGGCACAATCTGCCATAGCAGCCGCTGAAACAGTAAAGCAGTACAAAGAATCTGAATCTGCACGAGCAAAGGAATTACAAGACAATGCACAGTTTTTAAAACAAGCTGAAAGCACACAAAACTTTAATGCTGCTGTGGAAGGCTTGCAAAAAGAAAACCAACGTCAAACGGAGTTAAGAAATGGCGCTGCCTCCACTCCTGCAGGCGAATTAATAGCCAAGGCTAAGGCAAAAGAAGCAGAACAACAAAAAGCTGAAGCCAAGCTTGCTACCCTGCGCGATGAAGAAAAAGAATTGGCAACTAACTACAAACTTGCCGAAGAAAAAAAGAACGCTACCACCAAGAAGAAAGACAAAGAACAGGCAGAGTTGGACTGTATTAATACAAAATCGGCACTTGATGGTGTAAGAAGAGAAATAGTAGCTCAAAACAACAAAACAGCTAAGTTGGGCGAGGAAGCAAAAGACCTGTATGCCAATGCTGCCATGTTTGATCGTGTTTGCCAAGACACTGAATTAGGCCTAAGTGCTAATGAACAAGTAAAACTGTCTGAAACAGACAAGACAGCTCTTTCAATGAAGCTGAACGAATTAGACTCAAGAGTAAATGCACTAGAGATAACTGACCCACAAATGCTGGCATTGATTACTGATGCAGGCTCTAACGATGTGGCAGTAAAAACTACAAGACCTGAACCAGCTTCACAAATTAAAACGCGTGATGCATTGAGCATAGAAAGCGACCATAAATTACTTATGGCCAAAGGCAACACGCCTGCATCTAAGCGTATGTTCATAGCCAATAGCATGACTGAAACAGGCGAAAGCATTGCCAGCCTTGAATCAAAAAAGAAATCAAGTACACTAAGCGCCCAGGAGCAGCAAGAATTGACAGCCCTAACCAGTTTGCGCACCCAGCTGCAGGCAGAAATGGCTGCTAATCCTATGCCTTCTACCACCTTGGCTAATAAAGATGAATTGCGCAGCACATACCTTTCTGTAGCCCCAAAATACAACGAAGAAGTATCTGCCATAAACAACTCTGGTGGTAGCGAAATAGATAGAACACTGCTAATGATGGAGTACAAACAAACCACATTGGACAAGTTAAAATCTGCTCGATATGACAATGCACAACAGGCTGCTGTGGAAACAGATGCAACAGCGCTTAGCAACATGGCCCTTCGCGACCAGCAATATGCAACAGCCATAAGCCAACTGGAAACTGAAACAGCCAGCGTAAGCCAGTTTAAAGCAGCTTATGAAACAGAAAACAAATCAATCATAGAAAGTGATGAAGTTTTTGCCGGCAAATTGCAAGAGCAAATATCTGTGTCTGAATCTTACATGAATGCTTTAGACAAAGTAGAGCAAGAAAAACAAACGCAACTTGACAACACGAGTGATGTGCAAAAGGCCAATGCTTTGCGCGCTCAAATTGAGGAAATAAGACAAGAAAAAATAAATACCCAAAAGAAACTTGACAACTATCAGCATGACTTGAGTTTAACTGCTGCTACTAATGAACCAAAAGTAGATAGCACAGCTGTGGCCATTAACAAAGCATCTGTAAATAATATCGCTCCAGGAACAAACTTAGAGGATGAAATAGAGAAAAACGAAGCGCGTTGGGATTTTAGTTCACCAGAAGTTTCAGAAGGTGACCCACAAAAATCAAGAGCTCAAATAGACACAGAAAAAACTGAGAAAATTTTCAAAACCGTTGTTCAATCAGAATCCATTTTCGCCTATGAAAGCAGTGATTTTGAAGAAATGGTGGCCAAACAATCGTCTATTGACACTGAGTTAAAACACCGCGAAAAAATCCAAACTATCAATGATGAAATATTCCTGGCAGAGGCTGAAATGGAAAATGAAAAGAGCGAAGCCAAGTTGCGCAAACTTGACTACAAAGCAGAGCAGCTCTACTTAAGAAGGTCATTGATAGAAATAGATAATGCCACAGCAATATCTATAATGGCTACTAAAGAATATGAGGCCGAAAAGAAAAAGTCGGATGAAATGGTAGCAGACAATGCAGAGAAATTAGATAGTCGCGCTATGCTTCGTGAACAAATAACTGACCTACAGCGCCAAGCAAAATCTAATATGCAGGAGGCAGCTTCACTGCGCGAAATGGCTCCAGGCAAAATGGACGATATAGAGCGTGCAGATTATTACAGAGAGGCATTTGCAAAAGAAGCTTTGGCTATAAATCAACTTCGTCAGATACAAGATATCAATGAAAACATAGATATGCTTTTGATATATGACGACCAACAACTGCTTATGATGCGCTCTGGCAAATCGCCCGATGCTGACCTAGCCGCTGCCATTGTTGCAGACAATAAAACAGAAGGGCAAAAAACAGCTGAAGCAATTGCCAATGCAAAGCTTACAGCAAATTCAGAAGGTAACAGTAATACTAACGCAGCTGGCGGTGTAAACCCAACTGGTAATGCCAATTCTGCAACGACAGGTGGTGCTGTAAATAGCACTGCGAATAATGCTGCAGGCAATACCGCTACCAAAGTTGCCGCTGGCGCTATCAACCCTAACACAACCGCAAACAACCTGGCTACCAACAATGGTGAGACAAACAGCGAAATTGCTGCTAATACCGCTAGTAACAAGACAGTAAATGCAACCAATACTGCTGATAACAGCTCAAGCAATGGTACAAATGCAGGCACTAATAATACTGCAATGAATGGTGCCAATACAGACACCGGAGCTGCACAAAGCACTGCTACCGGCTCTAGCCCATGGGATACAAAAGTGTATACCGACAAAAAAACTATTACAGCATATTACACTGTAATGGGGCCTGATGGCAAACCAATGCAAGTAGCCGTGGACCCATCTAACGTAAGTACTGAAAATAATACAAATACGGCTAACAACGCTGCTGAGAATGCAGGCGTAGCAAACAACAACACTGCTAAGACTGCGGCAAACAACACATCGGAAATGATAGCAGCAACCAAAACTGCAACTGCTCCAAAACCAGATGCCACTCTTGCTGCGGCTAAAGCATCAAGCAATAGTGCAGAATCAAATAGTGCTGCATCTTCTACTTCAGCAAGTGCCGGAGCATATTCTGCCAGCGAGGCAGAGGCCTATTATTTTGCAGCACCTGAGGTGTTAGAAAAAGATTTGTTTGTAAGAACCACACGTGGTGTTTACAGCGAGAGCAAGCCAATACCTATGGACATGCCAATGCCTAAAGGTGTATATTACAAAGTACAGGTAGGCGCATTCCGAAATCAAATTCCTCAGAATTTGTATGACGAGTTTGCACCTGTTTGTGGTGAGTCTTTGAACAATGGAGTAACGCGCTATACAGCTGGTTTCTTCAAAACCTTTGACACAGCCGACCAAACTAAAAAGGAAATTCGTTCCATGGGCTACAACGATGCATTCGTAGTTGCCTTCCGCGATGGTAAGCGTATACCACTGTACGAAGCCATGGGCATATCGGCAGCTGATTTCCAAGCCAGTGTAGAAAAAGAATATGTATATGGTGACAAAGGCACAGCACCAAAAGTGGAAACTACCCCAGCTAAAACAAGCACGCCAACTACCAATGCAACTACTTCTGCAAAAACAAACAACTACTACACATTGTATCCTGAAGCAGCTAAGGCCGCGCAGGTAGAGGAAATACAAGGCCTGTTCTACACCGTTCAGGTGGGTGTTTATAGCCGCCCTGTTCCAAGCAAGAGTGTGTTTTACATAAATCCACTTAACAGCGAGTTGATAGATGGCAGTAAAATAAGATACACCAGCGGCAGGTACACTTCGCTAAATGGTGCTGTGGACAAGCGCACCGAAGCCAAATCGCTTGGTATAAAAGATGCATTTATTACAGCCTACTACAATGGCAAACGCATTACTCTAAGCGAGGCAGATAAGCTTCTTAAAGATAATGGGCCAAGTATTTTGGTAAAAGAATAAATAATTATTTCAGAATAAAATTTTTAAAAGAGGCTTTGCTAATGCAAGGCCTTTTTTCATTTATACCACCTTGCTTAGCATTTAATTTAAGCTTATTTACAAAAGGAAGTTTGAACAAGCACTCCCACGCTTCTATCTTCGCCACTGCATTTATTTTTGGGAGAATCCTCCATTTTATTCTTAATTTATTTTTTATAAATAGAAAATCACAACTATGTCAGACGACAAAAAAATAATTTTTAGCATGGTAGGTGTAAACAAATACACCCCAACAGGCAAACACATCATCAAGGACATTTACCTCAGTTTTTATTACGGAGCTAAAATTGGAATACTTGGTATGAATGGTGCTGGTAAATCCACTGTAATGAAAATCATAGCAGGTTTAGACCAATCGTTCCAAGGCGATGTAGTGTGGAGCCCGGGCTACAGCGTGGGCTACCTGCCACAGGAGCCTCAAATGGACGACACCAAAACCGTGCGCGAAATAGTAGAAGAAGGTGTAAAACCAGTGACAGATGCACTAAAAGAATATGAGGAAATAAACCTCAAATTCATGGATGAAGAAATACTGAACGACCCAGAAAAAATGGAAGCGCTCATGAACCGACAGGCAGCTGCGCAAGACAAAATAGAAGCACTGGGCGGTTGGGATTTGGATAACAAATTGAGCATAGCAATGGACGCCCTGCGCTGCCCACCAGAGGACCAAAAGATAGGTGTGCTTAGCGGTGGTGAAAGAAGAAGAGTAGCTCTTTGCCGCCTTTTGCTTCAGCAGCCAGATGTATTGTTATTAGATGAGCCTACTAACCACTTGGATGCTGAAAGCGTGCTTTGGCTGGAACAACATTTGTCGCAATATGCAGGCACAGTGTTGGCCGTAACCCACGACCGTTATTTTCTTGACAATGTAGCAGGTTGGATATTGGAACTAGACCGTGGCGAGGGCATACCTTACCAGGGCAACTACTCCAGCTGGCTAGACCAAAAAAGCAAGCGCTTAGCACAAGAAGAAAAAACCGAAAGCAAACGCAGAAAAATATTGGAGCGTGAGTTAGAATGGGTACGCACCAACCCAAAGGGTAGGCAGGCTAAGAACAAAGCGCGTATTCAGAATTACGACAAAATGATGAGCGAGGGCGAAAGGGAAAAAGAAGCTAAATTGGAAATACCTATTCCTAACGGCCCTCGACTAGGCAATGAAGTAATAGAATTTATAAATGTTACCAAAGCTTTTGATGATAAACTGCTGATTGAAAACTTAAGCTTTAAGTTACCTCCTGCAGGAATAGTAGGAATTATAGGCCCTAACGGTGCCGGTAAAACCACACTATTCCGCATGATAATGAAGGAGGAAACACCTGACTCAGGCGACATAGTAATTGGTGATACTGTGCAGATTGGCTATGTAGACCAAACTCATGGCGAAATAGACCCCAACAAATCAGTATATGAAGTAATAAGTGGTGGCAATGAGGTTATAGACCTTGGCGGACAAACCATTAACTCGCGCGCATACTGCAGCAAATTCAACTTTGCAGGTGGCGACCAACAAAAGAAATGCGGAGTGCTTTCAGGTGGTGAGCGCAACAGACTGCACCTTGCTATGACTTTAAAAACAGAAGCAAACGTGCTGCTGCTAGACGAGCCAACTAACGATATAGACATAAATACCTTACGCGCATTGGAAGAGGGCATTCAAAGCTTTGCTGGCTGTGCAGTGGTCATAAGTCACGACCGTTGGTTCCTTGACCGTATTTGTACTCACATACTAGCTTTTGAAGGTGACTCGCAGGTGTATTATTTCGAAGGCTCGTTTAGCGAATATGAAGAAAATAAACTTAAACGACTTGGTGATACCACCCCGCACAGATTGAAGTATAAGAAACTGGTTAGAGGATAAAGGCATTAAAGTAAAATCCTTGAGCTCTTTTAAAGACTTCAGACAAAGACATAATTTAACCCATTGCAAAACAGCCAATTGTTGAAAACTATTGGCTGTTTTTTTTTGCCTTTAAGAATAGTAGAAAGAGCCGCGCAATTAACCTAGGTCAATTAAATTAAAGTCAATCGCCAAGCGAGTTTGAACTAGTTGTTTGTTGAACAAATGGCCCGTAAAAGTTAAACTTAACTTTACTATAATGAACACTTATCTGGAATCCTTTTAGCTCTGTTTAACAAATGAGCCATTCATCTTTGACTACGAAAACACTAAACCAAATTATCGAAAATGAACACTCCCAATTCTAATCACTCCAATAATCAAAATTTCCATTCGCTTGGCTCAAACCCAAATACACCTGAATCAATATGGCTTGAGCAGATGCACAAACTGGAGCAAGAGCTATTAGTGCGCGAAGAGCAAATTCAAAATTTACTTAGTTTGCTCGAAACAAAATCTATCAAGCAGAAATAAAATACTTACTCTATTAATTGCGTGAATGGTCTCAACTGCAGGTGGGACACCATTAATTTTCATGCTCACTTTGTTCGGTTTACCTTTCCTATTTGAGGGTTAATTATGTTTTTTCTGTAGAATGGGTTGTAACTCATTTTTCCAACTTAAATCTAATAGACCAACAATGAATAAAATTTTACTAGCCTTTTCATGTCTACTCGCTGGGCTTACAATGACTGCCCAAAGCGATATTCAGGGTGCTTACGACCCATTAGAAGTCCGCTTTATAAAAAGCAAAAAGACTTACGACCTAGAGTGGCAGCAGCACTTGCGCTCTAAGCCTGAGTGGAAAAGTTTTGTTCAATCACATGGCACATGGTATGTGCACTTCAATGAGGAAAATCAATTGCCCCACAGAGCATTTGGCGAACCTATAAGCGTAGTGGCCGATGGCACTTTCCAAATGGCCCTCAACTTTGCTAATGAGCAATTGGCCATGTTCAACATACCAACGGACCAATTAGTAGCCTCGCCTGTAGAGGTGAAGGGCAAATACACCTGGGCCAATTTTACCCAAGAATACCAAGGGCATAAAGTGCTTGGCAGCCGATTTAGCGTGAAGTTTTACAACCAAAAAGTAGTGTTGTTTGCTTGTGATGTTTTCAACAACATAGATGTAAACCTTACACCTGCTCTATCTGCAGACGCTGCTGTAAATGCTGCTTTGCAAGGCATTACTACGCCCATTACTTCTACATCAGTAGAGGGTCAAACAGCTATTTTGCCCATACCAGGCGAAAAGAAAAACAGTTATCACCTAGTGTATGAGGTAATGGTAAAAACAAAAGATAGCTACTCTATACCAAGCCACTACTACACCATGGTAGATGCCATGACGGGCGAAATTCTATATCGCCAAAACATGGTGGCACACCACAACCCAAAAACCTGCAAGCACCGCCATGGCCAACCAATGGAAACTACTGCTCCAATGTCGGTAGTTAATGCATCTGTTTCTGCCACGGTATATCCTTACAACCCATATGATGTGCAAGAAGTGCAAGGTCTTGCTAACCTATATATAACTGTAGGTGGTATAGATTATCCAATGGACCAAAGTGGCAATGCTACTATTCCAGTAAGCCCAGGCTCTACCGGCCAGGTGCGTATGATGGGCCCATGGAGCAGAGTGTACACTGGTGGCACCACTCCTACATTTACTACTACACTTAGCACGGGCGACAATGCTATTAGTTTTGACAACAACAGCCTCATTCAGGAAAGATGCGCTTACAAAGGCGTAAATGAAATACACGACCATATGAAGTTTTGGATGCCAACCTTTAACGGAATGGATTTCCAATTGCCAACCAATGTGGACGAAGTGGGAACCTGCAATGCATTTTACGATGGCAGCTCTATTAATTTCTATTCTATTGGTGGCGGATGTAATGCTACTTCGCTTATAGCCGATGTAGTTTACCACGAGTATGGTCACGGCATCAACGACAACTATTACCAGTCGCTAGGTAGCAGTTTTAACAACGGTGGCATGGGCGAAGGTTACGCTGATTTTTGGGGCGTAAGCGCTACCGAAAATCCAAACCTTGGTATAGGATTTTATACCACCAATACCGACCCACTAAGAGAATATGATGCCGAACCAAAAGTATATCCAATAGACCTGGTAGGTGAGGTACATGCCGATGGTGAAATAATTATGGGTGCCTGGTACGATACCCACTTGTTGCTGGGCAACGATTGGAATTTAACCATGCCTCTTTTTGTAGAAGCCTATGCCGGTTTGCAGGCCACTACTTTTAATGGCAACGAGGGCGTAGCATTTACCGATGTGCTTATAGATGCCCTAATGGCTGATGATAACGATGGCAACATAGCTAACGGAACGCCCAATGGCAATGCCATTGTAGATGGTTTTTACATACATGGAATCACACTCATTAGCAATGCAGAGTTAGACCACGCTGAAACCTTATTTATAGATGCTAATGAGAGTTTGGTAATAGAAACTGATCTAACCCTTGCCTTTAACTACACGCAATACTTGCAAAGTGTGGAGTGCAAATACCGTATAAACAATGGCGCTTGGCAGGCAGGATCGATGACTAACCAGGGCAACACCTACTCCTTGGAAATAGACCCGCAGCCTGCAGGAACTGTTATATCATACTACTTTACAGCTACTGATATAAATGGCAACCTAAGTGCAGCGCTTCCTAAAGGTGCTCATTTGCCTCAGTTTGCCAATTTGCCTTACATAACACTTTGCGGAGTGCAGGCTATGAAAACCCATGATGGTGACGACAACAACCAATTTGGTGCATGGCAAGCAGGCCTGGGTAACGACAATGCCACTACCGGCCAGTGGGAACAAGACGACCCAATAGGCTCGTATACCGTAGATGTAGCCCCTGGCACAGAGGTAGCTGTGGAAGACCAGCACACCACTGGTGGCGAAATTTGTTTCTTCACAGGCAATGCATCATCAGTGGATGCGGGTATAGGTGAAAATGATGTGGATGCAGGCAAGACTACGCTGCAGTCGCCAGTAATAAATATGACTACCTACACCGACCCAATAATATCTTACTGGAGATACTACACCAACAGCCCCCCAGGCGGTGCAAACCCAGGCCAAGACTACTGGCAAGTGCGCATGACCAACGACAATGGTGCTAACTGGATATATATTGAAAACAATAGCACACAAGACATGTCGTGGAGAAGAAATGCCTTCCGCGTGGCTGACTACCTTACTCCTACTGCCCAAATGCGTTTTCAGTTTATAGCCAGCGACAGCACTCATGCAGGTCAGAATTTAGATGGCGGTTCACTTATAGAGGCTGCTGTGGACGACTTTGTGTTATATGATTTGTATCAGGTAAGTGTGGCAGAAAACAATGTGGATGCCAGTTTAAGCATATACCCAAATCCAGCACAGGACCAAATAACCATAAGCGCCACTGATGGCCAAAACCTGCAGAAAATAGAAATAACCAATGCAGTAGGTCAGTTGGTAATACTGGAAGAAAAAAATATATCAAGAATAAATGCCTACACCGCCACGCTCAATGTTAGTGCGTTGCCAGCGGGTGTTTACACCGTTAGAAGTACATCTGACAAAACCACACTTTCGAGCTCCTTCATTAAGAAATAGCGCGTTGATTTTATTTAATGGAAAAAGCAGCTGCAACTCCGCAGCTGCTTTTTTTTTTAAAGTGTAATTGTGCTACACACTAAGGTGTTAATAATAGCCATACTCGCTTGGCTTCAGCCATTTTGCCCCATCTACTTTTGAGGATACAATAATTGTGTATTAAAATATCGCAACGCAAAGCAGCGTTGTGCACCTGCATATTGTATTTACCGTGGCAAAAAACACCATAAGAAACAACAAAAAAGACGAGGAAGAATCGCCATTTGTAGCTGATGAAAAATCTACCAAAAAGGCGAAACCTGCTGCCACCGGCAACGGGCGTTGGGCGCGTTTTATGGCTTTCATGCGCGAGCCCAGAGTGAAAAAAATCACTGGTATATTTCTAGTGCTATTCAGCGCATTCGTATTTCTGTCTTGCGCTTCATACTTATTTACTGGCGAGCACGATTTGCGCCTGGTAGTAGCGCCCGATGAGGTGGAGGGTTTCTCGCAAAACGAACCATACAAGAACCTGATGGGCAAAATAGGCGCCCATGTTGCCTGGTTTTTTATGAATAAATATTTTGGTTTGGGTGCTTTGGCCATATCGCTCATACTATTCATGGTGGGTATTCGCATTTGGCTTAGTCGCGACTTGCTTCCATTTTGGAAAACCATTCGTTTGTCTACCGCGGCTATGTTGTTTTTACCTGTTGCTATAGGCTTTGCATTTCACCATCGGGTAGATGGTTTTGACCGCACCATAGAGATTACCTGCAATCAAAACTTAGTGGGTGGTTACGGCCATTTTGCCACAGAGTGGCTCACCTTTACCATAGGTTGGTTTGGCACTTTTATGCTATTGCTTTTTATTACCGGTGCATTTGTCATTTTCAATTTTAACCACAAAGTGGAAGCCGCAGGCGCGCGCCTGAGCGAATGGTGGCAAAACCGAGCTAAGGCTATAGCACCAGAAGAGGAAGAGATAGATGAAGATGACGAGCAAGAAGAAACTCCTGCTAAAGCCAACGTGCACAATGCCGCACCTGCAGCAGTAGCCAACACCATGGCAGAACCTACCACAGTTGCTAATGCATTTAAAGACATGCCTGATGATGAGCATGAACTGGAAATAGAAGAGCCCATAGCAGAAGACGAAGTGGCAGTAGAAGATGAGGTAATTGCTGAAGATGAAGAAGTAACCGTGGACGAAGAATTTGAAGTAATAACCCACAACGAACCAGAAATGGAAATGCCCAAGCCCGAATTGGAAATGGAAGTAGCGCCAATAATGGAACTGGCAGCTGATACCATGTTGCCTGCCGGCACTGTAGCCCGCGAAACCATTGGGCAAGGTGGTTTGGACATAAAAGTAGAAGCACAGGAAGAAGAACTGACCGAGGCAGAAATAGAGCGCTCGCTGGAAAAACTTGGCCCTTTTGACCCCAAAAAAGAATTGTCGCGCTATACGTTACCAAGCATAGAACTACTAAAGCCACATGGCGGACAAGGCCCACAGATAAACAAAGAAGAACTAGAGGCCAATAAAAACAAAATTGTAGAAACCCTCAACCAATACAAAATTGAGATTTCTAAAATAAAAGCAAGCATAGGCCCCACGGTAACACTGTATGAAATAGTGCCTGCGCCCGGTGTGCGCATAAGCAAAATAAAAAGCCTTGAAGATGATATAGCCCTAAGCCTTGCAGCCTTAGGCATACGCATTATTGCACCTATACCGGGCAAGGGCACTATAGGTATAGAGGTGCCTAACTCCAAACCCGATATAGTGAGCATGCGCTCGCTTATAGCATCAGAAAAATTTCAGAATGCCGAGATGGAATTGCCCATAGCCATAGGCAAAACCATAAGCAACGAAAACTTTGTAGTGGACCTGGCCAAAATGCCCCACTTGCTTATGGCAGGTGCCACAGGCCAAGGTAAATCAGTAGGACTTAATGCCATATTGGTTTCATTGCTTTACAAAAAACATCCGTCTGAAATAAAATTTGTGTTGGTAGACCCTAAAAAGGTGGAGCTAACACTTTTTAATAAAATAGAGCGCCACTTTTTGGCCAAGCTGCCGGGCGAAGAAGAAGCAATAATAACCGATGTGCAAAAGGTGGTAAAGACCCTACAGTCGTTGTGTATAGAAATGGACAACCGCTACGAGTTGCTAAAACTAGCCTCGTGCCGCAACATAAAAGAGTACAATGGCAAGTTTGTACAGCGCAGACTTAACCCTGAAAATGGACACCGCTTTATGCCCTACATAGTGCTGGTGGTAGATGAGTTTGCCGACCTTATAATGACAGCAGGCCGCGAGGTAGAAACGCCCATAGCGCGCCTTGCGCAGCTTGCACGCGCCATAGGTATTCACTTAATAATAGCCACACAGCGCCCTTCGGTAAACATTATTACGGGCACTATAAAGGCCAACTTCCCAGCGCGTATAGCCTTTAGAGTAACCTCTAAAATAGACTCGCGCACCATATTGGACACAGGCGGTGCCGACCAGCTAATTGGCCGTGGCGACATGCTCTACAGCAACGGCAACGACCTTATACGCCTACAGTGTGGCTTTGTGGACACCCCAGAGGTGGAAGAGATAACTGACAGCATAGGAATGCAGCAAGGTTACCCAGATGCTATGCTATTGCCAGAAGTAATAGACGAAAATGCACTGGATATAGATAGCTTTGACCCCGGTGACCGTGACGAACTGTTTAACGAAGCTGCCAGAATAGTAGTAATGACCCAACAAGGTAGTGCCTCCCTACTCCAACGAAAATTAAAATTGGGGTACAATCGTGCAGGCCGTTTAGTAGACCAGCTGGAGGCTGCAGGCATTATTGGACCCTTTGAAGGGAGCAAGGCACGCAAGGTTATTATTCCTGACGAGATCAGTTTGGAACAGTTCTTGAAAAACTCGGCCAACAACGCACAATATTAAAGAAAAGACTTATGAAAAAATTTACACTCATTCTAGCTGCGGCCCTTATAGGATTTGGTTTTAGCGCCACTGCACAAACCTCAAAAGAAATATTAGACAAGCTTTCGGCCAAGGCCAAAGGCTACAAAAGCATAACTGCGGACTTTACCTCTATCCTGGTAAATCCTAAAAACAACCAAAGCACTAACCAAAGTGGCAGTGTAAAAATAAAAGGCTCTAAATACTATGTAAGCCTGGGCGACTACCAAATATGGTGCGATGGCAAAACAGTGTGGAACTATAGCAAAAAAGACAACTCTTGCACCATAGACAATCTGGCCGATGTTAAGGACGGAGGTTTTGACCCATCGGAAATGTTTACCATTTGGGAAAAAGACTTTAAGCATGAAATGAAAAACACCAACGTGGCAGTAGATGGTGTGGCATGCTACCAAATAATGCTAAACCCTAACAACCCTAAGGACAAAAGCTACCACACCATAACTATGTATGTGGACAAAGCAAAACTAGAGGTGACTAAGGTGGAAATAAAAACCCGCGAAAACGCTACCATTACTTACAAGATAAAAAACTTTAAAACCACCACCGATATTGTAGACACAGAATTTGTGTTTAACAAAGCAAAGTTCCCTGGTTGCGAGGTAATAGATAATAGAATATAATCAGATTACAGAGTTACTAATATTAAAGGTCAGCCCCAAAAAAGGCTGACCTTTTTCGTTTTAGGCAAAAAGTAAAGTAATGCTCATCACCTCATATTGTAGAAAAGAAAAAATACAATTAGCTATTAGTAACAGCTCATAGCACACACGTTTACTATTTACCAATTCATCTTCTAAATGCTTTGCTCTGTTTTCTATTCATTGTGAATCATTCAAATTATAATATTGTCCAACATGGCTACCCATAAGTGAGTCGAACCAAAAAGTGTGAAACATGTAAAGAATAAAAAGAAAAGTGCAACGGTTTTAGTAGAGTAAAATCGGTCATTTGTACATGATGAAAAAACTACTATTACTTTCTATGTTGATGCTTGGATTATTTCAAGCACCTTTAAATGCCCAAGAGCAATTTGGCAATACACTTAACCTTGGTGCAGGCGTGGCAGGCTACGGTGGGTACTACCGATATGCAGGAAGGTCGTTAGCCACACTAAACATTAATTACGAGCTTAATGTGGCACCTAGCTTTACACTGGCTCCATTTGTTAGCTTCTACACATTTTCTAGCAATTACTATTGGGGCAATAGCAATAATCCTTACCGATATTATGGTTATCGCGAGAGTGTTATACCTGTTGGTTTAAAAGGAACTCTGTACTTTGACAACTTGCTGGATGCGAGCACAAAATGGGATTTCTATGTTGCCGGTTCTGTTGGCTTTGCTATTATCAGATCTACTTGGGATAACGATTATGCAGGCGATAAAAATTACTATCATAGTGGCACTCCAATATTTGTTGATTTCCATATAGGTACAGAATACCACCTCAACAATCGTATTGGTGTCTATCTTGACTTGTCCAGTGGCATGTCTACAATTGGTTTAGCCATTCACTCTAGTAAATAATTTAATAATTAATAACATACAAACTATGGGAAACTTACTTTACATTATTGCTGTGGTACTCATAATTATATGGGCCATTGGCTATTTGGGTTATCATTCAGGTGGTCTTATACACATCCTTTTGGTTATTGCCCTCATAGCTGTCATTCTGCGCGTTATACAAGGCAAAAAAATTGTTTAATACGATTATTAAAATATGAAATTCAGCTATCGGATTAAAGCTTCAAGTTAAAATACAATGTTGAAAAGGTTATAAGGCCAGGTGAATGATGCCTTTAGATGTTGTAACTGATTAAACCTAGAATACATCTATACCCTCTTATATAAATGGTGTAAAACTCCATTTTGAATATTGAACACACTATAATAAATAACAGAAAAATGAAAACTAAACAAACCTTAAACTCTCTAATGGCTATGATAATATCCATTATCATTCTTGCTGGCTGTCAAAACTCGGCCGATAAAGAAAGAGAAGCAAAAGAAAAACTGCAGAAAGAACAAAAAGAACTTGTGGATGCTCAAGCTAAAGCGGAAGCTGAGCTTAAAGAATCGCGCGAAAAAGACGAATGGGTTGTGTTGCAAAAAGAAGCTGAGTTGCAAGTAAAATCAAATGAACTAGCCATAATAGAGCTTAAAGTAAAATTAAATAAGCCTGGCAAAATCATGGACAAAACTTATGCTAAGAGAATAGATGATCTAGAGGCTAGTAATGTAGAATTGCGCAACAGAATAAAAGACTACAAACGCGAGCAAAGCGACTGGCAATCATTCAAAAGAGAATGGAACCACGACATGGAAAAACTTTCGCAAGACATTAAAAATCTAACAGTAGATAATGCGAAATAAAAAGTATAATTCATTTAAAAAAGGTGGACATTCAATCCACCTTTTTTTTTGATTTAAAACCTGTGTGGCCCACAAAATAGAACCTTAGATAAAACAGTATAAGAAAAAACCAAGCCCCACATACCAGCGCAGTTGATTGAGCGCATAGCCAACTCAGTACTGGCAAAAACAATTTTAAAAAACACCGTTAGAATGAGTGCATTGTAGGTGGACATTGGCAATTTAACAACAGAAAAAAAAGCACTATGTCACCAATGCTTTGCTTATCGGTGGTAAAGTTCAATTGATATTACAAGTGATTCGCTACACTTAATAACTATAAAAATTACTGTAATTCCAATGCCTGCACAAGACAGTGTACAAGCAAACGGAAGATTTATAATGATACTTCCTGTTATTAAAAACAGGCATGATTAATAAGAAAATAACAGGCCTGTCTCCTTCCTTTTTCAAAAGCCTAAAGAAGAAGCGTCAATCACTTCTGGAAAATCTGTAAAACATGTAAATTTCATTTGGATTTGTGTAACTAAACATGCTTATAAAAGTTGCTAATTGCATACAGCTACAATTTTGCTGCAAACTAATAACTTATAACAAACTATGACAGAACTAAAGTAACCAATCGCTTTGATGTCCAATGAATTAATCAGCCAAAATTCAATGCAAACAAATTTCCAAATCATACAAATCTAATTATAAGATATAACTAAAATATGTGATGGCCGATTTAAGGATAATGAAAAGTAGAGCCTTATAATATCTAAGCAATTTCATGTTAAAAGACTTTTATCATTTTAATTATCCTTTCAAAAAGTATTGGATATCGAAAACAAAAAAAACCGTTAAGCACTAACAAGGTTAAAGCAGCGCTTAATGGTTTTTTTTTGCTGTATTGGCATGGCGAGCAGCAGCTTATAAGCGAATAGTGGCATCATCACTTACACTCCATCAAAGCCACAAACCGACATGCCAGCGAAAACTATTGAATACTTAAGACTAAATTCAAAACCTGGCAAACATTTAGTTGCAAAACAACAGCATTACGCAATTACTACAGTATAGTCTATCATAATGGCCTAACTAACCGAAACTTCAAAATTCGTATTTCTCCATTATGTGATATGTGTAATCCTTTTACATTATCATGTAAGAATTAGAGCAACTAAAACATGTCACTTTGCATGTGATATATTATTCACGACTGTTCCGCCAGAAGCGGTAAAATAAATTAAACAACAAGATGAAAAAATTATTTCTAATGATTGCCTTAGTTACATTCATGTTACAAGGCCAAGCTCAAAAATGTGCATCAACAGATGTACCAACGGCTGCTACGGCAGCATTCACAAGAACCCATCCGACAGTAAAAGATTTTGACTGGAGTAAAGATGGAAGCAACTACAAAGTAGAGTACGAAGTAGAAAAAGCAGATATATCGCACTGCTATGATGCTACAGGAAAACTGTTAGAGACTAAAGCAGAAATAGTAGAATCAGCATTGCCAGCAGCTGCACTTGAATATGTAAATGCAAATTGCAAAGCAGACGATGTGAAAGAAGCTACTAAAGTGACTGATGCAAAAGGTGTGGTAACCTATGAGGTGAAGATAAAAGGCAAACATTTGATCTTTGATTCTAATGGCAAATTGCTCAATTCAATAGAGCACTAATAAGAACTCCAATATTGTTGCAGCCTAATAAGTAGCAACATATTAAGCCCTGCCACTTTATAAAAAATGGCAGGGCTTTTTTTTGTCATTTACTCTTTATGATTTTGACTTTATGCGAAGTGCCATAAACGAATCTGCTTTCATCAACTCTGGCCGGTTCTATAGAAATACCCATATAGATAGCCCAATTCTTTCGTCTACAGATTTTGGCATAAAAACCTTACCCAATTTTCCATTACCTTCGCCCCACACTAATTATGAAGTTCGTTCATCCAGAAATATTATGGGCGCTTGGAGCACTCGCCATCCCCATCATTGTCCATCTTTTTAATTTCAGAAAGTTTAAGAAAGTACTCTTCTCCAACGTAGAATTTTTGAAGGAGATAAAACAAGAGACACAAAGCAAAAGCAAGCTAAAGCATTTACTTATTCTTATAAGCCGCATGCTAGCTATGGCTTTTATTATTCTGGCATTTGCACAGCCATTCATACCCGCACCTGGCACTACCAAAAAACCGGGAGGCACTGCCGTGTCTGTCTATATAGACAATAGCTACAGCATGGAGGGCGAAAATGAAGATGGCCGCTTGCTGGAATTAGCCAAAAACAAAGCCATAGAAATAGTAAGCGCCTACCAACCTACCGACAAGTTTCAGTTGCTTACAAGTGACTTTGAAGGCCGCCACCAGCGTCTGGTAAGTAAGGACGAAATGATAGAGCTGATACAGGAAGTAGAAGTGTCGGCCGCTGCGCGCAACATATCGGAAGTAGTGTCGCGCCAGCGCGATTTGCTAAACAATAGCGGGCTGGACAACAAGCGCTCCTTTCTGCTTACCGACTTGCAGGCCAACATATCTGACTTTAATGCCATACAAAACGACAGCACCATACATTTCAATATAGTGCCTAACAGCGCTAACGATGTGGGCAACATATACATAGATTCAGTATGGTTTGACACTCCTGTGCGGCAGTTAAATCAACCAGAGGTGCTAAACATGCGCATAGCCAATACAGGTGACGATGCGCGCGACAATGTGCCTGTGCAACTAAGCATAAACGGCCAGCAAAAAAGTGTAGCAAGCGCCAACATAGAAGCTAGCGGAAACTCTGTGGTGCAAATGACCTTTACCAATACCGACCCTGGCTATAAAAACTGCGAACTGGTGTTGGACGACAACAGCATAACAAAAGACGATGCCTATTATTTCAGTTTTGATGTAGCTGCGCAAATAGCAGTGATGGAGATAAAAGCCGCCTCTACCCTGAGCAATGCGGTGGCTACTGTGTATGCTGACGACCCTTACTTTGCCTTTAGCACCGTGAGCGAAGGAGCTATAGACTTTGGCGCCTTTAAACTACAAAACTTAATAGTACTAAATCAACTAAGCACACTTACCTCCGGCCTGGTAAGCGAGGTAGAAAAATTTGTAGATGCAGGCGGAAGTGTATTTATACTACCTGCTTCCAATGCTGATATAGCTACTTACAACGATTTGCTAAGCCGCATACAACTAGGCCAAATGGGCCCAAAAGCCACTGGTGAAAACAAAATAAACTCAGTAAGCTACGAGCATTTTATTTTTAAAAATGCATTTGAAAAAACTAGCGGCAACATAGACATGCCCATAGTAAAAGCATGGTACCCGCTGCAAATAAGCAGTAGCACCATGGCCGAACCGTTGATGCTTTTGCAAACAGGCACACCCTTTATGCTCTCCTCCACCCACGGCAAAGGGCGCGCATATATGTGCGCAGTATCATTAACTACCGAAGAAAATAATTTTACCAATCACGCATTTTTTCCTACCACACTGCTGCGTGTAGCAGAGTTTAGCCAAGCCACCGCACAGCTGGCCTATGCATTGGGCAAAGAGCAAGCAATAACCCTGCGTAACCTGAACACTACGGGCGAAGAAACCTTTAAACTGCGCAACGTGCAGAGCGGCCTGGAGTTTATACCAGAACACAGAAATGCTGCTGGCAACACAGAAATATTTATACACCCCGACTTAAATGTGGCTGGCAACTACGCACTTATGTGGGGCCAAAACCAAACCGCCACACTCTCATTTAACTACGACCGCAAAGAGAGCGACACACGCGCTGTGACTGCCGACCAGGTGCAAACAGAACTAAGCGACAAAGGCTATACTAACTGGAACATACTTACCGGCAATCTGGAAAGCATAGCCGCAGGTGCTGGCGAAATAACCGATGGAAAAAAGTATTGGCTAAGTATGATAGTGTGGGCGCTAATATTTTTAGCCATAGAAATATTGCTCATTAAATTTTGGAGATAAAACACATAGAAGAAAAAAAAACAGAATATGATAAAACACAATAGCACACCATCATATTCTCATTTTATTTCTAAATGCAATTAGGCTGCAATGAAAACACTTATAAAATCTGCTACCATACTAGATGCCACCTCTAAGCACCATGGCAAAAAACGCGATGTGCTATTAGAAGGCAACAAAATAATAGCCATAAGTGCTGGCATAACCGACAACAAAGCCAAGGAAATAAACGGCAAAGGACTTTGCCTTTCGGCTGGGTGGATAGATATGCGCGCCCACTTTTGCGACCCCGGACTAGAGTATAAAGAAGACCTAAGCAGCGGCACCAAAGCTGCTGCCCGCGGTGGTTTTACCACAGTAGTATTAATGCCAAGCACACACCCTGTGGCCGACAACAAGGGCGCTATAGAATACACCCTTGCCAAAACCAAAAACAGCACTGTGCGCGTGTTGCCATGCGGCACGCTGAGCGAAAAAATGCAAGGCAAACAACTGTCAGAAATGTATGACATGCACACCGCAGGTGCCATAGCATATACTGACGATAAGCAAGAGGTAAACACCGAGCTTATGAGCAAAGCTTTAGAATACTCCAAAAACTTTGGCGGCCTGGTTATAAGTTTTCCTTACGACAGAGGATTGTGTGCGCATGGCCAAATAAACGAGGGTGCTACCAGTGTGCAGCTAGGCATGAAAGGCATACCGCACTTAGCTGAAGAAATGCAACTAATGCGCGACATAGAACTGCTGCGCTACAGCGGAGGTCGCCTGCATGTGTCGCTTATTTCCACAGCCAAAAGTGTGGACCTAATACGCAAAGCAAAAAAAGAAAAACTACACATAACCTGCGGCATAGCAGCACACCAACTCAGCTATACCGATGCCGACTTGCACCAGTTTGACAGCAACTTAAAAGTGCTGCCACCCTTCCGCACAGCGGCCGACAACAAAGCCCTTATAGCAGGACTAAAAGACGGCACTATAGACTGCATATGCAGCGACCACACATCAGAAGATGTGGAGCACAAAGTGCGCGAATTTGAAGATGCCAACTTTGGAATAAGCGGAATAGAAACAGCATTTTGTGCGGCCTATACCGCCCTTGCACCGCACTTAACTATAGAAGAAATAATAGAAAAATTCACCACCGGTCCGGCACAAATACTCAACCTAAAAACAGAAAGTATAGCCGAAGGAAACACTGTGCCACTTACACTTTTTAGCACTGCAGAAACCACCACCTTTACCAAAGCAGCATGGCAAAGCAAAAGCACTAACTCACCTTTTATAGAAAAAGAATTGAAAGGAAAAGTGATGGCTATTTTCTAGCCTTGGCCATTCCATTTTTTTCGCAATTCGTTGCACATTTTTCCAAAGCCTTTTGCAATATTCATACTAGAACAATTTAATGAACTTTTAACCACGGGGTGGTTGCGCAAGAATAACAGTGGGTACTACCCACCGTAAATCATGCTTATGCATACC
>JANOXJ010000039.1:0-4456 GCA_031418455.1 Flavobacteriales bacterium | reverse complement strand
TTGCTCTGTGATAAGAATGCCACAGGCGTGTATGGTTATGTAGTTAGGAAAATCTTTTAAATAACCTGCATATTGAAGCACCAACTGATGCATAGTGTCTAACTGGTCGTGCTGAAACTTACCATCACTAAGCATGTCTATATCTGATTTTGGCAAGCCAAACACTTTGCCTAATTCGCGCACCACAGCCGAGTATTGAAAGGTGTTAAAGGCGCCAAGTAGCGCCACATTTTTAAATCGTTCAAAAATGTAACGCGTTATATCATCTCGGTCTTTCCAAGAAAAATCTATGTCGAAATCCGGTGGGTTTTGTCTGAAAATATTTATGAATCGTTCGAAGTATAAATCCAGTTCCAATGGGTCCACATCTGTTATGCGAAGCAAATAGGCTACTATGCTATTAGCACCACTGCCACGACCTACATAAAAGTAGCCTTTACTTCTGGCATAGTTTACTATGTCCCAGTTTATAAGAAAGTACGATACAAATTTTTGTTTTTGTATTACTTCAAATTCTTTTTCTAACCGAATGCGCACTGCTGCATCTGCATTGGGGTAGCGATAGAGCAGTCCTTCTTCGCATAGTTGTCGAAGCAGTGCATTATCATCCTCATCCGTTGCGGTGTAGCGTGTTTGGTTTTTGTGTACTTCTGTTTTTAATTCAAAATCTATGCTGCATTGTTGTGCCAGTGTTAGTGTGTTTTGCCACAAGAGTGGAAAGTCTTCATATAGCTTAGCGAGTTCTTTTGTATGCAACATTTTGTCCTCGGCATGGCCTTCTTCTGTTTTGGCCAGCTTGCTAAGCAAAGTGTTGTTAGCTATGGCGCGCAGCAGCCTGTGTGCATTAAAGTCGCGCTTGTTTCTGAAGGTAGTGGTGTTCAGCACCACAAGTTTTTCTTCAGAATTTTTTATGTCAGAAAATCTAAGTCGGCCTATGTCGCGTGGGGCTATGCCTACATGCTCATGAGGCAATAGTTGGTTTATATCCAAACCCGCATGCTCATTTTTTTCTGCGGTGGTATGTGTGGTTTTGTTGCTTGCTATTTGGCTAAATGGGTATATCACCAGCACATGCTCAAAATGAGGGGCACGTGGTTCAAATGGCAGGTCATTATGTAGGTGGGCCGAAAGGTGGTCGTTTAGCTCGCGAAAGCCTTCATTGTTTTTTGCAATGCCCACATAGCACTGCTTAGCTCCATTGCGAAAATCTACACCGGCCAGAGGAGTTATGTTGTGTTTAATGGCAAGTCGTGCAAACTCTATTACCCCTGCCGTGCAATTAATATCGGTAAGTGCAAGTGTGGTGTATCCATTTGCCACGGCCAACTCCAACAACTCCGCAGGCTCCATAGTGCCATAGCGCAATGAGTAGTATGAATGGTTATTGAGCAAAAGTGATAGGTAGAATTAATTGCTTTGGCTGTAGAATGATAGCTATGCAGCTATTACATCAACATTTATTCAAGATAGTTTTCTATTGCCTGCGGTCAGCTAAGAGTGGTGGTGCCTCGCCATTAAACGGATTCCAACGCCCTATGCTTTTGGCTTCCATGCCAGCGGCATTCATTATTATACGGTCGTCCTTGTATTTGGTGCGCATGCGGTCCATGGCCTGGTACAGGTTTATGCGCTCTTCTGTATCGTCAAAAATGTTTATTTGATATCCGCCACCTACTAAATGACTAAACTTAACTCCTACCAATCTTACAAGCAATCTGCGGTTGTACAGTTTTTCGAACAACTCCAGCACAGTGGGTATGAGTATGTGGTCTGCCGATGTGTATGGAATTCTGCACTGCAATGTTTGTGTCTGAAAATCGGAGTAGCGCAGCTTCATGGTAACACACGAGGTAAGTTTTTCGCCTCTGCGTAGTTGAAAGGCAAGGTTTTCTGCCATGGCAAGCAATATGCCTTTTAGTTTTACTATGTCTATAGTATCGCGGTCAAATGTGCGCTCGGTAGATATAGATTTTCTTTCTTGATATGCAATTACTGGGGAGTTGTCTATGCCATTAGCCTTTTTCCAAATGGTAGATCCATTTTCGCCAAAGGCATTTTCCATAAGCTCTATGGGCATCTCCTGCACAGTTTGTATTTTGCTTATGCCCATGTTGCGCAAACTTTGGTAGGTTTTTTCGCCCACCATCGGAATTTTTTTTATGCTTAGCGGAGCTAAAAATATTTTTTCACTTCCGGTTTCTATTCGTTTTTCATTGTTGGGCTTGGCCTCTCCCGTGGCCACTTTACTCACGGTTTTGTTTGCCGACAGGCCAAACGAAATGGGCAAGCCTGTTTCTTTTATAATTTTTTCGCGCAGCTCGTGACCAAATTTGTAACAACCAAAAAATTTGTCCATGCCAGTAAGGTCGCAGTAAAATTCATCAACCGATGTTTTTTCAAAAAGCGGAACCGACTCGCGTATGATGGCTGTTACATCCTCAGACTTTTTCATGTAAGTGCCGCTGTTGCCTCTTATAATAATGGCCTCTGGACACAACTGTTTGGCCAGCCGCATGGGCATAGCGCTATGCACACCAAACGCGCGCGCCTCGTAGCTACACGCTGCCACCACTCCGCGGTCGCTTGTGCCACCTATTAGCACAGGCAGCCCATTCAGCCGCGAGTCAAGCAGCCGCTCGCACGATACAAAAAATGTATCGAGGTCCATGTGCATTATTGAGCGGTCGTGCATGCTGTTGTTATGTGGTTTTTTTCTCTAAAATGAAGGAGAACAAGTTTAGCTCTTTTTTATTGAAAAAACTATTTTTTGTGCAATACTTTTTTGGCAAGTAAGCGCCCTCAACTTGTAACGTATTTACAATTGAAAAGAATAGTTTAACCTTACAAGTCCATCAAGTCATTTTATACCGTACTACTGCTTATTCTTTCCAATACATTTATGCCACGGGCCTGGTATGACAAATAGAGGTAATGCAAGAGGTAAAAACCCCGGTGGTTTTTACCGTGTTTGAGCTACTGGTGTTTAAAACTGAAACGCTGAATTGGAACCGCACGTCAGGCAGTGTGTTTCTCATTTTAGAGGGTTAGGTTATTTTTAGAAAATAAGTGAGTGCTTGGCCGCTGCTTTATTCTAATATTTGTAGAGTGCAGTTTATACAAACGATTTTATTATTCCATTTAAAATAATGAGTGCTTTAGATAACGAAGATTTTAATATACGCAATGAGGCTGAAGGCGGCACCGACAAAGACCTTGAGCGTGTGCTCAGGCCTAAGGTGTTTGACGACTTTACCGGACAGCGCCAGGTGTTGGAAAATTTAGAAGTATTTGTAAAAGCAGCCAAACTGCGCGAGGAAGCATTGGACCATGTGCTGCTGCATGGCCCACCGGGACTGGGCAAAACAACTCTTGCTTATATCATAAGTAATGAGATGAATGTAAGTATAAAAACTACCAGTGGCCCAGTACTAGACAAACCAGCCGATTTGGCTGGCCTACTCACTAACCTTGAAACCAACGATGTTCTTTTTATAGACGAAATACATAGGCTAAGCCCCGTGGTGGAGGAGTATCTATATAGTGCTATGGAAGATTATTGTATTGACTTGGTAATAGATACAGGCCCCAATGCACGCTCGGTTCAAATAAAACTGAATCCATTTACGCTTATTGGTGCCACCACACGCAGTGGTCTTCTTACCTCGCCACTTAGAGCGCGCTTTGGTATTAATGCGCGCCTTTCTTACTACGATTCTAAAACACTAACTGATATAGTACAACGCAGCTCTCACATTTTAAATATAGAAATAAAAGAGGATGCCGCTTATGAAATAGCACGCAGAAGCCGCGGCACACCGCGTATAGCTAACGCACTACTTAGACGCGTGCGCGATTTTGCTCAAATAAAAGGTGATGGTACTATCAATTTAGATATTACGCAATTCTCTCTAAATGCATTAAATGTGGACACGCATGGCCTGGATGAAATGGACAATAAAATACTCACCACTATACTCGATAAATTTAATGGTGGACCTGTGGGCCTTACTACCATTGCCACTGCTGTGGGCGAAGACTCTGGTACTATTGAAGAGGTATATGAGCCTTTCCTAATTCAAGAAGGTTTTCTTACGCGCACACCGAGAGGCAGGCAGGTAACGGAACTTGCATACAAGCATTTGGGCAAACTAAAAAGTTTTAAACCCGGACAATTGTTCTGATGTGCTGCACATGCCACAACAAGCCCGTGTCTTAATAAACTATGACTAACGCGTTAAAAATAAAACTTGAGGCACAACGGTTGGGCTTTGCTTTTTGTGGTATAAGCAAAGCAGATTTTTTGGAGCAAGAAGCACCAAGGCTGGAGCAGTGGCTCAACCAAAATATGCACGGAAAAATGAATTATATGGCCAATCATTTTGATAAAAGATTGGACCCTCGACTGCTTGTGCCAGGCGCTAAATCGGTTGTTTCATTGTTGTTCAATTATTTTCCT
>JANOXJ010000038.1:0-8871 GCA_031418455.1 Flavobacteriales bacterium | reverse complement strand
CGTCACCGTGAATGTGTTGGCCAATTATTGTTTCAACGCGCTCGGCTCCACACGCACGCTGCACTTTAAAAAATACATGGAAGTAAACACACGCCTTATGCAAGTGCTGCGGGAGGAGTATGATTTAAAGTGAGAAAATATGATAACAACTTTGGCATCTACTCTTTATACATACAATTAAAATGCATCAATAAATATGAATTAAACCCTCATGGCTAATACCTATCATCAAGTATATCTTCAAACTGTGTTTGCTGTAAAATATAGAAATGCGGTTATTGATAAAGAATGGCGCAATCAATTACATGGCGTAATTGGTAATCTAATAAATGAAGAAAACTGCAAAACCATTATTGTAAATGGTGTAGAAGATCATGTGCATTGTTTTTTTGGTATTAATCCCACTGTTTCAATATCGGAACTAATGAAAACAGTTAAAGCAAAATCATCGAAATACATAAACGACAATAATCTTACTAAAGAAAGATTTGAATGGCAAAAAGGTTTTGGTGTTTTTTCCTATTCAAAATCTCATGTAGATAAAGTGTATAAATATATTTTAAATCAAGAAGCGCATCATAAAAAACAGACCTTTCATGATGAATACGTGGCCTTTTTAAAAGCATATGAAATTGAATATGATGAAGCGTATGTTTTTCGGATGTTAGAGTAATATGTATCGTGCCTACGGCACTTGGTTATATACTTTAGCTTTGGCACACTGGACTAAAGTCCAGCGTTAGTATATCTATCCGAGCCTACGGCTCTTAGTACTTAATCTAATCAAAATTATCTATCGCATCTAAGTTTTCATCTTGTATGAAGAGAGCCATCGGCTCGATCCATATGGCAACAGCGGATTTCAATCCGCTGTAAAAAAAAGAGAGCCGATGGCTCGGCACTATGTAACTGTAATATGTATCGTGCCTACGGCACTTGGTTATGAACTTTAGCTTTGAGACCCTGGACTAAAGTCCAGCGTTAGTATATCTTACCGAGCCTACGGCTCTTAGTGCTTAATCCATCTAAAATTATCTATCGCAGCAGAATTTTCATCTTGTATGAAGAGAGCCATCGGCTCGATCCATATAGCAACAGCGGATTTCAATCCGCTGTAAAAAAAGTGAGCCGATGGCTCGGCACTATGTAACTGTAAAATGTATCGTGCCTACGGCACTTGGTTATATACTTTAGCTTTGGCACACTGGACTAAAGTCCAGCGTTAGTATATCTTACCGAGCCTACGGCTCTTAGTGCTTAATCCATCTAAAATTATCCATCGCAGCAGAATTTTCATCTTGTATGAAGAGAGCCATCGGCTCGATCCATATAACAACAGCGGATTTCAATCCGCTGTAAAAAAAAGAGAGCCGATGGCTCGGCACATATGTAACTGTAATATGTATCGTGCCTACGGCACTTGGTTATAAACTTTAGCTTTGAGACCCTGGACTAAAGTCCAGCGTTAGGATATCTTACCGAGCCTACGGCTCTTAGTGCTTAATCCATCTAAAATTATCTATCCCATCTGAGTTTTCATCTTGAATGAATAGAGCCATCGGCTCGAACCATATAGCAACAGCGGATTTCAATCCGCTGTAAAAAAAAGAGAGCCGAAGGCTCGGCACATATGTAACTGTAATATGTATCGTGCCTACGGCAATTGGTTATAGACTTTATCTTTGAGACCCTGGACTAAAGTCCAGCGTTAGGATATCTTACCAAGCCTACGGCTCTTAGTGCTTAATCCATCTAAAATTATCTATCCCATCTGAGTTTTCATCTTGAATGAATAGAGCCATCGGCTCGATCCATATAGCAACAGCGGATTTCAATCCGCTGTAAAAAAAAGAGCCATCGGCTTATACCTTATAATAACACCGAATATAAATTCGCTGTAAAAGAAAAAAACCGCCCCACAAAAGCAGGGCAGTTTAATAAAATGGCTAAGCCATTTTTAATATTTGTTATAATAAATATTTACTACTGCTCGGTGGCAGATTCTGAATTTCCCAAATCATCAAAACTCACATCAACAGACTGCGCTGAATTCTGGTCAGCAATTTCATCGCCTGCTTTGCAAAGGGGTTTGCGTGGACTTTCAGCCGAGCGGAAGCCGTCTTTGCCTTGTTTTTCTTTTATTATTGCCATAGCCTCTGTCATAGCATCTAAAAAATTATCAAAATCTTCTTTGTAAAGAAATATTTTGTGTTTTTCGTAGTGCATGTTTCCTTCGTCTTCGTAGCCCACCTTTTTACTTTCGGTAATGGTAAGGAACAAGTCGTTGCCGCGTGTAGCCTTCACATCGAAAAAATAGGTGCGCTTACCTGCGCGCACTGAAGCGGTATACAAATCGCTTCCCTGATAACCTTCACTCATTGTAATAAATAATTAAAGTAGTATTATGGTTGTAGTGAGCCAAATGTAAACAAGTATTGCAAAAATCAAAATTTGGACGAACTAATTTATTATCTGCTTAGCAGAATAATGCCATGATACTCGTGCGGCAACTTCACCAGGTCTTCGGTTTTTACTACATAATTGTACACTCCATCGGCCGCAAAGTATTGGCCATTGTGCACACTGCCTGTCCACGGCTTGGTCCAGTCGGTGGTTTCAAACACTACCTCGCCCCAGCGGTTGTATATGACTATGTGGTAGGAGGTAACTCCGGTACTCTCAGGTATCCAAATATCGTTTACACCATCGCCATTAGGTGTAAATGCATTGGGCGCGAAAAACAGAAAGCCACTAATAATAACTTCGCCACTGGCTGTGGCCACACAGCCATACTCGTTGGTAACTACCTGTGTTATGGTTTGCACACCAGACTCGCTCCAGCTGTATTGAAAATTGCAGTCATTACTCTCGCCACCATCTGTCATAAAATAATAACAGCTAGTGCCCCCTTGCGACATGTCGGCTACAGACACATTTGGCGCAAGTATGTCTACCAATTGGGGCGAAATAGCAAAGCCTGCTACAGGAGGAGCTTGCACCACTATTTCATTAGGGAAATTGACTGTCACAGTTTCCACGCAGCCAAAAAGGGTGGAGGCCGTAACGCTTATATCGTACGTTCCGGGATTTTCGTAAGTATGGTTTGTGTTGGGCACAGTGCCTGTGGTGCCATCGCCAAAATTCCACACATAATACACAGGCACTTCTGCTATAGACTGTGCTGTAAAAGTGGCTAGCAAAGGTGGGCAGGCCGCAGCGTAGCTCACATCAAAATTATTTTCAAAATTCTGCACCACCCAAACACTATCGGTGTAAGATTCGGTGCAGCCATTCTCGCTTATGGTAAGCACTATACTGTGCCAGTCGGGCACGGAGTAGTGTATATTTTGAGGACTGCTTTGGGTGTTGACAGGAGTGCTGGCAGCGGCACCAAAATTCCAATTATACACTGCCGTGGCAGCAGTAGCACCTTCAGCCACAAAATCAAAACTATTGCCCTCCAGGCATTGCGAAGCGGGTGCTTCAAACGAGGGATTTAGATTGCCATAAATTTCAAAATTCATGTACGAAGTATCATTGCATGCAAAGGGCGTTTGCGCCACAAGCATTATATTAAAATCGCCAATGCCATTGAAGGTGTATTCCGGATTTTCCATTACAGAAAAATCATCGCCACCTGTGTCGCCAAAATTCCAGTAGTAGGAAACAGCATTGGAACTTAGGTTTTGAAAAGTGTAGGTAAGTCCATCGCAAAAAGAAACCTGCGGTTCTATTACCGCCACAGGGTCAGCCGGATTTTCTATTACTACTGCATCAGAATCCACACAGCCATTATTGGTAATAGCTAATGAGATATTGGTTACGGCAGTTTCAGGATTCATTTGTACTAAAAAAGGCCCTGCGGTATTGCTGTTAGCAGGCACACTGCCAGCACCAAAATTCCAGGTGTATAATGCTGTGGCATCTACATTGGCTGTAAGCGAAAGGTTGTAATAATCCAGATTGTTGAGGCACTCGTATTCGCCCACAATGATGGTGGCATCAATGGGCGGATAGGAAGTGAAGGTGCTAATACTTGTATCGGCACATGGCCAGCCCGGATTGGCAATAAGTGTTACCGAAAAACTACCACTCTCAGGATAGGTATATGTAGGTTCTTCCACGTTTGATGTATCGCTTTCAATACCAGCTACACCAAAATCCCAATGATAAAAAGTGGAATTGATACTGGTGTTTTGAAAGGTGATAACATCGCCTGAGCAAAACTGAGTTTGTTGCGGAGTAGATGCTACTATGTTAGGGTCGCACAGCGTAACGTTGAACTGGAAGTCGCGCATGATGGTATTAATAGCCACACCGTTGCGATATTCGGTAACGCATAATGCAAGAGCATAGCGGCCTATGGCGGTGGCAGTGCCTGTCATTTGCCCTGTAACAGGGTCTATAGTCAATTGAGGGTTGGAAGTAACAGGATTAATAGCATCAAAACCACTTGCCCAATCCACAATGTTTAGGTCAAGATTGTTAGGCGGATTGGGTGCAGGTTGGTTGGTATCGCCACCCAAGTAAGGGTCGCAAAAGCTATAAACTAATGAGTCGCCATCGGCATCGGTAGCACTGGCATCAAAATAAAACTCGGCATTGGCACACAGCGCCACAGGCGGAAAATTGACAAACTGAGCGCTATTATTGATATTGGCATTGTTGGCACTGCCGGGTATATAAGTAACAATGCTGGTGCCCTGGTTTTGGGGTGTATCCAGATTTACAATGGTAGAGTTGCGGCAACAGCGCGAATAGACCAATGTGTAACCACTGGCAGAAGGTGGCAGAGTATATACCTCTGTGTACTGTGCGCGCTCCACACACACATCGGGTGGTAGTATAAAGCAAGGATTTTCTAACACCACAGGCACCCACTCCACTTCGGCATTGCCCAAATCCATGGTTTGTGCCTGGTACAAATTGCCACTTCCTGAATTATAAATTCCTATTTGCGCATTTTGGTCAAATCCGGTTCCGTTTACATTGCCCGGTCCACAGTCGCGATATACGGTAAGAGTAACCTCGTATTGGTTGTTGCCCAGGTAGGTATAAAACATGTCGCCACCCACTATATGTGTAGCGTAGCCATGTACAGTAGCTAAGCACAATAGCGCGGCTACTAGCGTATGAAAATTGAATATTTTTAAAGCAAGCTTTCTCAAAAAAAGGAGGGGAATAATCCAAATAAAAATGTGCTATGCAAGGATAACCATTTTAAACAAAAAAGGTTGTCTTAAAAACCCCCAATAGATGAAAAGCTAAGCCGAACGGGAAACCACCTCAGTTTTCTAGATGAATTTTGTGCATGAAGCGGTGCAGGCCAGGGGCCAAAAGAACACTAATAACAGTAAGAAAAGCCACCCCACTGTATATGGCATAGAATGATGCAAATAGTTTGGCTCCATTGCCCGGCATAGGGTCTACAGGCCCCATTCCTGTAAGAATCATGGAGGCATTGAGCAACGAGTCGATAACCGGCAAATGAGCAGTGTAAGAATAACCCGCTACCCCAATACCAAGTGATACTACCAACACCACCGCGGCTATCATCATGGACTTTAGCTGGCGCGAAAGAAATTCCTTGCGCGATATTAATTTTTCGGATTTATGCTCAAACATGTTGTGTGAATTTTTAATAAACGATTCAATACTTTATTTCCAAGTACTACTGAAACTGTTGGTTTAAAAAACAATAATGAAACCGCATAAGAAAATTAATTACTCTAACAAATCGGGTCTGCGCTGTTTGGTTTTCTTTAAGGCCTCGTTCATTCGCCAATCTTCTATAAGGGCATGGTTGCCGCTTTGGAGCACCTCTGGTATTCCCCAGCCGTTGTATTCTGCCGGGCGCGTGTATACAGGCGGTGCCAGCATATTGTCTTGAAAAGAATCGGTAAGCGCACTAGTCTCATCATTCATAACACCCGGTATAAGGCGCACCACAGCATCTACCACTACCGCAGCTGCCAGCTCACCACCACTTAGCACATAATCGCCTATTGAAATTTCTTTGGTGATGTAATGGTCGCGTATGCGTTGGTCTACGCCTTTGTAATGACCGCAAAGCAGTATGATGTTGTGCTTAAGCGAAAGTCCGTTGCATATTTTTTGGTCGAGGCGCACACCATCGGGCGTGAGGTAAATAATGTCGTCATAGGTGCGCTCACTTTTAAGTTTATCTATAAGGTCGGCTATGGGCTGTATCATCATAACCATGCCTGCACCACCGCCAAACTGATAATCGTCTACACTCTTTTGTTTTTGGGTGCTATAGTCGCGTATGTTGTGTATATGAATTTCGCACAACTTGCGCTCTTGTGCTCGCTCCAGTATGCTATCGGCAAATGGTCCGTCAAGCAATCTGGGTAATATGGTAAGTATGTCGATACGCATGTTCAATTGGTCAATTTGAGAATTTATAAATTTGAAAATGATTTGAATTTGTAAATTGAATCATTCAAGAATAGAAATTGAATTACAACGAAGAAATAGGCGAGTAAATCCTTCATTTTCAAATTCTCAAATTTTCAAATTAATTCATTTTTTAATAAGGAGGATGCGATGGTTTATTGTCTAAAATTAATTCAATTTTTTCCATCACCTCATTGGTTAGCAATGGCACCACTTCTGCCGACTGCAAGGTTTCTTTTAATTGCTCTGGTTTGGAAGCACCAAGTATGGCAGTGCTCACATTCGGATTTTTAAGGCACCACGCAATGGCCATTTTAGGCATGGTAGTTCCTACTTCATTCGCCAAGGCAGTCAGTTTGTTCGCCTTTTCTATATTCTCTGCCACTATAGTTTTTTCTGAAAGCCAGCTCAGTTCATCGCGCGTGAGGCGTGTATCTTTTGGAATACCGCTGTTGTATTTTCCACTTAAAAAACCACTTGCCATAGGACTCCAGATGGTAGTTCCCAGTCCAACCGTTTTGTATATCTGTGCATACTCCACTTCCACCTTTCTGCGTGTAAGCATGTTGTACTGTGGTTGTTCCATGGTGGGTCCTATCAGGTTATATTGTTTGGCCACCATGTGTGCCTCCATTATTTCCTGTGCGCTCCATTCGCTAGTGCCCCAGTATAAAATTTTGCCTTGCATAATAAGTTGGTGCATGGTCCACACGGTTTCTTCCATAGGCGTTTCTTTGTCTGGCCTGTGGCAGAAATACAAATCTAAATAGTCCATATGCAAACGTGTGAGAGCCGCATTGCATGCCTCTACTAAGTGCTTGCGGTGCAGTCCGCGTTGCGTAGGCAATTTACCACCTGCACCAAAAAATGCTTTGCTTGAAATAATGTAAGTATCGCGCGCCCAGTTTTTCTTTTTAAGAATATTGCCCATTACTACTTCACTTTGGCCTGCGGCATACACCTCTGCATTGTCAAAAAAATTGACACCTGCATCGTAAGCCATGTCCATTAGTTGTTCGCTTACGCTATTGTCTATTTGATTGGCAAAGGTGATCCACGAACCAAAGCTTAGCTCGCTCACCTGCAAACCGCTTTTACCAAGTTTTCTGTAATTCATAAAACATACATATTTAGTTTGCTAAACTATTACTAAAAACATGTTTGTTAGAAGTATGGCTAAATTTTAGATCTGAAAGAATAAAAATTAAGTGCAATTACTTTAGCCACAAATAATATAAACTCAATAATACCCATATTTAGAATGGAAGTAAAAGACAGCAACGGCAACCTGCTAGTAGATGGCGACACAGTGGTGGTAATAAAAAACCTGAAAGTAAAAGGCAGCAGCATGACAGTGAAGCAAGGTACCGTGGTAAAAAAAATACGCTTAACCAATAGCGAAGATGAAGTGGATGGCAAAGTAGATGGCAAAAGCATTGTATTGCGCACTGAGTTTTTACGCAAGGGATAAAAAGACTGATTAGCTCAGTTTAATTTATCTCCACACCAATGCCACTCACCTTCACATTTACCACCTTGTCTCTGAATAGTACATTGAAGGCATAACTCTTCCATTGTTTGGGCAACATGGCAGAAAATGTAAGTTCATCGTTTACTACGCGCATACCACCAAACCCCTGCACTATACTCATCCATGTGCCGGCCATGCTGGTAATATGTAAACCCTCGTGCGCCTCGTGGTTATAATCATCTAAGTCGAGTCTGGAAGTGCGCATATACATTTCGTATGCCTTGCCCTCATAACCGAGCTTGGCTGCAAGTATGGAGTGTACACATGGCGAAAGCGAACTCTCGTGCACGGTCATAGGCTCATAAAAATCAAAATTTTCCTTGAGCGCTTCAGTACTAAAATCTTCTTCGAAGAAGTAAATGCCTTGCAGCACATCGGCCTGTTTTATAAAACAAGAACGAAGAATTCTGTCCCAACTCCAATGTTGATTTATAGGCCGCTCATCGGCATGCAAATCGGCCGTGTTGCGCAAGTCCTTGTCCATAAAACCATCTTGCTGAAGCAAAATATTAGAGCCTTCCAGTTTGCCCAAATACATATTGGCAACTATGTGTTTCCACTTTTCAGTTTCTGCATCCATTTCAAAATTATATTTTGAAACCTTAGCCTCCAATTCAGACTTATTGTGCTTAGCTAAATGTTCTATTACCTCTAAACAATACTTAAGACACCACGCTGCAAAGTAGCTGGTGTACCAATTATTGTTCACATTGTTTTCATATTCATTGGGCCCTGTTACACCATGCATTACATACATGCCTTTGGCTTTGCTCCAATGCACACGCTGCGCCCAAAAGCGGGCTATGCCCATCAAAACATCTACACCACACTCGGCCAAATAATCAGTATCGCCTGTGTATTTTACATAGTTGTAAATGGCATAAGCAATAGCACCGTTGCGGTGTATTTCCTCAAACGTTATT
>JANOXJ010000037.1:0-1532 GCA_031418455.1 Flavobacteriales bacterium | reverse complement strand
AGCACAAATGCATCGCCATGGCCCAGCATACCACACATAGCATAGCCCCCATCAAAATCGCGGGTGGCCTTTACTAGCACTCGCTGCACATCTATATGCTTACTTATACGCTCTGTTATTTGTATGTTGGTGTAGCCTTGTTGTTTGTATTGGTCAAAGAGCATTTGGTTTTCTTCATCCAAAAAATGACCAATCTTTTCCATCACCGTTACTGTATCGGTCTTTTCCTTTGGATGCTGACCTAGCTCTACTAATAATGCAAACAGTTCGTCTACATTGGTCATGTTAAAATTACCTGCTACCACTAAATTGCGGGTCATCCAATTGTTTTGTCGTAAAAAGGGATGACAGTTTTCTATACTATTACCGCCATAGGTGCCATAGCGCAAATGCCCGAGATACACCTCACCTATAAAAGCAAAATTTCGTTTGAGATATGCAGCATCTTTTAATTTCTCCGGGTTGTTTTTTTCCAGCGTTTCAAAACGTGACATTACTTTGGCAAACAGATCGCGTATGGGCTGCTGGTCATTGCTGCGCATGCGGCTTATATACTTTTTGCCCGGTTCCATGTCTAGTTTAATGTTGGCCAGGCCCGCTCCATCTTGCCCACGGTTATGTTCCTTTTGCATCAAAAGGTACATTTTGTTTAGGCCGTAAAAAGAAGTTCCGTACTTGTCGGTATAGTATTGAAGCGGCTGCTTCAGTCTTAGTAGTGCTATGCCGCACTCATGCTTTATGGAATCGCTCATGCTAGGTGGGCTTTTTCTTTATAGTAAAAGAAAAAATGCGCTTTTAAATGAGGGCGCGAAGGTAGCTATACTAAATAATGTATCAAGGTATTAATTGCAGAAATACAATTCCTTCATCTTGGTTAAGTGCATTAATGGGATAAAAAGAATCTTAAAAAAATAAAACAGGCCTCTTTGCTCCTCTCCCAAATCATTAAAATCACCATTCCTATGGGTGGGCTATAAAAAATAATTAAAATTTATTTCGCTTTTATTTCGTTGTATATCAATTCGTTATAGTTTAGGGTAAAAAATATTCAAGAAATTTTCATTTTTTTTATGGAATCGGGATGCTTTTGTCATCTTAAAGGAAATTCAATAGTTAAAATGTTAAACAAACAAATCACTTGCACCGCACTCGCAATGATTTTAGTAATGAGCATCAAGGCCCAAAGCTTTGGTGAAATCCACGGCAACGTGGTAGATGAAAAAGGAGCACCAATACCAGGTGTCATTATGCTGGCTGAAAATGGAGTAGACCAAATTAGTTATTCTACCGACTCGCTCGGGAAATTTAGATTAAAGGCTTTGAAAGCGGGAGAGTACACGGTTTCTGCATTTATGATGAGTTATGATACGCTACAGATAAAAAATGTAGAAGTAATGGCTGAAAAAATGACGTTTTTGAAAAACTTGGTAATGCACGAAAGTGCTGGCGTTACTGGCATTGTAGATATAGTGTACAAGAGGCCGGAACTAGACCCATTAAATGGTTCTATAGTGAGCCTGGGCGCAGCAGAT
>JANOXJ010000036.1:0-1828 GCA_031418455.1 Flavobacteriales bacterium | reverse complement strand
CCTGGAACCGAATTCAAATTTATAGTAGAAGAAGATCCTGGTGAGGTAGCGAAGAATGGCATGCCAATAGGAGCTCCACCACAACTGGCAAGTTCTATAAACTCAAACGTATAATTCTGCGCACTGCAAACAAATGGTTTGCCTTGCAAAATAGTACCTTTTAAAAGTGTTGCAGGATAACCACAACGCTGTTCAGCCTTTACTTCCACACTTGCATGAGGCAAAATATTAATATTACATATAGTGGTGCCTCCCATAAGCACATTCTCGCCATCAGGCAAATTATAAAATGCATCTATTTTAACATCATAGGTACCATTATGACAAAGCGACAAACCTGCGGCCGACAGTACAATGTTGCCAGCGCTTGTAACAGAAGTTGGCACACCTGGTGTAGCACCTGTAGGGATAAAATTATAGGTGTATGAATTGGCACCTACCCACTTAGCTTTAAATATTGCACACAACTCGCGAGGGCCGGAACCATCATTGCAATAACTTGAATTTAATGATTGCACACAAAGATTGAAAGCACCTAAAACTCCGTCATAAGAGCGCACAGCTATATAATAAGTGGCTCCCACTGTAAGTCCTGTGGTATTCATAGATTCACCACCCACGCCTGTCAGATCATTTTCTACATCAATTTGCGCGCCTGCCGCATTATGCAACTCAAGCACACAATTAAAGGCTGATGTATTTAGCACTGCGCGCAATGCCTTAGATGGTGCTACTATTTTGTACCAAACATCTTGACCACCCGCAGGCAAGACATTGCCAGCATTGCCTTGCGATGAAACAGATGCATTGGTTAAGTATCCATTATAACAACTGCCAGCTGGATATGCAATGCCTGATAATGCAACACTGGATGCTGCTGAAAATGAATCGTTAGATGGAGGTGGTACACAGCCTTCGTCTATAAGGCCATCACAATCATCATCTATATTATTAAAGCATATTTCAGTAGCTGAAGGGTTTACTGTTGCATTGTTGTCATTGCAGTCTCCTCCCACAAGTACTATGTTGGCAAGCATTGGGTTGCTGCATTGGGTAATGTAAATGAAACTACCATATCCATCGCCATCAGCATCTGCATACCAATTGGTATTTGGATTTAAATTGGCATTGGTATCATCACAGTCGTTGCTATTGCTTACATATCCAGCTACAAAAGAGCAGGAACCTACTGAAGGATTTCCAAATCCATCGGCATCCGAATCCTGAAAATATATATTGCTTAATATGGTTACAACTGCGCTGGTATTATACACATCAGAGCAGCTGCCCACTGCTACACTAACAAGGGTATAAGTTGTATTAGCAGTGAGCGCACCGGTATTGAGTGTTGCTGCACCTGCGCCATTCAATACAATGGTTTGATTGGGACCATTATTTACAGTATAAGTAATGGTAGCGTTAGGCGTGCCTGCAAATGAAATGTTAGTAGAACTGCCTGAGCAAATTTCAGTTGATCCACTAATTTCAGCTTCGGGTAAAGAGGTAGTTGTAACAACTGCACTGCCGCTAATGCTTCTGGAACAAGTTCCATCAGTTATACTCAACAAACCATAAGTAAATGAGCTGTAATAAATTTCGTCAGTAATCAAACTTGCATTGCCACTACCATCAAGCACTATGCTAGTTGTGCTCCATCCATTTAATGAATATGTTACTTCTGCATTTGGACTACCATTGAAATTAATTGTGGTAGTTCCTCCTTGGCATATGGTGGTGGTGCCAGTAATAGTTGCGTTTAGTTGATTACCCACAACCAATGTAGCCGAACCCGAAACCGCTGGAGTGCATATTCCGTTTGTTACACTTA
>JANOXJ010000035.1:0-3369 GCA_031418455.1 Flavobacteriales bacterium | reverse complement strand
TTTTATAGAAGGCTCACCGGTAATGGCAGGCGAAAACCAACCACTGGAGTTAGACATGCCAAGCTACTGCGGCTTAGGTGGAGGCATATATTATTTTGTAGCTACCGATGCAAATGGTTGTGTTGGTCAAAGCACATTTTTTGAAATAGTAGAGGAACCAGCAATAACACTTGCTGAAGCAACTGAAGTTCCATCTAGTTGTTTCAATTCACTTGACGGGTCGCAAGCTTTTGATATAGCAGGAGGCAGCGGCATGCTAAGTTTTGAAATAGATGGCAATGGCGATTATGAAATTCCACAAGGCGATGGCTCTGTTGTAATAGAAAATATAGCATCGGGCAACTACACACTGTATGCGCGCGATGAGAGCGGTTGCGAAGTTTCTTTAGCATTCACCGTAGGTGGTGGTCCTGCCATAGAGGCGAGTTTTGAAGTAACGAATCAATTGTGCTTTGGAAATAGTACTGGTATAATAGTAGCTACAGCTACAGGCGGCACAGGAGCACTTATGTATAGTATAAATGATGTGGATTATTCAAGCAGTGGTGAGTTTATGAATTTGCCTGCTGGCCTTACCACCGTTTATATAATGGACGAAAACCTATGTGTGTTAGAATCAGAAGTGGAAATAAGCGAACCTTCCATGTTAGAAGCCACTGCCCAAGCCACTGCTGTTTCGTGCGCAGGATTTACCAATGGTAGCTTACTTATTACTGCCACAGGTGGTACTGAACTTTATGCGTATAGCATTAATGGTGTGGATTATTCGCCCTCACCATTGTTTAGCGATTTGAGCATTGGCATATATTCTATTTATGTAGAAGATGCTAATGGCTGTGTTGTTGAACTGGCCAATGCAGCAGAAGTTACAGAGCCAACTGCACTTACAGCTACAGGAGAGGCAACGGCCGAAACGTGTTTTGATGCCAACGATGGTCAGATAGTAATAGATGCACAAGGCGGCACAGCACCTTATACATACTCTATTGATGATGTAGTGTATAACAACAGTCCTATAGGCGATTTGGAAGCAGGTACTTATGATGTTCATATTATAGATAACAACGGTTGCGAAGTAGAAGTAATGTCGTTAGTAATAACCCAACCTGATGCGCTTGCTATAAACAACCTTACACCAAATGCTATAGATGAAGATGCAGGTGGCAACAATGCATACACTGTAACTGGCGGTACTGCTCCATACGAGTTCGAATGGACTTATAATGGCAATGTAGTTTCTACCAATCAAGATTTGGATGATTTAAACAACGCATCGCAGCAGGGCGATTACACTTTGGTAGTGACTGATAATAATGGATGCACTGCTACACAGCAAATATCAATAACTGATATAAACGAACTTGCAGCGGGCTATGGTGTTAGCGTATTTCCAAACCCTAACAATGGTCTATTTCAAATAAATATTACAGCAAAGAGTAGCACTAAAATGAGCTATACCCTTGCAGATGAAACAGGTCGCATAGCGCTTGCTAAAGAGCTTGGTAATGTTGCTGGTTCGCGCACAGAAAATATTGATGCCACCCAGTGTGCTAAAGGTATTTATTACCTAAGCATACACATGGGCGATGTCACTCACATCTCAAAATTGATTATCCAATAATCTCTACTTGAGAACTTACAAAAAGGAAATCCCCTCACAACGGTGAGGGGATTTTTTTTAATATCGTTTTTTAGATTCGCGTTAATTTACACATGATATTAAGTTAATTTATAAAGTGCTTGATATATTTTTCTGTCAGACGTAATCAAAAAAAATACACCTGAGATTAGTACATTTGCTATTAGGTATAATTTTGAATGTTGTGTAAATTGTAAGGCAAGAAAATATGCTGTGCCAGTAGGATGATGCTAAACGTATCACAAAACTAACGACTGCAAAAGACAATTAATAAGTGGTCAACAGAGCTAAACAAAACCGCCCATAATGTTAAAGTATATATCCATTATTTTTTGCTTCCTGATTTGGGTAAAGTCAAGCACAGCTCAAACCACCTTCAACCAACGTTTCAATTGGGGTAGCACAGCGCTTGCAGGCAACATTTGGGTAGAGGCTGATGGCTATGTGTGTTCAGGCATTTATAACGACACCATTGGTGATACTGATGCAGGCTTGTTCATTCGCAAAGTGGATTTGGAAGGCAACACTATGATGGAAAAATTTTACTCACGCGATGAGTGGGATGTTTTCAATTTTGAGGATGCAGGATGTGTATTAGAAAATGGCAATAATTTATTAGCTACTTATCTTAAAATAGATGGTATAGATTATTGTCAGCTTTGGTGGTTCGACCAAAATTGGGATAGCGTGCAAACAAGAAAGTATGCATCGCCTTATGCGGATGCACCTATAAACAATGATTTTATTTATCCAAGGTATGTATCCACCGATTTAGCACGAAATATTTATGTTACTTGCCAAATTTCAAATATTAATTCATCGGATTTTAATATATTAAAATTAGATAGTGCAGGCAATGTGCAATGGGAGTATTTATCTGCCTGGCCGAATGAAAATGATGGCTGCAACTGTCTTTATCCGGCTGAAAATGGTGTTATAATGGCTTGTGCAAGGGAAGTGAACAATGGTAATTCGATCGAAGAGCACATCATTAAACTCATTACAGGTGATACAAATGAACCTGTGATAGATTGGGATATTCTGCCAAATCAAACTATTAATAGTCACATGAATGAAATGATAGTTACAAATGAAGAAATAATTCTTGCAGCAGGATATTGGCAGCAGGGATGGATAGGCCTTACACCATGCCTTTTTAGCATCGATTATAGTGGCAATACCAATTGGGAAACACCAGCTACCATGGACTATTACCCCCAGTACCGAATGAAACATGTAGTGCAAACTGCCGATGGTGGATACTTGGGTGCAGCTCGCGAAATAGACGAAACCATATCACCCACACCTGAGGACGGCAACGTTAATGAAAATTGTTTGCTGGCTAAATACACTAGCAATGGCGAGTTGCTTTGGACCAGGAGGTACCACAACGTTAGTAGCCCAGATGATCAGCATACGATTAACGACCTTAAGCTATGTGCCGATGGTGGTTTTATATTTTGTGGTGAGGCTACCAACCTGGCTGAAGACAACAATGGCAATAACCTAGACAGTATACCCCAACAGGGTTGGCTTGTAAAGGTGGACAGCTTGGGTTGTCTTGTACCCGGCTGCAGTGTGGGTATATTAGAACCAAATCAAACAGCAAATTTTCTTGTATATCCCAATCCTGCAAGCGATTTTATGAATATTTATTTGGAAACCATTACCAACGAGAACGGACATTTTAGTTTGATAAATTTGGATGGTAAAGAGGTATTGAACTTTGA
>JANOXJ010000034.1:0-2200 GCA_031418455.1 Flavobacteriales bacterium | reverse complement strand
CCTTCCATGCCGCGCTCCACTATAAGGCAGTTAATTCCTTTATGGCCTTTAGCCACATCGGTTTGTGCTATTACAAGGTAAGTGCTGGCACTGCTTCCGTTGGTTATCCAGTTTTTAGTACCGTTTAGCAAGTAGTGGTCGCCCATGTCTATAGCAGTAGTGCGCTGCGAAGTAGCATCGCTGCCTGCTTCCGGCTCGCTCAGGCAAAATGCTCCAATCTTTTCGCCTTTAGCCAATGGTACTAAATACTTCATTTTTTGTTCCTCGGTACCAAATGCCTCAATACCGTAGCATACCAGTGAATTGTTTACACTCATGCACACGCTTACAGAAGCATCTACCTTAGATATTTCTTCCATGGCTATGGCATAGCTAACGGCATCCATGCCGCTACCACCATATTTAGGGTCTACCATCATGCCCATAAAACCTAGCTCTGCCAATTGTTTAATTTCCTCTGCCGGAAACTTTTGCAATTCATCGCGCTCAATTACACCAGACTTTAATACCGATTGGGCAAATTCGCGGGCGGCTTGTTGCACAGCTAAGTGCTCTTCAGAAAGTTCAAAATTCATGTTGTTATGTTTGATTAAGAAGGGCGGCTAAAATAGCGGGCTAAGCCGTTGATCAAGACATTGTTCGAATATTTTGATTTAAATTTAAGTTTCAAATACTCTATGAGAAAAATCATTTAAAGAGGCTGCTATTAATGAATAATTTAGCGGCAAATAATTTCAAGCTATGCCCATATACCATCAGTTAGGAAACATACCGCACAAGCGACATACCCAACATGAAAAACCAAGTGGTGGCATATACTACGAGCAGCTATTTGGCACAGAGGGTTTTCATGGCATGAGCAGTTTGCTCTACCATGTGCACAGACCCACTATGATAAAAGGCATACACCGCGACATGGATGTGCATCCGGTGGCGGCAGTAGATAAAAACATAACACCTATGATGCTGCAAGGCTGGAGTGTTCCGCCCGATGATGATTTTTTGAAAAGCCGGGTGCATATGCTGTTCAACAATGACTTAAACATAGCACTGGCAGCACCCATGCAAAGCATGAAAAATTATTTCTACAAAAATGCTGATGCGGATGAAATGATTTTTGTGCACAAAGGCAGTGGTACACTGCGCACATTGGTTGGCAATTTAAAATTCAGTTATGGCGATTATCTTATAATACCCCGCGGCATAATTTATCAAATAGAATTTGATACCACAGACAATCGCTTGTTCATTGTAGAATCATTTTCGCCCATGCTTACACCTAAGCGCTACCGCAACGATTTTGGCCAAATGCTGGAGCATTCACCATTTTGTGAGCGAGATATAAGAAGACCATCGCATTTAGAAACGCATGACGAGAAAGGTGAATTCATTATAAAAATTCGTAAAGAAAATGTGATGCATGAATTAGTGTATGCTTCGCATCCTTTTGATGTAGTTGGCTGGGACGGTTATAATTATCCCTATGCATTTTCCATACACGATTTTGAACCCATAACGGGGCGTGTGCATCAACCACCACCTGTGCACCAAACATTTGAAGCACACAATTTTGTGGTGTGTTCATTTTGTCCGCGCCTGTACGACTATCACCCTAAAGCCATACCGGCACCATACAACCATAGTAATATTGACAGCGATGAGTTGTTGTACTACGTAGATGGTGATTTTATGAGCCGCAACCACGTGGACAAAGGCTATATAAGCTTGCACCCCGGAGGCATACCACATGGCCCACACCCGGGAGCATATGAGCGCAGCATAGGGCAAAAAGAAACAGGAGAGCTGGCTGTAATGGTAGATACTTTTAAACCATTAAAACTAACACAGGCAGCTTTAGATATTGCAGACAACACTTACAAAACATCTTGGCTTGAATAATTACTAAAATAATTTCTACTTCAAAAAACAATCTTCGGTGAAATGCATTGGCTAATTGGCTAATTTTTTCATCGGCTAATTTTTAATAAAATGACAACCGACACAACATCACTTCACTTAGAAAAAGTAGTGCCACAAGCGGAAGATTTTTTGCCGCTACTAGGAACAGACCATGTAGAACTATATGTAGGCAATGCCAAGCAGGCGGCCTACTATTACATGAGCGCCTGGGGTTATCAGCCACTTGCTTACAAAGGTTTGGAAACAGGAAGCAAAGACACAGTATCGTATGTGTTGGAGC
>JANOXJ010000033.1:0-5521 GCA_031418455.1 Flavobacteriales bacterium | reverse complement strand
GGTGGTATGTGGTACCAGTCGTAGTTGGCCAGGCGGGCATCCAGTATGCGCAGCGAGTAATCATCGGGGTCTTGGCGGCCAAGGTCGCCCTGGTAATCTTCGTACGACAAAGTAATTTGCACACTGTTGTTAAACTGCTCCACAGTGCCAGCCGATATGCTTTTAAATTCTATAACGGGTGCTGTGGGTTTTTCATCGCTGTCCTTTTTGCACGATGTTATGGCCAATGCAACACACATGGCGAGTAATAAGCTGCTAAGTATTTTATATAGGCGTGTCATAGTTTACTTTCTCCATTTTCTTTTTCTCACATTCAAATTTTTTAAAACACCTTACTGCACCTTGAGCGAAAAAATTAAATACCAAAATGGTTGCGATGAATCGTTGGGCAATTCTGTAATCTGTTGCTGTGCACCATCGTCCATATAACAACGCAGGTAATAGGTGGTGCCGGCAGTAGCGGTGCTTAAGTCTAAAGTGGCTTTGTAATAAAACTGATTGGGCGTGTCGCCAAAGTCCAAAGCGGTAATGGGACTTTGCAACGAGAAAGTGCTGTTGATAGAGGTAGTAAAATCTGTAACATTGGTAGCAGCTTTTAAACTAATGCCTGCAAACTGATTGATGCCCGCATTGTCGTCAAACGGAAAAATCCACACATCTACCAGGTCTGAGGGCACCTCTATAGCGCCTATGCCATAGGGCGAGTCTACCTCGCGCGGGTAGGCAGTGGTGGTAGTGTTGTGCGGAAATACAGCAAGGCCATACACTATGGGTGGTGTGTTTACATTGGCACTGGGGGCGGCATTGCCATACACATCTTTAGCACCCGCATTTATCCACTCTGTAATTTTTGAGATGTAAAAATTTTCGTTTCCATCCCAATCGCTATCGCCCGATGTAAGGGGCATAATGCCACTTGTGTTTTCTATATCTACCGTCAATCGCTCGTGCAAAAAAGATGCGTTGGCATCATAAGGCACTACGCGGTGTACAAATGTTTCCTGCGGATTGTTGCTAATAACAGGGTGGTTTACCAGCGAGTTGTAAGAGCTGGCAATGGACCTAAACTCTGGCTCAAAGGTGCCATCGTGACAACCACTGTTGGCACAAGTGGGTTTAAAAATTTTGCCATGCAGCCATGCAAAACTGCCCACAGGCAAATCATCGGCCGTAGGGTTGTCGTTGTTTACCACAGGTGGTATGCTGTCGTAAGGGTTGGTAACATCGTTGCCTTTTTTGCACGCAGCAAAAACTATAACCACCAATGCTATAAGCAATAGCGCAGCATCGGCACGTGTACCTATGGGTTTGTTCCAAAAATTTCTCATCATATTAAATCGAAAAATGATTGAGTACCACCTTGTAAATAACCAGCATTCGCCACCTCATCTTTAATACCCAATATATCTGCCACGGTAAGCATGGCATTGGTAACCTGCCCTACCGGGTTAGTCTCGTTGCCTATAACCAAATTAGAAGGCACACTAGGCCCAGCCATAAGCGACCATATACGCAATGCATTAGCATCGCTATGGTCGTAAGCCGCCCAATCGTTTTGGTCTAAAATGGTATTGGGTTCTAAATTTCTGCCACACTCAGGTATGGCTATAAGGGTAGTGTTGCCGCCCAGTGTAGGGTGGTTTTGTATCATATTCCACAAGTGGCCCACAGCATGGTCGGCACGGTGCAGCGCTTTTACATAGCCTGTGTAGTTGCTGTGGCACACATCTACCGCGCTTAGGTTTAAGCACAGAAAAGTAGGCTCAAAATAATCTAACACCTCGCATGCAAAACCCACATTGTACGCATCGCCATTGTCAGATATAGGAGGCAGATTGATGGTGCCATCCTGCACCTTGTCGTACATCAGATTCATAAATTCTTTTATCTGTTGCTTCTCCTCATCGGTATTGCCCAAGGCTGCAGCAGAGCCACCGTATTGTGCAAAGGTGTTGTCTAAAAATGTTTTAAGTTTATACATAGGAGACAGCTCATTTTCCGGATGATAAATTTTTCCGTGGCCCAAATTGTTGTAGCTATTCTCATTAAAAGTAACAAGTGGTGCAAAAAAATTAGCGCCATACTGAATGCCATAATTTTCGTTTGCACTATAGTTTAGCAAAGGCACAGAGCCATCTATACCATTGCCTACAAACCATGTGTCGGTAGCTTTTAGGCCACCGTGCCTGCGCAAATATTCGAACAGTGTAGGATTGTAAGGACGTTGCTTAAGCCCTTGCCCATCGGCCGATGCGCCTTGCAATATGCTATTGAGTCCGCCAAAGTGGCCGGCATACAATGCACTTACCTCGTTGAACAAGGTGCCTTGCGATTGCATGCTACTACTAAGTATAGAAGGAATAGGATTGATACCGCCCTCGCCAGTGCCATACACTATTTTCATAGTTGGTGCTGCGCCATTGAGCATGTTGTACATAATGTTGCCTTCATAAGGCTCGCCCACCTGGCTTTGGGCAAGGTAGCCTTTGCCGGCACTTTCCTGATAGCGCACACCACCTGCAAACATTACGAGCACCACATGGTCGGCACTGCGCGAACCCGATGGAGCAAACAACCGACCGCTGGGTAGTATGTAAGGCGATGCCAAAGCTCCTGCTGTGGTCAATGCACTCTTTTGAATAAACTCTCTTCTTTTCATTTTACTAAATGGCGTTTTTAAAAAAACCTATTTATAAAAAAATATTTTTCTGGAAGTCGCTTAACTAAAAAAAACAATCTCAATAGAACTGATACTCGTTGCTAATAGCAAATGCGAAGTAGATATTCTCAGGTGTTAATTGCGGATTGGTATTAATGAAATTTTTGACCCAAGTCTTTTCTGCTTCGTTGGGTGTGCGCACAAAAAAACGTTTGAAGGTTTCCTCTACAAACAAATCTAAATTGGTATTCATTTCTGTAACTGTTGGCAACGCCACACCTGTTTCGTTAAAGAAATTGCTTATGAGTACCTCGCGTGCCAAATCCTGATCGCCTATGCTGCGAAATGCCTCGTCCAGCTCAAACACTTCGCCACTGCTTATGGCTAACTGAAACAAATTAGTATGTAAAATGCTAATGAATTGCGCATTGGATTTGCGCTTATCTTTTTCAGCAGCGCTGCTATAAAGTTCTACATTGTTTAATTCAAACAAACCCTCCTTGTCCTTTTTGCAAGAGGCCACGGCAGTGGCAGCTAAAGCAAGCGCGGCCAGTGCGCCATTCAATGTATTATTTGTGGGAGCAGTATTTTCTATCATGTTTTTTTCCATGGCTTATTTCTTTTTCTTAAAAAAAATATTCAATTAAAAACCGGCATACTCATCAGTTATCAAAATGGATATTTGTACGGCTTCTATATTTTCTCCATTATTAAAATCGTCCAATAAATTAAACACCTCTATGGTTTGAGGTTCGCGGCTAAGCAGGCTGCTATAAGCCCAGCGTATCATGCCTTCAGCAAATTCAGCGTTGTTTAGCAGTACATTCAAATATTCTGTTTTGCTGTTAATAACCTGACCAAACAATACACCGCTGCCGTTGTAGTCCACAGGGGCATAGGCCGCATCTAACTCAGCCTCGGTAGGAAAACGGAAATACAGATTATCAAAAGTGGCGTTGATGTAATTAAATGTGTTCATGTTTATATCATCATATATCGCATTAAAACACATTCTTCGGCACATTTCACTTACGGTAATGGTGCCCAATCTTAAATCGCGATTGCTCTCTATAGCCGCTCTCATTTTGTTAGCCTCAGCTCTGTTCAGTTGCGAGGCCAGCATGTTGCCGGCTATGCTATCCTGCACACTTATGTAGTAGTATAAATAATACGACTCATACATATCCACTTCCGATGCACCGTTTAGGAAACGCGCCTTTTGGTCGTCATAAAATTTAAGGTGATATGCATGTGCATAAGAACTATCGCCTTCTATATATGCAGTGTTATTCATAAGCTTATCTACAACAGTGGTTCTTGCTGCAGCGCTCAACTGTCCTGCTTCCAAAGCAGCTACATCTGCACTCATTTCACCATCAGTTGGCTCGCGGCCTATAAGGTCTATGTACAACCTGTTTACATAATTTTCTACCAGCAGTGTGCTCACTTCAGAATAGGGCGGAATAGTGTTGTCAGTAAAGGTGACAATCTCCGGATCTTTTTTACAAGACACAGCCAATGCCAGCATAAAAAACCATGCGTATGGAGTAATTTTCATTCCCTGCTAAAAATTATTGGTTGAGTTAAATGTACTAATTATCTCATTCAACGCAATTTAAATGCAGAATATTTTACACACTCTTAATATTAACAACGCGTGTAGAAACCGCAAAAAATGAAATGGCTACCTGCTAAATGAGCCCTCGTGCTTTTAGTTCAAGGTATTTGTTCACGGTATTTATCGAAAGATTTTCAGGTTTGCTCAATATGGTTTGAATGCCATATTTGCGCAGCTTGGCCACTATTTGTCGTTTATCGTTCAGTAGTTTTTGCGCTATAGTTTGGGCATATATATCGCTAAGCATTACAGGTGCTTCGTTCGAGAATTTTTCGAGCTCTGTATTTTCAAAAATCATAATCACCAGCAAGTGCATTCTATTTATTTTTTGCAACACAGGCAATGCGCGCTCCATGGCATAGGCACTTTCAAAATTGAGGTAAAGAAAAATAAGGCTGCGGCCATGCACTACATTTTTAACAGCTCTGTACAGCAAATCGTAGTTGGCCTCCACAGGTTGCGGTTTTTCTCTATACAGCAGTTGCAATATTTTTTTCAGTTGCAGCTCGCTTCTGTCAGCAGGCAGCACACTTCCTATTTTATGCGAGAATGTTATAAGCCCCGTTTTATCATATTTTTTTAGAGCAATATTGGCTAGCACCAAACTAGTGTTAATGCTATAGTCCAGCAAGCTAAGTCCGTTAAAAGGCATATGCATATTGCGACTTTTGTCCAGTATCATATACACCTGTTGTGAGCGCTCATCTTCATACTGATTTACCATGATGGCATTGCGCCTGCCAGTGGCCTTCCAGTTTATACTACGTATATCATCGCCTTGTACATAGTTTCTTATTTTTTCAAACTCGTAACTGTGTCCTATGCGTCTTATGTGTTTTATACCCTCGTAATTACTTATACGTGCAAATGCAAGCATTTCGTATTTCTTCATTTGTATAACACTTGGAAACACCGGAATCATTTGCGGTGCGGCAAGCAACACTCTGCGCGAGCATAAGCCCACCACTGAGGAAGTAATGGCATTGAGCACCCCAAAGTGATATTCGCCACGGGTAACAGGGCGCAATTGATAATGCAAATCTTCTGCAGCGCCAGCCTCTATGCTAAGCAAACGATAAAAATTGCGTTCTTGAAACTGCACCGGCAACTCGTCATACAACTCGCAATGAAGTTGCACACGCGACAAATTTTCTACATGCACATGCACATTGTTTTCATCGCCCAGCGAAAACTGCTTGCCCAAATGACGTTTGGCACGCAGTGGCATTTTAATACGATAAAGC
>JANOXJ010000032.1:0-51803 GCA_031418455.1 Flavobacteriales bacterium | reverse complement strand
AAACTTGGTGAGCTTGGCATCATATTTTGCTCCATGAGCGATGCTGTACAAGAACATCCAGAACTTATAAAAAAATATTTGGGCACTGTAGTGCCACGCACCGATAATTTTTATGCTGCACTCAACTCAGCTGTTTTTACTGATGGGTCGTTTTGCTACATACCCAAAGGTGTGCGCTGCCCCATGGAACTTAGCACCTACTTTAGAATAAATGAAGGGGGCACAGGACAGTTTGAACGCACACTTGTAATAGCAGATGAAGGAAGTTTTGTAAGCTATCTGGAAGGCTGCACCGCACCCATGCGCGATGAGAATCAGCTGCACGCTGCGGTGGTGGAACTAATAGCCATGGACAATGCCGAAATAAAATACAGCACTGTACAAAATTGGTATCCTGGAAATAAAGAAGGTAAAGGCGGTGTTTTCAACTTTGTAACCAAGCGCGGCATGTGCGAAGGTGTAAGGTCTAAAATTAGTTGGACACAAGTGGAAACCGGCAGCGCTATTACCTGGAAATATCCTTCGTGCGTGCTCAAGGGCGACTATAGTGTGGGCGAATTTTATTCTGTTGCGGTTACCAATAATATGCAGCAAGCAGACACGGGTACTAAAATGATTCATATTGGTAAAAACACTAAGAGTACCATTATATCAAAAGGAATTAGCTCTGGCAAAAGCCAAAACTCTTATAGAGGATTGGTACACATAAATCGCAGTGCAGACAATGCGCGCAATTTTTCGCAGTGCGACTCGCTGCTTATGACAGACCAATGCGGTGCACACACATTTCCATACATAGAGGTAAAAAATAATACTGCTAAAGTGGAGCATGAAGCCACCACCTCTAAAATAGGAGAGGATCAAATATTTTATTGCCTGCAACGAGGACTGGATCAGGAGCAAGCCATAAGCATGATAGTGAATGGATATGCCAAAGACGTTTTAAATAAATTACCTATGGAATTTGCAGTAGAGGCACAAAAACTTTTGGCCATTTCACTCGAGGGTTCTGTTGGTTAACAATGGACACAAATAAATAATTGTAGACAAAAAATTTTATTTCATTTTTTTTATAAATAGGAAATGTTATCTATCAAAAACATACATGCGCGCATAGAAGAAAAAGAAATTCTTCGTGGCCTCTCATTGGATATAAAGCCTGGCGAAGTTCATGCTATAATGGGACCTAATGGCTCCGGTAAATCTACTCTAGCATCGGTATTGGCTGGCAAAGAGGAGTATGAAGTAACTGAAGGTTCGGTGCAATTCTTACAAAAGGATTTGCTTGAAATGGCTCCTGAAGAAAGAGCACGCGAAGGTGTTTTTCTTGCCTTTCAATACCCTGTAGAAATACCAGGTGTAAGCAACATGAATTTTTTAAAAGCAGCTGTGGGTGAGATAAGAAAGCACCAGGGATTGGAGCCGCTTTCTGCTAAAGAATTTCTAAAGCTTGTGGCCGAAAAATCTAAACTGGTGGAACTGGATGGCCAGCTGACTAACCGCGCAGTGAACGAAGGATTTAGCGGTGGCGAGAAAAAGAGAAATGAAATATTTCAGATGGCTATGCTTGAGCCAAAGCTTGCCATATTGGACGAAACCGATTCTGGTTTGGATATAGATGCGTTGAGAATTGTGGCCAATGGAGTAAACGCGTTGCGCTCGCCTGACAGGTCTTTTCTTGTTATTACACACTACCAGCGTTTGTTGGATTATATAGTGCCAGATTTTGTGCACGTGCTGTACAAAGGCCGCATAGTTAAAAGTGGTCCTAAAGAGCTTGCCCTCGAATTAGAGGAAAAGGGATATGATTGGATAAAGGAAGAATTTGAAACTGCCTACTCATAATCATGGAAGCTACTTTGAATACTACTGTTTCTGCTGCGGAAAAATTTATTTCCTCGTTTAGTAATTTTAAAAGTGCACTGCTACAGAGCCAGCCTGCCATGGTGGAGCGTGCTTTGGCCGCTTTGCACACGCAAGATTTTCCTACCACGCGTGTAGAAGATTGGAAGTATACGCGCACTGCACGAATAGCGCATGAGAACTGGAGCATTATAAACGCTGCAGCTAAGGTGGACATAACTCCGTATGTGATACCTGGTTTAAATGCTGAATTAATTGTTTTTGTAAATGGTTTTTTAAGAGATGATCTTTCAGCTTATTCCAATGCTTTAGATGTAAGTATAAAAGCGGACAAAACACATGAGGCAATAGATTTTCCATGCGCCAATATTTTTCAGTCGCTTAATGCAGCCTACAGCACATCTGTGTTGCACATACACATAGCTAAAAACAAAGTGCGCACAGCGCCTCTGCATATATTGCATATAATGGCCGATGAAATGGCCATGGCGCAACCCATAATAACTATACATGCCGAAAAATCGGCTGAGTTAGAAGTGGTAGAATCGTTTGTATGCGTTAAGGATCAAAAGTCTTTTTGCAATAGACTATTGAATGTGCATGTGGATGAAAATGCAATTGTAAGCCTGCATAAAATTCAGGCAGAAGGTGACCATAGTTTTATGATGAATGAAGACTCTATACACATTGAAAAAAATGGACGATTTAATATAAACACCTTGACAATAGATGGTGGTTGGGTGCGCAATAATTTAAATATCTCGCTTGATGGTGAAAATATAGAAACTCACCTGAACGGAATTTTTCTGCCAAGAAGAAAACAGTTTGTAGACAACCATTCCAAAGTGGATCATCGTTTTCCTAATTGCAATAGCAATGAATTATATAAGGGAATACTGAACGATAACAGCGTGGGAGTGTTTAATGGTAAAGTATATGTGCAACCTGATGCACAAAAAACTAATGCCTTTCAGAGTAATAAAAATGTGTTGCTGAGCAATGAGGCTCAGATGAATACAAAGCCTGAATTGGAAATATATGCAGATGATGTAAAATGCAGCCATGGCACTACTACTGGTCAAATGGACGATAGCGCCTTGTTTTACCTAAAGTCGCGCGGATTGAGCGATGAGAGCGCACGCAAGCTGCTTTCTACTGCATTTGTAAATGATGTAATAAGTAAAGTGGATAATGAAGCAGTGCGCGAATATGTGATAACTGAATTGGTGAAGCGCGATTTGCTATTTGTATAAAAGAATTATTTTTTGACAGCAACTCTGGACATACAACAACTAAGGAAAGAATTTCCCATACTGCATCAGCAAGTAAATGGCTGTGCGCTTGTGTATTTTGATAATGCTGCCACTACTCAAAAGCCTAAGTTGGTAATAGATGCTATAACTGACTATTACAAAAATTATAATGCCAATGTGCACCGCGGTGCGCACTACCTGGCTAATAAGGCTACTGAAGTGTTTGAGGACACGCGCCAAAAAACCAAAGCATTGATTAATGCTGGGAGTAGTGCTGAAATAATTTTTACAAGTGGCACTACCGATGCTATAAATCTAGTGGCACAAACTTGGGCAAGAATGAATCTGTTGCAAGGTGATGAAATATTGCTAACCATGATGGAGCACCATAGCAACATAGTGCCTTGGCAAATGGTAGCGGAAGAGAAGGGTGCGACAATAAAAGTATTGCCAATAAATGAAAAGGGAGAGTGGCAAATAGATGCATTAAAAGAATTGCTTACTTCTAAAACTAAATTGGTAGCAGTAAATCATGTGTCTAATTCTCTTGGCACTATTAATCCTGTGCAAGCATTAATAAGTATGGCGCATGCCGTGGGAGCAAAAGTTTTAATAGATGGTGCACAAGCAGTGGCTCACTTTGCGGTAGATGTGCAGGCGCTTAATTGCGATTTTTATTGCTTTAGTGCGCACAAACTTTATGGCCCCACCGGTGTGGGAGTGCTTTATGGAAAAAGAGAATTGCTAGAGGCTATGCCTCCATACAGAGGTGGTGGCGAAATGATAAAGAGTGTATCGTTTGAAAAAACATATTACAACGAATTGCCACACAAGTTTGAAGCTGGAACACCCAACATAGAAGGTGTAGTAGCTTTTGGCAGTGCTTTAGATTTTGTAAACAACTTGGATTGGGAAGCTGTGGCTGAACATGAACATGAGTTGTTGCAGCATGCCACAAATCAAATGCTACAAATAGAAGGCCTTAGAATATTTGGAACTGCTGATAAAAAAGTGGGAGTTATTTCTTTTGAAGTTGCAGGTGTGCATCCTTATGATCTAGGCACATTGCTAGACAAGCAGGGTGTGGCTGTGCGCACAGGCCAGCACTGTACAGAGCCGTTGTGGAACTTTTTTGGCGTAGCAGGTTCGGTGCGTGTTTCGTTTGCAGCTTACAATACTATAGAGGAAGTAGATGTGTTTATAAACGCTTTGAAAAAAGCAATAAGTCTATTGCGATAAGTGAGTATTGAAGAAAAACAACAAGAGATAATTTCTGAATTCAGCATGTTTAGTGACTGGATGCAGAAGTATGAATATATAATAGACCTGGGCAAAGATTTACCTTTGATTCAGGAACAATATAAAACGGAAGAGAACCTTATAAAGGGATGCCAAAGCAGAGTGTGGCTGCATGCGGAGTTAGATAATAATGGCAGATTAGACTTAAGTGCTGATAGCGATGCTATTATTACCAAAGGGCTTATAGCGCTGGTAATACAAGTGCTAAACAATGAACTGCCGGCCGATGCAGCAAAGGCTGATTTACATTTTGTAAAAGACATTGGCCTTAGCGAACACTTATCGCCCACGCGCAGCAATGGATTAGCAAGCATGATACAACAAATTAAAAATTATGCTTTGGTTTTCCAGCTTAAGAGTATGTGATGAAAAAATAGTTTTAGATTTTTGATAGAGCAAAAAAATATTTGCAAGTGAATACTTGCAAACGAAGGAAAAAAAATCCAACATGGATATAACTGAACGCAACGAAATACAGAACAAGGTAATAGCAATGCTAAAAACCATATATGACCCCGAAATACCTGTGGACATATATGAGCTTGGCTTGGTATATAACATTGGGCTGAATGATGACCGAAGCGTAACCATTATGATGACTCTTACATCGCCCTCGTGCCCTGTGGCCGAAACACTGCCGCCCGATGTAGAAAATAAAGTAGCTTCTATTGAAGGTGTAAATGGATGTAAGGTGGAAATAACATGGGACCCACCATGGGATAAAAGTATGATGAGCGAGGAAGCTCAATTAGAACTTGGCTTTCTATAGTACAATTTCTTTTTTTAGAAATCCATATTAAGTGACAGGTAAAATACACGTGGCAATACCTGATTATCATCCACACCCCAAGCCCAGTCGGCACGTATGAAATAGCCCAATACTCTGCTTCGCAATCCAAAACCGTAGCCGTAAATTATTGGCTCACGATTGTTGGATACACTCACGGTAACTGGTGTTTTAGTGAGTGTATTTTGATTAAACGTATTCTCGTCAGCGTAAGGCGATTTGCCTGTCCAGGCACTGCCAACATCAAAGAAAGAAACTATCTGAAAGTTTTCTATGAAATCACTCTTAATAGGTTTGCGCATGAAGTATTTGAACAATGGTAAACGCAGTTCAGAATTTGCCATTACTACCGAGTTGCCATTTCTGCTGTTTACATAAAATCCGCGCAGGGGAGCCACAAATGATTGATAAGCGTAATTCTGATTTTCAAAATCAATTGGGGTATCGTTATTTATTTTTTGTCCTAGTATCCAGTTGTCTACACCACCTAGGTAATGCACTATTTTATACTGGCCAAATGTGGTGGCGCCTGATATTCTGAAGGCTGCTATAAAGTCGCGGTGTATGCGCTGGTAATGTCTGAAATCGAAACCTACAACATTCAAATCGGTTTTGTTTTTTAAATTGTCAGGTTCTACAAAACGCTCTGCCCAAAATTTATAACGGGTACCATTGTACAGGTTCAGTCCTTTGTTTGAGGTATTGTCAAAAACATATTCTAACCGAAGACCTGCTGTGAGGTCGTAAGAATTGGGAGTAGAAAGGCTGGTAAGCTCATTGCTCAGCACCACCAATCTGTCGTGGCGCACTATGGCTTGTATGCGCAGGCTAGACAATTCTGTGAATGGATATTTCCATTGTCTCATAAGATTATGCGTGTGAATTTTATACAGCATAAATCCTGCTTGCCCAAAATTGGATTGTCTGGAAAGGGTTATTTTTTTGTCCCAACGACCTTTTAAGTTTTCGAAACTTGCACCATAATCATTGTTGCGCAAAGCCAAACGGAAACCGCCTACTATTTTATAATCTTCAAAAAGATCGGTAGCACTTACTACTGTCATGGTAGACAAGCCAGGGGTAACACTGCTAGGTCCGGTTAATAATTGGTAGAAAGGATTGCTGAATGAATTGTTGAACTGCGCCACCACTTTATCTGCTGCAAAATTGAGGCGATAGTTTTTAGAACGTGGCAATACAAATGGAGCATTTGCAGAATCTGCAGCAGCCGTGGCCGGTGGCGCTATTTCCTGCAAACGCACCGATTCTTTTTCGTACGAGTAGTCTTTTCTTTCGTCCTCAAAAAGGTAGTTGTTTATGTCTATTTCACCTGTCTCCAATGTGTCTGCTGAAAGTTGCAATTGATTGTTGGTGCCGCCTGCTTGACCATTCAATTCGTTTGGATTGTAAGTGTTGTCGGTATTAAGGGCGTTGTCGTTGTCTTTATTGCCAAGGTATATTACCGGTTTTAATCCTCTTGCAAATTGCATTAGGTAGCTACCCGTTTTACTGTTGTACTGATAGTCCAGCGGGTCGCGCTGATAGGATGACAGCGCGCTGGTAACCGTAAAGTAGCGGTAGTGTATAGTAGTGTCAATACCTGTAATGGCGCTATCTATGGTAGCTAGGTATCTATTGTCAAATCCCTGCTGATTGCCAAGGTAGGTGTAATGTTTTGGTGCATATTCTGCAGGGTGGTGCTCATCAGCATCAGGGGTGTAGGTTATACGTTCTAAATAGCGCGAGCGCGTTGCAAGGTTGTAAAGGTATATATCCTTTTCTTTTCTGTAAGTATCTATTGGCACATCCACTCGCAGTGTATCGTCCAGACGATTGCTTGCAAAAATTACTTTGCTTCCACCGGCCACAAAACGTGGATTTAAATCATCCCAAATGTCATTGGTAAGTTGTTCCTGATTATTGCCTATTACCATGTACAAATACAAATCGGTTTGGCCACGGTTAACACCACTGAATACTAATTTTTTTCCATCTTCGCTGTATTGCATGTCCAATATTTTTTGGATAGAAAAAAGTTCTTTCTCTACATGCTTTTTTTCTTCTACCACATAATTACCTAGCCATGCATTGCTTCGTTTTTCAAAAACATAAGTGAGTGTTTTGCTGCTGGGGTGCCATGCTGTTACTGGGAAAGTTTCGTCAGCTATACGATCCAGCCTGTATTCTTTTTTAAGCACACAATGCTTCTTTTGCGTTTCTACATCATACAGCCATATGCGGTACTGGCCCATTTCGTGCGTTACATAGCTTACATATTTTCCGTCAGGCGATTGTTTGAATTGCGTGTACTTATATTTATTTCTGTAGCGCACTTTTACATCGCCCAATTGCTTTAATGACTTTCGCCATGTTTTAATATCTTCTTTGTCATTGCTCGTGGGTGGCATAGTTTCACCAGGCAGCAACTCGTTCTTATTACCGGCCGATTTTTCTTTATAAAAGCGAATAAAATCTTCAGTAACTGAATCCAACGATAAACCAAGTACATATAAAAATCCACTCTCGATATTGCGGCTGGCTTGCGACATGTAGAGCAAGTTGGGAATTACATTTTCGCCATACACTTCGCTTATATAATTCCAAAATGCCTGACCTGCCAGTTTGGATTGTGCATTGTCTAAAAAATTAAAACTTCTGAATTTGCCTGAGCGCAAGTAGTCTTTAATAAACGTTTCGCAGTCGTTGGTAACGCCATTGGCTGCGTAAGAAATTAGTCCCTCTTCGTACCACTTAGGTACAGAAAGTAGCGTGCTACTTTTTAGCACATCTTTCCAATCGCCTCCATACATCATTTGGTTAAAGAGTATGCGTGATATGTTTTCTCTTATTTGTTTGTCTAATAATGCATGACTGCCCTCGTAGTACACAAACATTTTATTGCCCATTATGCGGGCCACACCCCCTATGTTATATCCCTCACCTTCATTCAGTCCTACATTGCTTTGTCTGTATTCACTTTGTTTTAGGTAAGTCAGTATTTGCATTTTTTCGTCTAGCGAGTAGTCGAAAAATTTTTCTAATTCCGTAAGGTTGCGTTCAGATGAGATTAAGGTATACTCTGCAAGTGGCTCACCACCTATGTAGTAGTACACATCAAAATTTTTAGATGGATAATAGAACCAGGTAAAATCTTTGTACTGCACTCTGTTTTTGCCAAATTCCATATTGGAACCTTGGTAAAATTGTGCCCATGCTGAAGGTGTTAAAATCAGCAGCGCAAGTGCAGACAAAAGTATTTTTGTAAATAACCTCATTAATGGAAGGAGCGGCCTTTGAAAAAAAACAATAACCGTAGGCGCTAATGTAACAACAAATTGTAATCAAAATTGCTCAAATTGGACATTCTTTTGTCAGTTTAAATGAGATTTTTGGTCGTTTTTTGCGGGGAATTACAAATCACAATAATTACATGCGTTTAGCCCAATTCACTTTTAATCCTTTTTCTGAAAACACTTATGTCATTTTTGATGCCACCAAGGAGGCCATAATTATTGACCCAGGTATGGCGGAGCAGGAGGAGAATGATTTGCTGTTTGAATTTATAGCTGATGAGGGATTAACACCCAAAATGGTAATAAACACACACTGCCATCTGGACCATATACTGGGTAATGCAGCTGTGTGCGATAAATATGCTATTCCGTTAATGGCGCATAAAAAGGAAATACCTATGCTGGAAAGGGCTCCTTCTGCCAGTTTAATGTGGAATGTGCCTTATCAGTTGTCGCCCATGCCCAATGCGTTTTTGGAAGAAGGTGAGGTAGTGCGTTTTGGCACCACAACGTTGCGCGTGTTGTTTGTTCCTGGCCATGCGCCAGGCCATATTGCCTTGATAAACGAGGATGAAAAACTTGTGCTATCGGGCGATGTGTTGTTCAGAGGCAGTGTAGGTAGGGTGGATTTGCCCATGTGCAATGCTGCTGATTTAGTACAATCCATTCAGCAAAAAATGTATGCTCTGCCCGATGATTATACCGTCTATTCCGGCCATGGGCCCGAAACTACTATTGGCTGGGAAAAGCAGCACAACTCATTTGTGCGCCCTGATTGGGATTGTCTGGTGGGATAGTCTGGAATTATTTCTTTTTAAGAGTAAACGAAAAAGTGCTGCCCATACCCTCGGTGCTTCTAACGCTCAGTGATTGGTTGTGCGCTTCTATAATGTGCTTGCAAATGGCAAGACCTAATCCAGAGCCACCCTCATTGCGCGACCTGCTTTTGTCCACTCTATAAAATCGCTCAAATACCCGAGGCAAATGTTCCTTAGCTATGCCAATTCCATTGTCTGCCACTTCTATTAGAATATTATCATTCATGTCGTAAAACCTTACGCGGGTTTCGCCTCCATCCTTGCCATAGCTTATGCTATTCATGAATAAATTTGTAAGCACTTGTTCTATTCTAGAGCTATCAGCTTCTACCATAATTGGTTTTTCGTTTTCTCTTCGTAAGCGCAGCACCACAGATTTTTGATTGGCTGCTTGTTCCAGTTGGTCTATTACTTTTTTAGTTAGTTCCACTATATCGAACCGTGTAATTATAAGGGGCATATTGCCGCTCTCAAACGAAGTTATCTGGTCTAGGTCTTTTATTAAATTACTCAGTCGTTCGCAGCTATTGCTTGCCTTTTGAAGAAATTTTTTGGTCTGTTCTATATCGGTTAATTCACCATCCAGCAGTGTGTCTATATACCCCTGTATGCTGAATAGAGGTGTTTTTAATTCATGAGCTAAATTGCCTACAAACTCTCTGCGATAATTGTCGGCTGTTTTTAATTCTTTTACTTCTCTTATTCTGTCTTTGGCCCATTCTGCCACCTCAGTATTTACTTCACTCAGCACATCGGCACTCATTTGTATGGTGGGCTTGTTATCGTTTTGCGACTTAAAAGAGTGTATGGTTTTGTAAATAATTTTTACCTTATGGTAAAGAAATTTTTCTATAAAAAAATGGATTATACCAAAGGATATGGTAAAACCAAGCACCACTAATAGGAGCAACGAAAAAATTTCGAACTCACGTTCTAAGATGTATATAAGAACAAAGTAAGTAGCCGCAAGTATGACTGTAATAAAGGCAGCAGAGGCCAGTGCTACATTGCGTGGGGTTCTAATATTTATAGCCATTATGGCTCAAATTTATATCCAACTCCTTTTATTGTTTTGAAATAATCGTCACCAAGTTTTTCTCTAAGCTTGCGTATGTGTACATCTATGGTGCGGTCGCCCACTACCACATCATTGCCCCATACGGTATTCAGTATATTTTCTCTTGTAAAAACTCTGCCGGGGGCTGAGGATAATAGTGCGAGTAATTCAAATTCTTTTTTCGGAAGCGTGAGTGGTTCGTTGTTTTTAAATACCAAATACCTCTCTTTGTCTATGGTAATGCCTGAGCTGCTGGTGGGCGCTGTTACAGCAGCCGTGGGCTGCTGTCTGCGTAAAAGTGCTTTTACCCGCGACACCAGTACTCTTGGTTTTATTGGTTTGCTTATATAATCATCGGCCCCTGCTTCGAAACCTGCTATTTGGCTATAGTCCTCGTTGCGGGCGGTAAGCAGTGCTATTATTACATCTTTTAGTAAGGGGTCTTCGCGCAGTTCTCTGCATGTTTCCATGCCATCCATTTCAGGCATCATCACATCTAACAATACTAAATCAGGCTTTTGCAATCTGGCTTTTTGCAAGGCTATGCGGCCGTTGCTGGCTGTTTGCACATCAAATCCTTCCTTCTCTAAATTAAAACTTATTAGTTCTAAAATATCCGGCTCATCATCTACCAATAATATTTTTTGTTTATTCATGACATTTTAGTCTTTGCTTTATTCTTCTCAGCACTTTTATTATGTGGCGAAGTAACTACTTACTTATTAAGGCAAGGTTAAGACATTATTACACCAATGGAAAAATAAAGAGTAATAGTTAGAGGATTTTAGGTGCAATTTCGCATCCTTCTAATTATTTGCATGGATTATAATAATTATTTCTTTCAAAAGAAAGTTTGGATTACTGGCGCCAGCTCCGGTATAGGCGAGCATTTGGCCATTCTGCTTAGCAAAGCGGGGGCACACCTCATTATTTCTGCCCGCAGGCAAGAGGAGTTGCAGCGGGTAAAGGCCCTTTGCGCCCAGCCTAATAATGTGGATATAGTAGCGCTGGACCTTGCCGAAGAGCAAAGTGTAAAAAGCGCCTATGAAACCGTGCGAGCAAAACATGGTGCTATAGACATACTTTTTAATAATGGTGGCATAAGCCAGCGAAGCACGGCCATGGAAACCTCCTCTGAGGTGGAACGAAAAATTATGGAAATTGATTTTTTTAGTAATGTGTTGCTTTCAAAATTGGTAGCTAAGGATATGATTGCGAAAAAATCAGGACACATCGTTGTTACTTCTACTTTGCTTGGCAAATGGGGATTTTATTTACGCTCATCGTATGCTGCTGCAAAGCATGCGCTGCATGGGTATTATGATAGTATGCGCATGGAAGTGGAGCCCTTGGGTATACACATTACTCTATTCACTCCCGGTTTTATAGCTACTGATATTTCTAAAAATGCCTTTGATGGTGCAGGAACTCCTACAGGTAGCATGGACGATAATCAGGCAGGTGGCATGCCAGTGCAAGAGTGCGCTCATAAAATTTTAGAAGGCGTAGCAGCTAAGAAAAAGGAATTTGCCGTGGGTGGAAAAGAGATAAATGGTCTTTGGGTTAAACGATTTTTCCCAACACAATTTGACAAAATTCTGAGAAAGAAATCGGCTAAATAATTACCACAGATTTCCATTGTTCTCGCCAAAAGTGCCTCTGCGTTGTAGTTTCAAATCTTTTAGTAAAGGCGATTTAATATTGAGTTGTGCCATCCAACTTTGGCGTGTGCCAAATGGTATGTAGCTGCAGCTAAACTCCCAGCAGTGCAGGTCCACATGCAAGCTTATGGTGGTAGATGAAAAATCTCTAAGGCCAAAATCTTTAAACTGTAGTGTTTGGTAACGGGCATTGCTTAGGTTATATCCACTGTTTACACTTATAGCATAGCGTTTCAAAAATGTAATATCGCCTCTAAAGCCAATGGTGTGATTCATCTTTATGGTATCTGCCTGTTCTATTTTACTAAATCCTTTGGTATAGCCCAGCACGTAGCTTACTGAGAGGGTCCAGGGTGTGCTAAAGTCTATTAGGTTGTCTTTGTTTCGCACTAGTACTTCTTGCTCAGCAGGGGTAAGAGTGTCGGTGGCTTTGGGTGCTGCAGTTTTGTTTTTGCTTTTTAAATCAAAATTTAAGGAAATAGAATTGCCAATAAGGCGCATAAGTTTACGCTGTGTGCTCCACATGTATTGGTTTATCTCGCGGCCCAGCGAGTCGCGATCATATAGGCTAAATGAGTTGTTGTAATTAATGGTGGTGTTACTACCTATTTTGGTAAATGCAGTCATGGTCACCTTGCTCCACTTTAAACTATCTGCTAAAAAATTGCGCGATATTCTGGTGTTCCAGCTTTCTAATAGTTTTACTTTTTTGTAAGTAAGCTTAGCGGAAGTTTTATCTCGTACTTTGGCCTCTATGTTTTGTTGCAAACTAAAATTTGCATTTAAATTTTCGCTTGTGCTCTGCGGCTGAAAAGAGGCTAAATCAAAAGCAGTGTAATTAGCCACGGTGCCATCTGCCTGGAAGTAATTAGTACTATAGCTGTTGTAAGGGGTATAGCTCATGCCCTCGCTCCATTGTATAGTATGCCTCAGTGCTTTTATTTTTCTACCATTGCCCATATTGAATGTGCCGTACACTCTATGACTGGCACTCATGCTGGCTCCCCAGTTAAGGGCACTTATAAATTTATTAATTGTATCCTTCTGGTATTGCAAAATATCCGGATTATAAAATTGCTGCAAAGCGCGCACTGCATGAAACGACTCGGCCCTTAGGCTAAAGTTGACTGTAGCATATTGTTTTGCTTTAAGCGCTGCGCTCATTTGCCCACTTGTTTTTATGCCATTGCGGCTGCGCATCCAAAGGCTGTCGGCTCTGTCCCAACGGTAGCTTGTGTTTTTCGCACTTACTTTATTGGCTGCATTCATGCTGGCATCAAAACCAAAATTGTTTAGAAAGGCTTTTAGTCTGGGTTTTTCAGGAAAAAATCTACCGAGGGAAATACGCGTAAGGTTGGCGGTGAGCTGCGGAAGAGTAACATCCACATTGCGCGATACATTGTTTTGAGTTTGGCTTGCCACTACTCCTATGTTGTAAGGCTTGTTAGGCCAGCGCTTGCCGTAATTTATGGTGGAGGTAAAGGTGTTGCTTAGGAAGTCTTGCTGGTTTACATTTATGTTTTGCTGAAAATTGTTGAGCGAGCTAATGCGCACATTACTATTAAAGGTAGTGTTGGGGCGCGAGCGTGGGTCTTGAGTGTGGGTCCAGCCTACCACAAAAGAATTCGTTTCGGTATAGCTTTTTAATTCCGGCAAGCCTTGCTTATTAGCAGTATAGCCTATATTGAAAGTGCCATTGTATCGGTAGTTGTTCTTGTAGTTGTAATCGTTTCTTATAGCCCAGCTGCCGCGTGTATATATGTCAAAGGTTACTTTAGCATCCACCTTGTTGCTTATAGGCACATAGTATCCAAAGTTGGTCAGAAAAAATCCTTTCTCTTTGCTATTGCCATAACCCGGCAGCAAAATGCCCTGGCTGCTTTCGCGCTTATTGGGAAAAAAGCCAAATGGAAATGCCGCCAGAGGCACCTTTCTAAATTTTAGCACCACCGGGCCACTTACCACTTTGTCGTTGGGTATTACCAAGGCTCGTTTTAACCTAAAGTGGAAGTGAGGATTTTCGTGGTCGCAGGTAGTGAGCTGGCCATTGCCTATGCTTATCCAGTTATTAGTTGCCTTTTTGCTTACTTCGCTTAGCAGATATATTTGGTCTTCTTTGGTGCGCACACCATAGCTTATGCCTCGTTTTGTTTTAAAATTGTAAGCCAAGGAGTCTTCGGCAAATTCTTTGTCGGCCTCGCGAAAGGTGGCGCGTTGGGTTATTTGCCCTGTGCTATCGCGTTTGCCTACGGCCCTGGCAGTGAAGTCATTAAAGGAAAATTCAATAAAATCGGCCTTTACTTCCATGTCGCCATATTTTACCCATGCTTCGCCATAAAGTAATATGCGCTCACGGTCCACATCTACTACGGTACTGTCTTTGCCATAGTAGTCTATGTTGTTGTCCAAACCCAAATCATCTTCTACAATAGAAGTGGTATCTGCCACGTTAGTAGTGTCAGCCACTGTTTGGGCAATCACGGATATGCCAAAACAAGGCAGAGCCATTATCAACACAAAAGCGGTGAAAAATGAAGCAAATGCACGCAGAGTCGGGGTTTCTAAAAAATACCTTTGTAACACGAGTAATTGGCGTCAAAGCTATGAAAGAGCAAGTAAGTAAAATAACACACACTCAAATCCAGAGCAAAAAGGGCAAACGAAAAGTTTGGGCTTTTCTTGCACTGGCCTTCATATTTATGGTGGCTGCGGCCCCTCCAGTGGCCGAAGACCAGTTTGTGGTGGTGCTGGATGCGGGGCATGGCGGTAGCGATCCGGGCAATCTTGGCACTGGCCGTTTTAAAACTACCGAAAAGAATGTGGCACTTGATGTAACACTTAAAGTAGGTCAGTACATAGAGGAGAATTACCCGGAAATTAAAATAGTGTATACCAGAAAAGGCGACACCTTCCCCTCATTAGCCAAAAGAGTGGAAACAGCTAATGTCTCTAATGCTGACCTTTTTATTTCCATACACTGCAATGCAGCCGAAAATAAAACTGCCAGCGGTGTGGAGTCTTTTGTAATGGGCTTGCACAAAACTGAAGAGAGCTTGGCCAATGCTATGAAAGAGAATGCTTCTATTTTCTTAGAAAAAGACCACGAAAAAAATTATGACGGTTTTGATCCAAAAAATCCGGACACGTACATCATAATGAGTATGCGAGAAAATTTGTTTTTAGACCAAAGCATTAAACTGGCCAAAAATGTGCAAGACCAGTTTAGAACCCGCGTGGGAAGAAAGGACAGAGGTGTTAAGCAAGCAGGCTTCTATGTCATTTCATTTACCAATATGCCAAGTATTTTGGTAGAGCTTGGTTTTCTTTCTAACTCTGAAGAAGAAGATTTTCTTAATTCTGAAGATGGTAAAACCTATTTGGCCAGCGCTATTTACCGCGCTTTCAAAGAGTTTAAAGACCGCACTGTAGCTAAACCTAAAGATGGAAGCGCAGCAGAAACTACCGCTTCCAAAACAGAAACTGTGCTGCCTACTAAGCCAGCAGATACTAAGCCTAAAGAGGACAAGAAGCCTCAAACAACAGTGCAAACCATAAGTAAGCCTGTTGATTCCACTAATTCTGTAAGTCTTATTAAGTCCACTACATCGCAAGGTGTACTTTGGTCAGATATTACCAAAGGAATTAAATATCAGGTTCAAATAGTATCGTCACCAAAAAAGTTAGATATAAAATCGGCTGATTTTAAAGGACTGGAAAAGGTGGAAGAATTTAAACAAAACGGAGTATACAAATACCTTGCAGGCAGAACGAACACTTATAAAGAAGCAAAGGACAATCTGGAAAAGCTAAAATCAATGGGCTTTAAAGATGCATTTGTGGTAGCGTTCGAAAATGGCGAGCGTATAGAATTAAGCAAAGCAATTGCACAAACACCCAAGTAGAACATGAAAGTAAGCAGAGAATTTTTAATAGGCGTATTAGTTGTAATTGCAATAGCGCTGCTCTATTTGGGGGTAAATTATTTAAAGGGTGTAAACCTTTTTCTAAAACAGCAAAAGTACTATGCTGTGTATACCAATGCAGCTGGACTTACGGCCAGCAATCCTGTTATTCTAAATGGTTTTAAAATAGGAATTGTAAAAGCGGTGCACATGAATGAAAATGGGGATGGAACCATAATAGCTGAAATAATTCTAAATGATAGTCACCTGAGAGTGCCTGAAGATACTAAGTTGGAAATAATGGACGCTGACCTTTTTGGCGGCAAAGCCATTCAACTTATTTTGGGTAAAAGCCCCAACTTGGCAGAAAATAAAGACACTCTTATCTCAAGCGTATCAATTGGATTGACCGATATGATAAGACAAGAAATAGAACCACTCAAACAAAAGACAGCTCAATTATTTGCTGGAGTGGATTCTGTAATAACCAATTTAAATAGTGTTTTAGGAGGCGCTCAAACCAAAAGTTTGGGAGATATTTTTGCCAGTCTTAAGATTACCATGAAAAATTTGGAGTCTACCTCGGCCAATTTGAATACGATTATGGACGACAACAGCGGTCAGTTGTCAGCCATATTTGTAAATGTAGAATCTATATCTACCAATTTAAAAAACAACAACGAATCGCTTTCCAATGCTATAAAGAATGTGGAGCTAATAACAGATTCACTTGCTAAATTGCAGCTTACAGCCACATTGCAAAAGGTGAACAATGCCATGGCAGACTTCACTCTTATTACCCAAAAAATTAATAGTGGTGAAGGCACTCTAGGCCAATTGGTAAATAATGATAGCTTGCATACAGAGCTGGTTTCAGCATCGCATAGTTTAGACTTGCTCTTAAACGAAATGCGCGTTCACCCAAAGAGATTCTTAAGTTTTTCATTACTGTCTCGCAAGGAGAGTAATGAAGAATTTTCAAAAAAGGAATTGGAGCAAATGCGACTTGAAATAGAACAAGCTATTCAAAAGAAAGTTGCTGCAGGAGAAAAATAATGTGGCGCTTATTTTTGAGTTAATTGTTTGAAAACATCTTCTAAACGCTGCTCTTTGCGAGTCATGGTTAGTATGGAGTGACCTTCTTTTTGTGCAAGTTCGGCTATCTCTTTTCTCACATCTCGCTCGTCACCGGTAAATATGGTGTACGTATTTTCAGACTCTGTTATTATTTCTATAATACCCTGTATTTGCTTTAAAGCATTTTTAGAAACTACTCCGCTAAACTCTACAAACAATTCATATCCGCTGCTCATTTTACCTTGACGCAGAGCTTCTGTAGGGCTATCTGCCACTATGTTTCCCTTATTTATAATGATAGTGCGGTTGCATATAGCCTCCACCTCTTGCATTATGTGAGTGCTCAGCATTACTGTTTTTTCTTTGCCTATCTGTATTATCAGTTTTCGTATGTCCTCTAGTTGGTTTGGGTCCAGGCCGCTTGTGGGTTCGTCTAAAATAAGTACTTGTGGGTTGTGTATCATGGCTTGTGCAAGACCTACACGTTGTCTATATCCTTTAGATAGGGCCTCTATTTTTTTGTGCGCTTCTGGTCCTAAGCCTACAGTTTCTATCATTTCTTCCACACGCTTTTTTAAACCAGCCACTTTATAAATACCACCAATAAAAGATAAATATTCGCGCACATACATGTCCAGATAGAGCGGATTGTGCTCAGGCAAATATCCTATTTGCTTTTTAGCCTCTATACTTTGGGCCATTACATCATAGCCACACACCTGCACACTGCCCATGGTAGGCGGTATATAGCAAGTTATTATTTTCATCATGGTGCTTTTGCCGGCACCATTAGGCCCAAGAAAACCTACTACTTCACCTTTATTAATAGTAAAGGATACTTCGTTTAGAGCTAGCTGCTTGCCATACAGCTTAGATACTTTGTTTACAGATATAGACATGCTTCTTTGTTATTCTACAATGGGCATCAAACTTACTTATCAATTGCACAATGGCAGCGCATTTTTCATCTAATTATTACCTTTCATTCATGGGTAGCCTGCTAGGAGGTTAACCCTCTGTTTTGTAACTATTTTGATATTTAACGTACAAAGGTCAATCCCTTAAACTTATTACATTGCAAACAGAACAAATTTTATGGCAAAAATCCACTGGATGGCCAGCAAAAACTATGAGCTTAAATGGCAGTGCCAATTTGGTACTAGTCTTTGGCGGAATAGATATAATAGGGCAACCGGAAATATTTAAAGAGCTAAAATCTCGTTATAACCATGCACACATAGTGATGGCAAGTACTGCCGGAGAAATACATGGCGAGGTGGTAATGGACAATTGCGTGAGTGTTACCGCCTGCAGATTCCAGCATACTGAATTAGATGTGCGCGAATTTGATATTTCCGATTATGCTTCTAGCCAAGATTGTGGTTTGGCTATTGCTCAGGCAATGAATAAGCCCAAGTTAAAACACGTCTTGATTTTTTCTGATGGTATATCTGTAAATGGAGATGACTTGCTATTGGGTATTAATTCCCACATGCCTGAAAATGTGCTGGTAACTGGCGGCCTGGCTGCAGATGCCGGAAGGTTTGCAGGCACACTGGTGGGACTAAACCGAATTCCTGAAAAAAATAAAATCGTTTGTATAGGATTTTATAGCGAAAGACTTCAAATATGCCATGGCTCGCAAGGTGGCTGGGATGCCTTTGGCCCACTTAAAGTTGTGACTAAATCCAGACGCAATGTGGTATATGAAATAGATGGTGAAAATGCATTGGAGCTGTATAAAAAATACCTTGGGCATAGAGCTTCCGAGCTGCCCGGTGCGGCTTTATTGTTTCCGCTTTGTCTTTATACTAAAACTGGCGAAAAATTAGTTCGCACTATTTTGAATATTGATGAAGAAAGTGGCGCTATGCACTTTGCTGGTAATATTCCAAAGGGAGCAGAGGTGCAGTTTATGATGGCTAATTTGGACCGACTAGTTTCGGGAGCAGAAGATGCTGCATCACATTCTCAAAGTATGGGACAAATTCAGGCGCCTGACTTGGTGCTAATGATAAGTTGTGTAGGACGAAAAATAGTTTTAGATCAACGTGTGGATGAGGAAATAGAATCTGTGTGCCAGGTGTTTGGAAAAAATTGCACTTATACAGGTTTTTATAGTAACGGTGAAATATCGCCTAATAGAAATGAGGTGATGTGTTCATTGCACAATCAAACTATGACAATTACAACCTATAGTGAAGTGTAATCGAAATACAGAATATTTTGGATAACCCATTTTTTAAATATCATAGACTGTTAGAGAGGCAAATGAAAAAGTATTTGCCAAGCTTCCCCAATGTTCCAGATGAATTAGTCCCATTTATTGAGGCTATTAACCAGAGCTATGATCACCATGAAGAAGACAGAATGTTGCTGGAAAGGGCTATGATGATAAGCAGCAAAGAATTAATCGAAAGTAAAACACAGATTAAGGACATAATGCAAAAACAAGCACAAGTGCTTGAGGCATTAAAAGAAGCAGCAAATAAATTATTGCCTAATCAGTATTTTGCTAATGATACTGACTTGCTCAAAATATCGGATATGCTGCATGCCGAGATTGAACAAAGAAGAAAGGCTGAGCATAAAAGCATTGTAACAGAAAATACGATGCTCTCTATTTTCAATAATTTGAAATTGGGTATGGCACAAATTGATATCACTGGAAAATTTTTAGATGTGAATTGCAGATTTTCTGAAATGCTTGGCTACAAATCGGAAGAAATGATTGGGAAAAGTGTAATGGCATTGTTAGGGGCGCCTGCAACCTTTAAAGAAATTAGAAAACAATTGAAAAACAACGAAAGCCCGCACGAAGCGGTTTTCGAAGCTCCTCTATTAAATAAAAAGGGAGAGCTTATTTGGATATTATGTTCTACCACTCCCACTCTTGATGAAAATGATTATAAAATAGGAACCTCTGCCGTATTTTTCGACATAAGCTCACAAAAGCAATTGCAGTCAGAACTGCGCGAATCACAAGAAGAAGCACATGCCAGCCTGGAAGCTCGTAAGGCTATTCTGGCCAATGTTAGTCATGAGTTGCGCACACCTATCAATGCTATTGTAGGTATGAGTAGCCTTCTGGAACAAACAGAACTATCTAATACGCAGCGAGAATATATTGAAGCACTTAAATCATCTTCAGAAGGTTTGATGGTTCTAATTGATGATTTGCTGAATGTATCTAAAATTGAAAGTGGTAAACTAAGATTGGAGTCTATTCCATTCTCTTTAGACAAAATGCTAAGGGTTCTAACAAAAAGTCTTGGCTTGAAGGCAGAAGAAAAGGGATTGAGTATTCAATATTATATAGATCCTAAAATATCTAAATACCACCTGGGCGACCCAACAAGGATAAACCAAATAATATCTAACCTTGTAAGCAACGCAATCAAGTTTACAAAACATGGTAGCGTAAAAACTTCAGCCGCTTTGATTGATGTGGAAGATGACAAACAGTGCATAAGATTTGCTGTAAAGGACACTGGTATTGGTATAGAACATTCTCAGCAGGGAATAATATTTCAAAAATTTCAGCAGGAAGATACTAGCACCACACGCAAATATGGCGGCACAGGATTAGGACTCAACATATCTAAGCAACTGGTGGAAATAATGGGAGGAGATTTAAAACTTGTAAGCGAAAAGGAAAGAGGAACTGAATTTAGTTTTAAACTAATACTGCCATCAGCATTGGCACCAGATATGGATGAGCCTGTTGAGAAAAACCTTAGTAATGCTCGTGTATTGCTTGTGGAGGACAATGAGATAAATCGTTTTTTGGCAGTAACGATTATAAAGCAATGGAATGCACAAGTGGAAGTGGCTACTGATGGATATGAGGCGCTTGAAAAACTTAAAGAAGCAGAGTTTGATATTATACTTATGGACTTGCAAATGCCACGCATGGGCGGTTATGAAGCATCAGAAAAAATAAGGGGAGAACTAAAAATAAATATTCCGATAATTGCATTAACTGCTAATGCACTCACCAACGAATATGATAAATGCCTTGACAGTGGCATGAACGATTATGTTTCCAAACCCTTTCAACCAGATTTTCTTTACCAAAAGATGAGTGATTGTATGGCAATACACAATACAGCCCATCAATTAAATTCGCTAAAAGGAGCCTAAAGTGTTTGCTTAATTTGCGGGCAAATATTTTTAAATCTTAAAAGGTGAAACGAATTGCTTTATTGGCATCTGGCGCAGGTTCTAATGCTAAAAAAATTATTGAGCACTTTTCTAAATCAAACAAAGCTCGTGTAGTGTTGGTGGCCTGCAATAAACCTAATGCAGGTGTATTGGATATTGCTCGTGCTCAGAAAATAGAAACTTATATACTCAACAAACCGAATTTTATAGAGTCAGATGATTTTCTAAATGAATTGCATAGAAATAAAATTGACTTTGTTGTTTTAGCAGGATTCCTGTGGCATGTGCCAAAGCATTTGGTAAGTGCCTTTCCAAATAAAATCGTAAATATTCATCCGGCATTGCTGCCAAAATATGGCGGCAAGGGCATGTATGGCCACCATGTGCACGAGGCTGTGTTTGCCAATAAGGATAGTCATACAGGCATTACCATTCATTGGGTAAATGAACACTATGACGAGGGAACTATTATTTTTCAGTCATCGGTTACATTAGCACCTAATGAAACTCCGGAAAGCATAGAGCAGAAGGTAAGAGCACTGGAGCTAACTCACTATGCATCTGTTATTGATAGCTTGTTATAACTGCACGGTGTAGTTTCGGTTAATCTGCTTTTCTTTGCAAAATGTTAGAATTAGATACAAAACAAATTTTGTCCTGTTTTATGGTGCTGTTTGCTGTTATAGATATTATAGGCAGCTTACCCATCATTATTAAGATTAAAAATCAAACAGGCAACATTCAACCAATTACCACTACTACTGTAAGTTTTTTGCTTATGGTAGTCTTTTTGTTTGTTGGCGAAAAATTTCTGAATCTGTTTGGTGTAGATGTAAATTCTTTTGCTGTTGCAGGTTCGTTTATTCTCTTTTTTATTGCCATGGAAATGGTGCTGGGTATAAAATTATTTAAACAAAAAGAAGGCACAGAAAAGGCAGCGAGCATTGTGCCATTGGCCTTTCCAATCATAGCAGGAGCAGGCACTTTTTCTACCCTTATTTCTTTAAGGGCAGAGTATCATCAAATTAATATTCTTATAGCAGTGGCTTTGAATATGCCAATTATTTTTTTAGTACTTAAACTAACCAATACCATTGAGCGTGTGCTTGGTGTAGCGGGCATAGCAGTTATTGAAAAAATATTTGGAATAATACTGTTGGCTATAGCCGTTAAATTATTTAGTAGCAACATAGGCTACTTATTGAATTAATGTGACTAACAACCATGAGCCAAATAACAGTATATACAGATGGTGCAGCAAAAGGTAATCCTGGTCCGGGTGGCTATGGCCTAATTATGCAAAGTGGTCCGCATTATAAAGAAATGAGCGATGGCTTTCGTCTTACTACCAACAACAGAATGGAACTGCTAAGCGTAATTATTGCCCTAGAGTCGATTAAGAATGATGGCTGTCATGTTACCGTTTATTCCGATTCTAAATATGTGGTAGACTCAGTAGAAAAAAAGTGGATAGATGGCTGGATAAAGCGTGGTTGGAAGAAAGTGAAAAACCCAGATTTGTGGCAGCGCTATCTGAAAGTGGCGGCAAAGCATCATGTAAAATTTAAATGGATTCGCGGACACAACGGTCACCCTATGAACGAGCGCTGCGACTATTTGGCCGTGGAGGCAAGTTTGGGCAGAAACCTGCAACCTGACACATGGTATGAGAAGCATAAGGATGATGAAGCAGGAATGTTTTAATGATTATTTCTTGTCACAGTAGTACAGTTTTTTTTCTGTAATAATATTCCATTTCATAAGCAACAATGCGCTGTTTTCAGATTGGCGATAATCATAATATGGTTGCCAACTAACTACACAACAATTGTCAGATAATTTTACAATGTTTTCTTCTGATTGGGCTATTTCATTCAGCATTTTTTTCTCGCAATCATAAGCGCTATCAGCTAACTTATCGGTTTGGGTAAACCATATGAGAGTGTATGTAACCACGAAGTAATAGAAATATTTTTTTCTGGTTTTGATATGCTCAATAAGCACTATGGTACTTATGCCAAACAACCATAGCAACGCTATTGTAACTGGCATAAAAGTATCGAACCGGATAATGTAAGGCCTGTAAGATCTGTAACCGCCAAGCGGAAGCAAAAACAAATAGATTAAGCAACAAATCAAAACCCATTTGAATAATTGAAGTATACCATTGGTCAGGTTTTCTATCTTGAAAAACTTAAATAGTATGCCATTAAGTAGTATAAAAATCAATAGCCACGGTAAAGCTATATGGGAAGCAACAAATTTTCCGATTCCTATAAAAAGCCGATAGTATCTTTCTCCAACAGGAGGAATATCCTCTGCCATGGTGCCCGATATGGAATTTAAAATGAGCGAATAACCACAGCATATTCCTAAAAAAATTATGGCAACAAATATTTTAGGGGGTAATAATTTGAAGATATTAATTTTTTCTTTTTGCTTTATTCTAACCAATATGCTATGCACTATAATGGCAAGTGCTATAACAGGAGCGGCACCAAGGTTTAACGGTCCGCTAAAGGCGCATACTAAAGCGCAAAGCAAAAGAAATATAAAAACAGCATTGCTAATGTCTTTAGTGGGACGCACCCTTAATGCATTGTAAATGGGAAGAAAAAACAGCAATAGGAACAAATAGGGTAAGCAGTAAAATATATCATAGGTAACTGACTGGTCTATAATCCCTATTTGTTGATTGTAGCCAAAGGTTTGAAAAAATGGTGTAATTAAAAGTGCAGCTAGTAAAAATTCTAATGACCAAAATTTTGTGTTAGGTCGAATGAAGCATGCCAACACAAAAAGCAAGGCTAGTTGAATAGCTGTTTTTAAGAAGGCAATGGAGTAATAAACACTGTCAATAGGTGTTACCCATTGTTGCAAAAAATTTGGGAAGCTGAGAAAATAATTTACCTGAAACCAATGGCAAAAGAATCTATTGGGATTGTTGTACTTAGCATTATGAGTGATAATGCTAATGCCGAATGGATCCTTTAAAATTTTATCATAATCTGATAGCTGCAGAATATTAGGCACCATGTCTCCGTCTATACTCATCTGCATGTGTTGCCTAAATGAATGTGTGGTGTCTGCCACAAGTAATAACAGCAACATGGCACATACTATGTGTTTTAAGCGTGTATGAGTGTATTTATTGAATATATTGGACATGAGACCGCGCAAATGGAGCGCTACACCTTAGCAGAGCGCGCCATATTAGGGTTGTTGCTAACTGCGCAATATGCGAACTTTTAGGGCATTGATCATATAACAGATAGAACCTATTAGGTTATTGGCTGTTAAATCTAATCCTGACATTACATTCGCGCCCGAAAAAAGGACGATTTACAGCATAAATTTAATCATTCAATAGAAAATGCGTACAGATTTATACCAAGGCCACGACTATTACCAGATGGACGAGCTTCTCACTGAGGAGCAAAAACTTATTCGCGATACTGCCCGTGCGTGGGTGAAAAAGGAGGTTTCTCCAATAATTGAGGACGCGGCCGAAAAATGCCAGTTTCCACAACATTTGCTCAAAGGATTGGGTGAAATTGGTGCTTTTGGACCATACATTCCTGTGGAGTATGGTGGCGCTGGGTTAGACCAAATTTCTTATGGTCTTATTATGCAAGAGCTGGAGCGTTGCGACAGCGGTTTGCGCTCTACAGCCTCAGTACAAAGCTCACTGGTAATGTATCCTATATACAAATATGGTAACGAGGAGCAACGTAAAAAATATTTGCCCAAACTAGCCACCGGAGAGTGGATGGGCTGTTTTGGTCTTACTGAGCCTGATTTTGGTAGCAACCCAGGTGGTATGATTACTAACTTCAAAGACATGGGCGATCACTACTTGCTTAATGGTGCTAAAATGTGGATAAGCAATGCTCCTTTTGCTCAAATAGCTGTGGTATGGGCTAAAAATGAAGAAGGCCGCATACATGGCCTCATAGTAGAGCGTGGCATGGAAGGTTTTACCACACCCACCATGCATGGCAAATGGAGCCTACGCGCAAGCGATACGGGCGAACTTATTTTTGACAATGTAAAGGTGCCTAAAGAAAACTTGTTGCCAAACAAAAGCGGACTAGGCGGACCACTTGGTTGCTTAGATTCTGCCCGCTACGGCATATCTTGGGGTGCCATAGGTGTGGCATTAGATTGTTATGATGTGGCTTTGCGCTATAGCAAGGAGCGCGTTCAATTTGGCAAGCCAATTGGAGCATTTCAGCTACAGCAAAAGAAACTGGCCGAAATGATAACAGAAATAACCAAAGCACAATTGCTAACCCTGCGCCTAGGCCAACTGCGCAACGAGGGCAGAGCTACTACAGCGCAAATAAGCATGGCTAAGCGCAACAACATAGCCATGGCCAAAGTGATAATAAGTGATGCACGTCAAATTTTAGGTGCTATGGGTATTACCAATGAATATCCTGTTATGCGCCATATGATGAATTTGGAATCAGTTATTACCTACGAAGGCACACACGACATTCACTTACTTATTACCGGTATGGATGTTACCGGTTTTGATGCATTTAAATAATACTAAACAAGCACATGAAAAAAGCAATAATACATACTGAAAAAGGCAACATGACCGTGGAATTTTACCATGCAGATGCGCCTAACACCGTAGCTAATTTTATTAAATTGAGCGAAAGCGGTTATTACGATGGACTAACATTTCACCGTGTGATTCCTGATTTTGTGATACAAGGCGGATGCCCTAATGGCACTGGTGCAGGCGGCCCTGGTTACAAAATAGATTGCGAACTTACAGGTGGCAACCAATACCACGACCGTGGTGTGCTTAGCATGGCACATGCTGGCAGAAACACTGGCGGTTCTCAGTTTTTTGTTTGCCACTCGCGCACCAATACTGCTCACCTCGACCGCAACCATACTTGCTTTGGCAAAGTGGTAGATGGCTTAGAGGTTATAGATGCAATTCGCGCTGGCGACAAAATGACTAAAATTGAAATTATAGAAGCATAAGCTTTTCTATTGCAAAATGAAAGGGACACAAATTTTTTTGTGTCCCTTTTTTTTGCATATTTGATATAAGAAAAAAATAATATAGCATGACATCAAAAGCAGCATCGCCTAAGGACTACCTGGACCAGGTGGACGAAGCAAAAAAGGGACAATTTGGTAAACTAAGAGAAGTGGTTTTAAAGAATATTCCCAAAGGTTTTGTGGAAGAAATGAGCTATGGAATGATTGGCTACATAGTGCCTAAATCTATTTATCCTGACGGATACCACTGCGATCCTAAGTTGCCTTTGCCCTTTGCTGCCATAGCTGCGCAAAAGAATTTTATAGCCCTATATCATATGGGCATATACGCTCAGCCAGATTTGTTGCAGTGGTTCCAAGAGGAATATGCTAAACATAGCAAAACAAAGTTGGACATGGGCAAAAGCTGCATACGTTTTAAGAAGTCTGATGACATACCTTACAAACTAATAGCAGAGCTTATGAAAAAAGTAAGCGTAAAGGACTGGATAGCTTGCTATGAAAAAAATTATAAAAAGAAATCAAAGTAATTCAAAAGCATCAGCATCATTTAGCACAGGAAACTTTGCTCTAAAATCATCTAATTCATGCACTGTAAATGTGCGTGTAGCTACCTCTTCTATCCATTTATTAAATTGATATATGTATTCGCCTCTAGGATTTAAAAAGGCAGAGTCACCTACATATTTGTTTCCATTGGGGTCATCACCCACGCGATTAATTCCAACTAAATAGCATTGATTTTCTATGGCACGAGCAAATAAAAGTTTTTTCCAAACTTCTATTCGCACAGCGGGCCAGTTAGCTACATAAAGTAAAACGTCATAAATTGGTTTTCCATCTTTCATTTTGTTTCTGCTCCATACGGGAAAACGCAAATCATAACAAATGAGCGGACAAATTTTCCAGCCACGCCATTCTTCTATTAGCAACTCGCTACCACTTGTATAATGCAAATGCTCGCCAGCAAAAGTGAAAGTATGGCGTTTGTCATATGTGCTGAAAGTGCCATCAGGCCTTACCCACAGCAATCTGTTATAGTATTTGCCATTTTCTGCAACAGATACACTTCCGGTTATTACAGCATCTAGTTTTTGAGCCCACATGCGCATCCAATTCAGCGTAGCCATATTGTCTATGTCAAAAATCTCTGCAGCTTTTTCTGGCGACATGGTAAAACCGGTGGTAAACATTTCCGGCAGCACCACTATATCCGTAGGTGTGTTTATGGAAGCAAGGTGCATATCAAAATGCAATCTGTTGCCTTCAGGATTTTCCCAAACTAAATTGGATTGTATGGCTGTAACTACTAAGTCTTTCATGTGGTTAGAATTTGGCACGAGATCGTTGCATAGTTTGTTGTTTGAGCTTTCTCCATTTCGGACTCTTTATTGAATAACTCAGTCTTATTTTTTTTGATTCACCTGCGGCAAGATTCATTTTGTATATGAGTTTTCCAGAGTCTTTGTCCAATTCTGCGCCTGAAGTTTCATGGGCTGTTACTTCTATTTCAGAATCGGATGAAATAGGTAGTTGGTCTTCAATTGTGAGGGTCACATTTCCTTCACGATTGTTTTTTACCGTGGTTTCATATACAATTGTTTCTTTTTTAGAACCGCCACTAATTGTTTTTTTGTTTTCCTCGCTAATCATAATGCGTTGTATTTTTATCTTACTGTCGCGTCCTAATGATAGCACCAATGTATCTTCTACACTGGCAGTGTTTATGTAAGAATTTCCTAAGTATTCACCATTGTAATATACACTTGCATTGCCGCTTACCAGGTTTAGTGCATTCCAGCCTATTACTTTAGCAGTTAGAAATACATCGTTATCAATCTTAGGCACAGCAAAGTGTTCATAGCTGGCTTCCATTGTATACTTTGTTACATCTACTATGTAGGCTTTTGCATCGGAAAGTATAGTATATGGCTGTGGTATATCAAAGTCGGCATTTAACTCTGCTACTTCAACTAATTCTATTTGTTGTCCATTCTCATCTATTAAAATATTTTCATCATTTTTTATTGAATCTTTGTCAGATACCCAACCATTTGCAGAAACATTTCTTGTTTTTACCCAAGAATATTTTGCTTTATACATTTTCTTATTCGCTTCTTCAAACGATTCTGCAAGGTCCCATATCTCCAATAATGGTTTTTCGGCTCCCTGTTTAGGATCAGATGTGGATAGTTTGAGTTTTACATTACTCCAGTCTATACCGCTGTTATTGTAAACATTTGCACGGTAAATTAGTTCCACAGGTTTCAATACACCATCGCTACGCACATCATACTTTGGTTCCCAGCCGGCACTTGAAACTTGATATTTGATAGACGCTTCCGCACGTTGGTTTTTGTTTGATACTACAACCAATGTTATTTCTGAGGTTGGTGGATTGTATTTAGCATTTAATTCAGATAATTGATTTTGTAGTTTTTCATAATTAACTGATGTTTCAATTTTTTCTTTTCTAATTTTAAATAGTTGTTCATTCACATCATTCATGCGCATGCGATAAAAGTTGGCAGCTTTTTCAATTTCTGATGTGGGTACATTGTTAGATGTGCCTCCTATTCCTTCATTCTTAAATAGCAGTAGTTTTTCACTTTCAAGCACTGCTATTTTATCATTCAGAATTTGCATTTTATCCGAAGTAAGTGCTACGCTGTCTTTCACTATGGCTATGCGCTTATTGTCCGGAACACTGTTTAAGTAATTAGTACGGTGGCTTACTGATAATATAGTTACATCTTTTGGCTCTATATTCACAACAATTGTAGAGCTATTCAAATCTGGCGACAGATTGCCAAATACAATTTCTTGCTTTCCTTCTTTTAAAGATATAGATGCTTGGTGATGCAATTCTGCTCCGCTCATAAATACCGTAACATCGGTTATTTTAGAATCAATCGTTTTTGCACCTTGTGCGGCACAGAGCAGGCATAAGAATTGTGTAGCAAGTAATAGAATGTGTTTCATTTTATAAGGTGATATTTAAAGTTCAGATATTGCGGAGTATGGAGCCTGCTTGTGCTAAAACTTCTTCATCTTTTGCAAAACAAAAACGCAAAACTTTTTCATCTAGTTGGTCAGGATAAAAAACTGAGCATGGTATGCTCGCAATTTTAAATTCTTTGGTAAGGCGTATGGCAAGGTCTGTGTCTTTCTCTTCAAACATGCCTTGGTAGCATAACGATTGGAAATAGGTGCCTGCCGATGGCGAAAATTTGAATCTTGAATTTTTTATTTCATTCAAAAAATGATTTCTTTTTTCTTCATAAAACTTAGGCAATGCGAGGTACTTATTTTCGTCTTGCATATAGTCGGCCAGCGCATATTGCACCGGTGTGTTACACGAAAAAACATTGAACTGATGCACCTTTCTAAACTCATTCATTAACTCAGCCGGCCCACATATGTAGCCCATTTTCCAACCGGTGTTATGAAAAGTTTTGCCAAAGGAATATACTGCCATGCTTTGCGCGGCAAGTTTTGGATATCGCGCTACACTTTGGTGTTGTTGTCCGTCAAATACTATGTGCTCATACACCTCATCGCTCAGAATTATTATGTCAGTACCACTCACAATTTTTTCAAGCTCGCGCATATCATTTGAGCTAAGGCAAGTGCCAGTGGGATTGTGTGGTGTATTTATTACTATCATGCGTGTGCGATGATTCACAAGTTTTTTCACCTGTTCCCAATTCACTTTGTATTCAGGATATTGCAAGTTGTACCACACGCACTTGCCACCGTTTAGTTCCACCGCAGGTGCATAGCAGTCATACGCAGGTGCAAACAATATTACTTCATCGCCCTCGTGCACCAGTGCGGTTATGGCGGTATATATGGCTTGTGTGCCTCCGGCAGTTATAGTTATTTCATCTGCAACGGCATATTCATGGCCATACATTTTTTTTATTTTGGCAGCAAGCAGTTGGCGCAATTCAAGCACACCTGGCATAGGAGCGTATTGGTTGTGCCCCTTATTTATATGATGTTCTACTAATTTGCCCAGTTGCATGTCCATTGCAAATCCGGGAAAGCCCTGGCCAAGATTTACAGCACCCACTTCTGTGGCCAGCTTGCTCATTGTTGTAAATATGGTGGTGCCCACATTGGGCAGTTTGCTTAGTATCACTTGGCGTATTTCTGTTTGTAGTGTTCCAATGATTTTTCTATTATTTGTAGTGCCTCATTGCAGGATTTAAATTCGTCTACTATCACTTCTTTTTTGCTAAGTGTTTTGTAGTTTGAAAAAAAATGTTTCAACTCTGCTTTAAAATTTTCTGGCAGCTCCTCAATGCTGTTAATGTGGCTTACGCTCATGTCGCCATCTGCTACAGCTATTATTTTTTCATCGCGCTGGCCCTGGTCTATCATTTCCATATAGCCTATCACTTTGGCCTTTACCAGCGTTAGTGGCTGTATGCTCACTTCGCTTAGCACCAGTATGTCCAGCGGGTCGCCATCATCGCCAAGCGATTGGGGAATGAAACCGTAATTGATTGGATAAACAAATGCAGCAAACACAACTCTGTCAAGTCGCAATAGTCCACTGGGTTTGTCCACTTCATATTTGGCTTTGCTGCCTCGTGGTATTTCTATTAAGCCATCTACTGTGGCTTTTTCTTTTATAAAGTTGTGGCCGGCATCGTGCCAGGGGTGTTGCATCATTTGCTTTGAAGGGTATTATATAAGAACGCTAAAATTAAACACAAGTAAATGCCAATGATGTTACATACATGAAAAAAGGCAGCTTCTTACTAGAAACTGCCTTTCGGATTGGCTATTAAAATCTATTTTTTACTTTCTAGTGGTATTAATTGCCACCATTGAATACTTCTGTTTCTCCATTTACTGTTACAGTAAATCCATTGTTGCAATCACCGCTACCAAAGTTTACAGTGCGTGTATCTGCTCCTTCAGGTGTTATATTCAGCACACCACTCACCAGCCATGGACACACTATTTCTGCTCTAAGTGGAGTGGTTATTTGCATTTGATATGGATTGCCATATCTATTTACGCCCGATGCTGTGCCGGTTATCTCATAGGCATCATCTATCAAGGCCAGTGTGTTGTAGCCGGTTACCCATGTGCGTGTGCGGCTGCTGTTCCAGCTGTTAGTCCAAAGGCCGGCAGGTGCGGTAATGGAACCAGTAACTTCAATGTTAAAGTAATATTGGCCAAGGTCGTTAGTACCCATGTTGCTAATGGTTTTGGTTCCATTTATCTGGTAGCCATTTACTGTATAGTTTTGGGGAGTTATGGTTATCACTGTTCCTTCATCGCGGTAGCGACCTGTATAGGTAATGTTTAATATACCTTTTCTTATTCTGCCATCTTCACCCACACAATCGTCAGTACCAAAATCTATGGTTACAGTGCGTGGGTTGCTGGTTGTGTCCACTATTATAGTGTCAATGCATCCTACGCCATCTTCGCGTATTCCATCGGTTTGGCTAGATACATCGTCCACTACTTTATATACATCGTTAAACAGGTTTTCTGCCATACTGTTGTCGCTGGCAAATGAATTGTCAAGCACTTCAGGCTTGTCTCTGCGGCATGCGGTTACTACGCTTAAAGCTAGCAGTGCCATAGTCCAAATTTTGAGTTTCATGGAATTTTCTATTTTGTTGTTATGCACCTTGGATAAATGTTTGGTGCAATGGTTTAACGACTGCACTGTAATTTATTGAGAGTGCTTCTTATTTTTTTGTGTAATGATAGGTTTCAAAAGCGTATTCATTCTCGCTATCTGCGGGCACAGTAAGAAGTAGTTCTTTTGACCAATTGTTTTCATCAAACTCCGGAAAATAAACATCAGCATTATCAAACGATGCATTTACATGCGTTATGTACATTTCATCTACTATGCCGGCATCCATAGCCATCTTGTATATCTGTCCGCCACCTATTATAAATACTTTTTCTTCGCCATTGTCCCTGGCAAGTTCCAGTGCTTCATTGAGCGAGGTGCAGGTATAGCATTCTTCATACATATAATCTGCATTGCGACTTATTATTATGTTTACTCTGTCGGGGAGCGGTCGGTATTTGGCTGGTATGCTTTCAAAATTTTTGCGTCCCATAATGATGTAGTGGCGCAAGGTGGTGCGTTTAAAGAATCTCATATCTTCGCCTAGGTGCCACATCAAATCATTGTTGCGTCCTATTTCTCTGTTATGACCCATTGCTACTATCAACGATATTTTCATTGGCATTGGTGTAGCAGTTTCTTCTTTTATTTTGTGTTGCAACTCAGGATTTTCTTCCATAAAAATATTTTGAGTAGATATTATTTTGAATTTTTTTTATTTCACTTTTTGGACAATCCACTAAACAGCTACTTCAGCTTTTATATGTGGATGCGGGTCGTAGTTCAGAAGTGTAAAATCATCTATTGTAAAACCAAAAATATCTTTTACCTCAGGGTTTATTTGCATAGTGGGTAAACTACGGATGTCGCGCGTAAGCTGCAGTTTGGCTTGCTCTATATGGTTGCTATATAGGTGCACATCGCCACCAGTCCAAACAAAATCGCCCAGGCCAAAATCGCACACCTGAGCTACCATCATGGTAAGCAAGGCATAGGATGCTATGTTGAATGGTACGCCCAAAAATGTATCGCAACTGCGTTGATACAGCTGGCAGCTTAATTTCGATTTTGTTTCGCCTTTTTCTCTATTAGGTGGCGCCACATAAAATTGGAAAAGGCAATGGCAAGGCGGCAGAGCCATTTGGTCTATAAACGAAGGGTTCCAGGCGCTTACTATATGCCTTCTGCTATCAGGATTTTTTTTAAGTCCGTTTATTAGGTTAGTTATTTGGTCGGTATGTGTGCCATCAGGATTCGGCCAAGAGCGCCACTGATAACCATATACGGGGCCAAGGTTGCCATTTTCATCGGCCCACTCATCCCATATGCGCACTCCATTTTCTTTTAGGTAAGCAATGTTGGTATCGCCTTTCAAAAACCAAAGCAATTCGTGAATAATGCTTTTGGTGTGCAATTTTTTGGTAGTTAGTAACGGAAATCCTTGTTTTAAATCAAAGCGCATTTGATGGCCAAAAACACTAAGGGTGCCGGTGCCTGTGCGGTCGCTTTTTTCGGCTCCGTTTTCTAATAGGTGTGCTAATAAATCTTGGTACTGCTTCATGTGGCCAAAATTATTCTAACCAAGGCAGTTTTAGCTCACTAAAATCGAAAGGATTTACACTAAATATTAAGACTTTGGACCAGCAAGAGGCTTATTTTTTAGCCTGCTCTTTCTTAATTTTTTTGAATATTTTGTCCAATTCTATGGCCTTTTTTTCTGAATAGGCCATGTCAGGTATCATTTCTTCCATTTCCTCGTCATAGTTGAACATAACGTACGGCTCATTCAGCAGCGCAAAATCATAACCATCTACTGGTCTGAAAAGACCCATGTCTAACTCAACATCAGCTGGACGCTTTGTTTTTGGAAGAGTCCGAGCATCTACCTGCACTATTTTGTTCACAAAAGCACTGCCGCCATACCATATTTTATAAACATGGCCTACGGGCAAATAGAATTCGTAAAGCCCATCTTGTTTAGTAAAAAAGGCCACATAAATTTCATCTTCCTGATAAACTACAACCTGCGCTGATACTGCATCCATTTCAGTGCCTTCTAGCATATTTATCTCATACACTTTGCCACTTAGCAAAAAATAATCGCCCGTAATGTCTTTTTTATCCTTGGCTGTGGCTATTGATGCGCCACACAGGGTAAAAAGGAGTGCAAGGAGGAAAGATACGTTTTTCATAAAACAAAAGTTGAAGAAATTATGAGCAATAAATCAATGGTGGTAGCCTTATTTTGAACACACTGTGGTTACTTACCGTTAGCCTCTAATACACCCCTAATTCGGCCATTCATTTGATTGGAATAATTTTCGTCCCAGATTATTACGCCTTTCGATTTGCTTAATGCGGCCTTGGCCACGGGGGTATAATTCATAAAATCCATCCCCATAAAATTTTCATCTTTAAAAATAGATACATCTAAATCTAAATTGACCATCCCAAATTCAGCAGCTCTATTAAATCCCTTGGCATCTATTTCTATTACTTTGGGTATGTAAGGGGCGCTACCAAACTTAATCGTGTATTTAGGATAATAAACAAGGTTGAGACTGTATTTACCTTTTGGACCAGATGATAAAGAGGTAATGAGTTCTTCACCGTGGTATATTTCAATTGGTATGCCCATCACTGGTCTTTCTATAGAATCAATGAGGTTCAATTCAAAAACCTGACCATGCAGGTTGAAGGCTTTCATATTTTGATTTTGAGCCCCTACAGGCTCAAGCTCCAATATGCAAAGCAGCATGAAAAAACATTTTGTGATTTTCATATGGGTCAGTTTAAGTGAATAAATTCTGCCCGCCTAAAGAATAAAGAAACGCTGGATTAATGCTATGATTTTAAAAATGCGTACGTTAGTATCTATAGTTGGGTTGCGAGGTTGTACGCCCACCCTGTTCCAAATGTTTCAGAATATTTAATTTCTTTTATTATTATTTTAACCGTGGAGAATTTGGGTGTTTCTCCGGTTTATCCATGAAGTAGTAGCGGAAGTCAGCGGTTAGGTAGGTGCCACGCAGATTTTTTTCAAGCTTAAATGTATCTGAATTTACTGACAACGATGCCTCGGTTATTCCAATTGCTTCAAAAGGCCTGTGAAAAGTAGTGCCTATGTAAAAGTATCCACTCTTCTCACTTCTATATTCAAAACCATAATTGGCTAATAATGACAGTTGCACCCATCTGGTTCTAAAAGTGGTTTGGTTGTATTCAAATACGTTAGTGTCTTTGCGAAGGAAATTGAAACTTTGAACATTGCTAGGGTAAAAATCTATCGAAAATCCACCACTTGCATTCATATAAATTTTTTTGCCTAAACGCACATACACCACTCCTTGCAAAGGCAACTCATAGCCAATTAACCTAAAACGTAATAGCTGAGATTTGGGTAATAGAGAGTGCATGAATTTTAATTCATAATTACGCTGAATAAGATTGATGCCTGTTTCAAAGGTTAGGTTCTTGGTGATTCCTTTGCGCACTATCATTCCAAAATTTACTCCTGTTTTAGGAGTCATGCGCACGGAGAAGTCTTCCGTTTCTGTTACTTCTGGTCCGGTTCCTATAAATTCAGCAGGAATAATTGGTTTAAGTTGAATGCCAAATTTGGTGGTGTTTGGCTGAGCTGTTAGGGCGCTAAACCAAAGTGCAAGGCAGACTAATGTTGCGCTTTGATGCGCTCTGTTTTTTATTGATGTCTTCAATTTATTTTGTTCTTTCAATTCTTGAAAAAAAAGCGTTATGTAAACCATTCAGTTACATACTCAAGTGGTTTTCTATGGCTTTTGGGCCAATCTTCTGTTGTATATCCTATGTAAAATATGCCAAGGCACTTGTCATGGGCATCTAGTTTTAAAAACTCATTCATCTCGCTGGTATAGATGTATTTGGGCGATGACCAAAAACATCCAAGGCCATAAGCAGTGCATGTGAGCATCATATTCTGCACAGCGCAAGCCACTGCTTCTATTTCTTCTATCTCGGCTATTTTTCCTGTTTTGTCTCTTTCCATACAAATCATTACAATAGCCGAAACTTTTTCTGTGCGCTCCTTTAATCTATCATATTTAGCTTGTTTGAAGAGTTCTTCATTTGTTTTGGCCTTATACAACTCAGGTAAAAATTCACCTAATTTTTTTAGTCCTTCCTCTTGAAAAATTTTGAATCGCCATGGCTGTGTCAAGCCATGTGTGGGTGCCCAAGTAGCATTGGTGAGTATCAGTTCTATTTGCTCTCGGTGTACTTTACGGTCAGTGTATTTTTCAGGAGATACGCTTCTACGCGAGCGGATGAGATTGGTTATTTCGCTCAAGTTATATTTCATCTTAGTGTCTTTGTTTTTTTTGTCAAGAATAATGATGCCCCAAAACTAACTGAGGATATTGGCTTTGCCTATCTAACTTTGGCCAAAACAAAAATTAATAATGAAAACATATGTGGTTACCGGAGCTGGTTCTGGCATTGGCAGAGCGGCCTGTATAGAGTTTGCAAAGGAAAATGATGTGGCTCTTATCCTTGTAGGCCGCCATCAGTCTACTTTGCATGACACACTGGCTTTATTGCCCAACAAGCTTCAGCACAAAGTGGCTGCCTTGGATGTGAGGAATGCAGAGCATTGGCAAAATTTTTTCAAGTCTATTGATGCAAATAATTTAAACCTATGTGGCGTGTTCGCTAATGCAGGTATTGGTGGCGAAAATCACTATGGCGAAAATGATAGGTGGGAGGAAATATTGACTATAAATCTTACAGGCACCTATACTACTATTATGGAGTGTCTGCCCTATTTGAAAGCTGCCAATGATGAGTATAGACATATTGTTATTACCTCTTCATGTTTAGCCAGGTTTGGTGTTCCAAACTATACGGCCTATTGCACCGCAAAAACCGGATTGCTTGGACTTACAAGGTCTATGGCGCTTCAGTTTGCCTCAGATAAAATATTGGTTAACGCCATTTGCCCGGGCTGGGTGGAAACAGAAATGGCTAAGGCAGGTATTCAAAAATTAGCCGACAGACAAGGGCAAGAGTATGAGCAAAGTTTTGCTGAGCAAATGTCCTACGTACCGCTTAATAAAATATCTCAACCAAAGGAAATAGCCTCATTTGTAAAATATATTATGAGCAACCAGCAAACCTCTATTACTGGCCAGGCTTTGGACATTAATAATGGTTCGTTTATGATTTAATTTGTATGTGATCAATAAGTAAAAGCACACTTTAAAATGAAAAGAATTTGTTTAGTTATAATTAGTCTGCTTCCTCTTGTAGCCTCTGCTCAGACTACATCGTCAAAGGATTCAATAATGTTGGACAGGATATATAACGAGGTGCTTTTAAATGGAGCGTGCTACAACAATCTGCGATATTTGTGTAAGAACATTGGCCAACGCTTGGCTGGTAGCGAAAGTGCAGCTAAGGCTATAGAGTGGGGACAGAGTACTTTACAATCCTATAAGCCTTCTAATGTTTTTCTTATGCCAGTAGAAGTGCCACATTGGAGCCGAGGTGCCAATGAGTATGGTAAATATTGCATTGCTGATAATTCGTTATCCAAAAGAAAATCAAAAAAAATAGTTGTGAAACCAGCGCTAACTGCTTTAGGCGGTTCAGTAGGCACCAATGGTGAAATTACTGCTGAGGTAGTAGAAGTAAAATCTTTTGAAGAGTTAAAAGCACTGGGCGAGGAGAAAGTGCGTGGCAAAATTGTTTTCTTTAATAAGGCCATGGATCCCATGCTTATAAATACCGGTGCTGCTTATGGCGGAGCATATCCTATACGCGGCCAGGGACCAAGCGAGGCTGCTAAATATGGCGCTGTGGCCTGCCTTATTCGTTCTTTAACTCTTGCTAATGACAATTACCCGCACACAGGCGCTACACGATATCAAGACAGTATTCCGCAAATACCCGCTGCTGCATTAAGCGCAGTAGCATCAAGACAATTGAGTGCTGATTTAAAACTAAATCCTGATTTGAAATTTACTCTGCAACTTTCAGCACAGGCGTATCCGCGTACCATGCAGGCCAACGTGGTAGCCGAAATAAAAGGAACTGAGTTTGCGGATAAGTACATAACAGTGGGTGGGCATTTGGACAGTTGGGATATAGGCGAGGGCGCTCACGATGATGGAGCGGGCATAGTGCAAAGTATAGAAGTGTTGCGTACACTCTTGGCGCTAGGCTACCAACCCAAACATACCATACGCATTGTTTTGTTTATTAATGAAGAATTTGGAAACGATGGTGGGCAAGTGTATGCAGACTCATGCAGGGCCCAAAACCTAATGCAAGTGGCGGCATTGGAAAGCGATGCGGGTGGTTTTACTCCACTGGGATTTAGTTGCGACTGCAATGACTATCAGTTAGAATTATTTCAATCATGGAAACCGCTATTAGAAAAATTTTCGCTCTACGTAGCCCAACGAGGTGGAAGCGGTGTGGATATAGGTCCGCTTAAGAAAGATGAAGCGGATGATGTAGCATTGTTTGGTTTAAGAGTGGATGGTCAAAAATATTTTGATTATCACCATAGCAATAACGATGTGTTTGAAAATGTAAATGAACGCGAATTGAAACTTGGAGCAGCGGCCATGACATCGTTAATTTATCTGTTAGACCAAACAGGCGTTCCGGCAAAGAAATAGACGAGTATATAGAATATAAAAAAAAGGCCTGCATTGCAGGCCTTTTTTAATGTTGTATGATTGAGAATGAATATTATTTATTTACTATAAATTTCTTAGTCACTATTTCTTCTCCTACCTTTATGTTCATTAGATATAAACCGTTAGGTAAGGTTTGTTCGAAGTAGATGATTGTATTTAAATCTTCATCTGCAACATAGTTTTTAGCAAATACTTGCTTGCCATAGGTATCTATTATCGATACGTTTACATGAGCATTTTCTATATTCAATACTTCAAGGTAAATGCTTTCACCAGTATTAGGATTTGGATAAACGCCTACTGGCATATTTTCATTACCCATATCTTCAGTTATAGCATCATCTGTAAGGAATAAACTTGAGGTGCCGGCTAATTGCACACAGTCTGCTGGTCCATAAGTGCCAGGCATGCCACCAGTATATATTGGTCTTACACGCACTGTGTAAGCATGGCCCAGTTGCAATGCTGTTATAGTATTTAATCTAATATAGCTGTCTGATGAACCACGCATAACTGTTATAGTAGGTGATGTGCCGTTGTTGTCTACAAATTCCCACTGAAAGTCTATATGACCGCATATAGCAGGTATTGCACGCAACAAGCTGCTTTTCGGAATTGCCCCTGCAGTAGTGCAGTTTTGAGCAGGGCGCATTCGAACAGGAGCATTTTCAGATACGTGAATGGTGTAAATTTCTGTAGGTTGCACACTTACAACTTCGCTTTGGCCAGCACCATTGGTTAAGTTCCATATAGCCTCTATTTTTACCTGATAGTCGTTGTTGGGTGTAATACCATTTATCAGGTTTAGAAAAGCTACACCACTTGTAGAAGTATAGTTGTATGCTATACCGGTGGCTATATTGGTTAGTGTAAACGAATATTGTGCACTACCAGCCCAACGTGCTTTTATGCGGCTGCATGGAACAAAAGTAACATTCGGATTAAAGTTGCAACCCGAAGCAAATATGTTCTGAATGCACATATTGAAAGTACCTTCACCTTCAGATGAGTCGTAGTTTCTGACAGCAACATAATAAGTTTGGCCTATATTCAAATTTCCATAGTTCAATATTTCACCGGTCTTGGTTGTAAGAATATCTTCGGCATCCAACATAGTGTTATTCTCATCTTGCAACTCCAATACAATGTTGTTGTTCACCGTTGTGGTTTCTATTCTTACTCCTTTTGAAAGAGCAACGAATTTGTACCATATATCTTCACCGGTAACTGCGGTGCTAAGTGCTTCTGCAGAGGCACTGGCCATTGATAAATCGCCTGTAATAGTTATACAAGTGTTTAGAGCATTAACTGGTACGACAATAGCGTCAGATTTATAGTCATTTTCTACACATGGCATGTAAAAGCAAGAGCCATCGTCTGCATTAGCCCAATCGAGATAATTGCAAGCGGTTGGGTCCATGCAGCCTGCACAACTTCCGCTGCCTACACTGAATTTGAAATAGCTAAAATCTAAACCATCACCATAAATGTCGCCACTATTGGTTCCAAATAGTGCCCAACTTATTTCTTCTGGGTAAAAGCTACCTGTTACTTCTATATAATAGCAACCGTCTTCAAGACATATTTGGTCTAAGCCATATCCCAGGTCTTGCAAACCACCAGTTGCTGCAAGTGTATTGTCTTCTGCTTTATATATAGAATAGATACCACCATCCCAACCGTTATCAAACTGGTCATACATTTCCAATTGCAAACAATTTGAATAGCAACAAAGATCATTATTTAATCCGCCTACAACGTAATTGCATGCATCAGCAAGTCCGCAGCTATTGCATGTTGCATATTCGCACTCGCCATTTTCGCATGTAGCATCAGGGTTAAAATTGCAAGCATTACTATCAGTGCAGCCTTCTATGCTACCTCCTAAATTGAAAAATACAGTTTTAGAGTATGCGTTGTATTCAGGTATGTTGTCATAACCACCACTAATAACCGTATTCAAATTTATATCTAAAAGTTCATAGGTGGCGCCATCCCAACCGTTGCCATAGATGTCTTCCAATGTAATGGAATAACAGCCGTTGGCAAGGCAAAGACTATAAGTAGCCGGAAGAGGAGTTCCACTAGTGTGGTTGAGTACAATATTGTTGTTTGAGTCAAATATTGTAAACGAAATTTCATCAGGATAATCACCAGCGGTTACTGAAAACAGCATGCAGTTGTCATAACAACAAGAGCCATCATCTTCTGTAGCGGTTGGGTTATAGTTGCATGCACTAATGTCGGTGCAACCGCCTAGCAGGAAGCTGTTATGGCTGTTTGCAGAAATAGCATACAAGGGTGTAGATGCAATACTGGAATCAAAAGAAAAGCACAGTATTATTAAAATAACAAGTGTGTTAAGGGTGTTTTTTTTGAGCATAATCATTTTCAACGTGAGATCAATTTTGGCATCTTTACGAACGTTAGCTCAAAAAGGTTATGAAATTGAATAATTATTTAGAAAAATTTCTACTTCTATTGCTCTACTTATCAGCGAATTGAATTGGATTTTAAACTATTTGAAATTTATTATGCAAGCATAGAATGCTCTGATGAGCACCTCAAAGCAAATCAATGAATTGACTTTTTGCTTATAGCGACAAAGTATAAATAGTTAAAATTGAAAGTTCTACCGTGCCCACATCTCTTGATGCCAACTTTTTTCAAACGGCTTTACCCATTTGGTTTTAAGTTCTTGAACGGTTTTAATAGTGTTATCAAACAGCATGGTTGCGCTTGTTATTACTCCGGCTTTGCGTTTGGCCCAAAACACGTTTAAAGGGCTTTGCATTATTTCGTTGCCTTCAAAGTATATGACTGTAGTGCGGGTAAAAAAATCAACCCCAATTTTTTCGCCACTATCTTTTACAAACTTTACTGATTTGTCAATGCCACATCCGCTAGCCAGTGCTTTAGCTTCATCGGCAGCTATTATTAAGAAAAGCGAGTGCAGCACTTCCACAGAGGCGTCCATTTGAGCGCCATGCGAGGTCCATTCATCAGTAAACATTTGGGCTGATTTCAAAATGTCTGATTTTTCATCCTCTGTTAATGTACGGTTTGCCTGATATATCCAAACCCGCGCATTGTCGGGCATTTCGCTCAAATGTTTCATTTTACTAAATTTTTGCAGGTGCTTGAGTAGATTTCCATAGCCACCAACCTGGCAATAGCAGCATTAGTGGCACCATAGATTGCAACGCGCCTGCAATTTTACGACTTATGCCATAAGCATACTCATGTGTGTGTGTAACTTTTCCGAACACGAAAAAAAGCAAAGAAATAGAGAAGAATATGGCATAAAGCCAAACCGTCCATTTAACCAACTTTTGTTGTTGAGTGATGTATTTTACTAAAAATGCATTAATGCCTAGAAACACGGCAATTCCTAATAGAGTCACAATCCATTTTAGTTTTTCTAATTGGCCTTGCGAAAGGGCAATTAAAGTGTCTATTCTCTGGTGATTGTGGTAATAATCGTACGGAGCATTTATTTTTACTTGTTCTAGCAAAGCTTTGCGCTCATTGGTATTCGATGCGTAATACCCTGATATTTTAGCGCTTGTTTCGAGTAAATAGTTCACATTTACTTTCACCATTTCGAGCAAAAAACCAAAAACAATTGCTGCAATAATTAATGCAGCTATTTTAAAATGGCGCTGGTTCATGCGGCTTCGTTGTTCGAAAGGGTTGATGGCGCAAATTTTTTGGTCCATAGCCACCAAAGAAAAAATACAAAGGTGTAGACGATAAGGGTAAAGGTGTAATCATGATTAAAGGCTAGCCAGTCTTCATTTATCAATACTATAATGGCCAGCCCCATTACACGCAGCACATTCAATAGATGTATGGCCACCAGGCCTGCCGGAATAAACCAAAGTTTATGCTTAATTGGTCCGGGAAATGCCACTACAAAAGCTACAAATAAGGCAAATAGAACAGCACCATCGCATGGTGCACCAATCGTTACTCCCTTAGACTGGAGCGGACCGGAAGGTCCAATTATGCCAATATGACTTCGCAAAGGATAATCTTGGTAAGGAATAACATCATAACCCAATCCTTTCAATGACCACTCACTTAAGGTGACAAGGTTATTTATGATGTAATCATCAAACAGTGTATTGGGTTTTAGATAGTACTCATAAAGTGTGTACCATCCTATATAAAGCCCAGTGGCAACAATAATAAATCGGAAAAAAGGATTTCTAAGAAATGCCAATGTTTTTAAGCCTTTTTTTGACTCATTGAATAGGCTTTCTTGCCGCCCAATGCCACTCCTGCTGCTATCAAAAGACTTACACCACCGTCAATAGGGCAAGCTGGTCCAAATGGAGGACCACATGGAGGACCACCGCCTGCTGGTGGGCCTGGTTGGGCTAACATTAGCATGGGAATCATTAGTACTGCTAGTACTATCAGATTTTTTATAATATTGTTTTTCATTTTCAAAAACGAGAGTTGAGATAATAGATTCTGTGCAAATGTATTAAATGATACCCAATAGACGCAATTTTTCGGAAAAGTGGTTTCAGCAGTCTTTTGGCTAATATGATTGGAGTGTCCATGCTAATTTCTATATTTGCCGCCCTTTGCTGAAACGCATCGTTACCCTATGGCCGAACAAAAAACAAATTTTCTGGATGCAGACGACCTGCGGCCCATACTGAAGTTTATCAGTAAGAACTGGTATCTAATGCTGTTGTTTTCGCTTATCGGATTCGCATTCGCAAGCTTTGTAACGCATAGAATGCCCAATATTTATGCGGCAAAGTGCGAAATTCTACTTAAATCTTCCGATACCTACGATTATCAAACTCAGATTTATAAAGAGCTTGGCTATTACTCATTAATTCAGGACATTACCAATCAAAAGAGAATTCTTGCATCCTACGACCTAATTGAAAAGGTGCTTGATAAGGTAGATTTTACACAAAGCTATTTTCTAGTAGGTAGAATTAAAACGGATGAGGTAGATCAATTAGAGTATTTTAAGATTAAATGCGATTGGCGAACCACCGAAAAGGCACTTTATAATAAGCCTATTAGTTTGAAATTAATCGACTTCAATACCTATAGCATAAGTTATGTTTTAGGTGGTAGAAAAGTTACACATACCTTGCCACTGGATTCTACTAACTATGTGGGTGATCTTACTGTAAAGGTTCAACTTTCTAAAAAAGTGAATGAGGTAACTCTGCCTGTAGTGCAGGAACAAAATTACCAGTTCATGATTCACACTCCTGACTATTTGGTTCAAAGATTTAAGGGCGGATTGACTATTGAAAACGTAGAATATACCAGTATCCTTTCACTTACTCTGCGTGATTTGGAACCTATAAGGGCTAAAATGTTTTTGGATACACTGGCCAGGGTTTACATAGATTATACATTGCAAAACCAGATTGCAGTTAATAATAATACTCAACAATATATAGACAAGCAGCTGGATGAAATAACACTTATTCTAGACTCACTGGAAGGTTCTATTGAGGCTTTTAAAGAATCCAGAAATATACTTGACCTTAATAAAGAACAGCAAGCTGCATTTGATGCGCTTACTCAGGCGGATTTAGATAGAAGAACTCTGGAGCTAAGGCGAGAGGCAATGAAGAGTCTTGAAACGTTTTTAGCCAAGGAAGATAATAAGGCAACCATTCCGCCTATGAATTATTTAGAGCAGGAAGAACCTACTCTAAGGGGCATGGTCGATGACCTTTTCATGCTTAAACAAAGAAGAAAGGAACTGGAAGCGGGTGGTCTAAAAAGTCCTGACCCTCGTATGCAAAGGGTGGATAGTAGCTTGCAATCAATAAGAACCAATATCTATAGATATACCACAGATGCGAAGGATGCAATTGCCAGCCGAATTGTAGATGTAAAAAATCAAATAAATGAACTTGAAGCCAAATTGGCCAATATTCCCAAATCGGAACGTGACTTGTTAGGAATAGAACGCAAGCTTACTGTGAACGAAGGTCTATATACCTTCCTTTTGGAGAAAAAGGCCAATACTGTTATTGCTCGCGCTGCAATAATTCCTCAAACAAGTGTAATCGAGGCGGCACGTTCTTTAGGTGTGGTTGGCCCAGACAAAAAAGCAACTATCTGGATCGGAATTGGTGTGGGTCTTTTTGTAGCGCTATTAATAGGTTTTGTAAGAGTATTGTTCTTTGAAAGAATTGAAAGCACTAAAGAACTTAAAGCACTTTCCAAAATACCTGTATTGGGCGGCATACCCAATTATGCAGAAAGCGATGTGGACCCTATAGTTATACTTAGCAGCCCAAGGTCTAACGTTAGCGAGGCGTTTCGATCTATTCGTACAAATTTGCAATACATTCTGCACGAAGAAGGTCCTAAAGTGATCCTTGTTACTTCACTTCACCCTGGTGAGGGTAAAACATTTACAAGTGTCAACCTTGCATCTGTGCTTGCTAAGGCAAGTAAGAAGGTTTTGATATTAGACTTTGACATGCACAAGCCAAAAGTGCACAAGGCATTTAACTTGGAAAACATTAGCGGTGTATCGTCTTTCCTTATTGGCAAAACAAATTATTCTAATTCCATACTTACTACTCAGGTAGAAAATTTGGAAGCAATCACAGCAGGACCTGTGCCACCCAACGCATCGGAACTTATATTAAACGACCGAGTGGACGAGTTGTTGAACAGTCTGAAAATAAAGTATGATTATTTGATAGTGGATACTCCACCACTTATGCTCATAAGCGACTCATTGGTATTGTTGAATAAAGTGGACCTTGGAATTTTTGTAATGAATACAGAAAAGGCTACCAAATCAGGAGTGCGTTATTTGGAAGATGTGCTTTCTCAAAATAATCTAAAGAAAAACGTACTTCTTCTGAACAACATTAAAATGAAGCGTTGGAAGTACTACTATGGCAAGTACGCATATAAATATGGCTATGGCTATGGTTATGGATACGGCTATGGAAGCGGCTATGGAAGTTACTCCTATGGTAGCAATCCTTACTATACCGAGGATATAAAACGTGTGCGCAGAAAAAATAAGGATAACGGCAACGGATAGAGTTTTTTTAATATTGATTCTATAACAAAATGGTATCGGTTATCATCACCACTTTCAATTATGCCCAATACATAGAGCGCTGCATTAGAAGCGTCATGGACCAATCATTGGAAAATGAGGCGTATGAAATAATTGTGGTGAATGACTGCAGCACTGACAATACTTTAGAGGTTCTTGAAAATTACGTAAACGATGTTCGCATTTTTAATCTTGAAAAAAATGTGGGCCTGGCCGGTGCCAGAAATTTTGGAATAAAAAAGGCACGAGGGCAATTCATAGTGTTCCTGGATGCTGATGATTATATGCACCGCGATCTTGTAAGAACTCAAAAACTATTTTTGGAAGAGAACAATAGCCTGGATGCAGTAAGTGTGGACTACTACATAGTAGATGAGCGTGGCAAACATCTGGAACACATAAGCACCGAAAACCAACCCATTGCTTGCGGCATTATGTTCAGAAAAGATTTTCTTTACAACATAGGGTTATATGACGAATCCTTCAGAGCGCGTGAGGAAGAAGACTTGCGCATTCGCTGGAAGGAGAAATACAATATTTATAACATAATACTGCCGCTATACAGATATAGGATGCACGACAACAACCTGACTAAAAATCTGGATGAAATGGAAAAGCACCGGGAACTTCTGAAAAGCAAACACAAAAAATGAGTCACTTTTTAGATGGAGAACGAGTTTATTTGCGAGCAATAGCAGTAAGTGATGCTTCGCCAGAATATTTGTCATGGCTGAATGATGAAGAAACAACCCGCGGGCTATCATCAGGTTTGTTCCCTTCTAATATGGATGAGCTAAAAGCTTTTCTGGATAGAATTACTGTAAATAGAAATGCCATAATGTTGGCCATTTGCGACAAAACCAACAATCAACACATTGGAAATATTAAGCTAGATAATTTTGATTGGGTGGGCAGAACTTGCGAGTTAGGCTTGCTCATAGGCAACAAAAATTATTGGGGCAAAGGCATAGGCTACGAAGTGTGTATGTTGGCATTGGAATATGCGTTTGATGATTTAAATATTAGGAAAGTATTGCTGGCAGTGTATGAGAACAATCCTGCGGCTATAAATCTGTATAAGAAGCTTGGCTTTGTTGAGGAAGGCCGCTTGCGCCAACACATATTTGAAGGCGGGCAGTATTACGATAAATTTTTTATGGGAATTTTTGCGGAGGAATTAAAATGAACCTTTGCATAATTCAAGCCCGTATGGGCAGCACCAGATTGTCTGGTAAAGTGCTACGCGATGTGAATGGTAAAACCATTTTACAAAATGTAATAGACAGATTGTCGCCATCAGCATATACCCAACAATTAATAGTAGCTACTACAACCAATGCTGAGGATAATGCCATTGAAGATTTCTGTAGCGCAAATTCCATAAAGTGTTTTAGAGGCAGCGATTGGGATGTACTGGATCGCTTTTACCAATGCGCATTGCAGCATGGTGCTGCAGATGGCGATACCATTATAAGAATATGTTGCGACAACCCAATTCATTCTTATAAAGTGCTCGATTTTGTAATGAGCGAATTCAAAAAATTGGGAGTTGATTACTTCTCAAATTCTAACCAAGAACCAGACTTTTTAGAAGATGGTTTTGATGTGGAAATAACTACCTTTAATGCATTAAAACAAGCTTGGACTGAAGCCAAACTTTTGAGCGAGCGTGAGCATGTAATGCCTTACATAAAAAACTCAGGTAAGTTTGTTTTAGGTTGGAGAAAGGCTAATGCTAACTACAATTTCAAACTATCAGTAGATACGGAAGATGATTTAATAATGGCACAGCGCATATTTAGCGAGTTAGAATCCAATCTGGACTTTGCGATAGATGAAGTTGTAGATTTGTTGACCCGCAAGCCGGAAATTTTAGAGCTTAATAAATCCAGCGAAATAAATTCAGGTTACAAAAAATCGTTGAATGAAGATAGAACTATAGAATGAATACAATGACATTACCTAACATCACCAACTTTACTAAAAGTGATGAATACAGAAGTGTGATTCATAGACTTATACCGGGCGGTGCTCATACCTATTCCAAAGGTGACGATCAGTTTCCTAAAAACTCGCCAGCTTCCATAAGCCATGGCAAGGGCGCACATTGTTGGGATATAGATGGCAACAAATATTTAGATACCCTTATGGGTCTTACAAGTGTGTCGCTAGGACATGCGTATGAACCAGTAGTGAACCGTGTGATAGAAGAAGTAAAACGTGGTGTCAATTTTTCCAGACCTGCTTATATAGAGCGCGAAATGGCTGAGAAGTTTTTATCGCTTGTGCCACAGCACGACATGATAAAGTACGCCAAAAATGGCTCTGTATGCACCACTGCAGCAGTAAAACTTGCTCGTGCATACACCGGCAGAACATTGGTGGCACGTCCTATTGACCATCCTTTTTACTCCTACGATGACTGGTTTATAGGCAGCACAGCGTGCGACTTTGGAATACCTGATCAGTTTAAGCAACTTACTGTAACCTACAAAAGTGATAGTATAGAAGAACTGGAAAAACTTTTTGCACAATACCCAAACCAAATAGCTTGCATAATAAGCGAACCTGAAAAGTGGAATGCTTTAGAGCCTGACTTTTATCAAAAAGCTATAGACCTTGCACACAAGCATGGCACGCTTTGGATAATGGACGAAATGATTACCGGATTCAAAACCGATTTTCCGGGTTCCATCAAAAAATTTAATGCACAACCCGACATGGCCACTTGGGGCAAGGGTATAGCAAATGGTTTTTCTTTTTGTGCACTTACAGGCAAAAAAGAAATAATGGAGTATGGCGGAATAAACAGAGTGGGCGAACCAAAAGTGTTTTTGGTGAGCACCACACACGGTGGCGAAACACACGCTATAGCTGCCGGATTAGCTACCATAGAAGTTTTTGAAAAGGAAAATGTAATAGCACACAACCATGCCATAGGCGACTATTTTATAAAAGGTGCTAATGAAATTATTACTCGCAAAAAGTTAAGCGATTACTTACAACTTGGCGGTTTTAATTGGAGTGTATTCCTAACGGTAAAAAACAATCAACGCGAAATTGATTTTGGTTTACGCACACTTTTCATGCAAGAAATGATAAAGCGCGGTGTGTTGTATCAAGGCATTTTAGCTCCTTGCTTTTCGCATACTACACAAGATATAGATTGGATGCTTGCCGCTTTTGATGAGAGTTGCGATGTGTTTATGCTCGGCTTACAGGATGGGTATGAAAAGCACCTAATAGGAGACCAGGTTATTAAACCTGTTTTTAGAAAGTTCAATTAATAATTTATTTCAAAAAAGAATAAATGAGTAAACCACTCAAAACAACTGATGCAACACAAATAGACTTTACCAAAAAGTTTGATTTAACTGGAAAGGTAATAGTCATTAGCGGTGCATGCGGCCTTATAGGACGCGCCTTTTGCGAAGCTGTTGCACAATTTGGTGCTCATGTAGTTTGTGCAGATATAGCCATGGCTAATCCAGTCGCTTTTGCAGCTGATCTGGAAAAAAGACATGGCAGAAAAATGCTTGGCTACAATTTAAACGTGGCCATAAAGCAAGAGGTAGAAGAATTGAAAACTGCTGTGCTTGCAGCTTTTGGTAAAGTAGATGGGTTAGTGTGTGGTCATCAAAATAAGTCGCACCTAAAGTTTGAACCATTTGAAACCGTGAGCGAAGAAAACTGGGACACTGTAGTAGAAATAAATTTGAAAGGTACCTTTTTGCTTTGTCAGGTATTAGGTAGCTATATGGCAGAGCAGGGGAGCGGCAGTGTGGTAAATATACCCAGCACCTACAGCGTAGTTGCTCCTAATCAAAACTTATACAAGGGTACTTCTCTTGGTTGTCCGGCCGCATATAGCGCAAGCAAAGGTGGTGTAGATGCATTGTCGCGTTATCTTGCCAGCTATTGGGCGGCTAAAGGTGTGCGCGTAAATATGATTACACCACATGGTGTTTGGAACAATCATGAGGAGCAGTTTGAAAAAAACTTTGCCAACTTTTCGCCCATGCAGCGCTTAAGCTACAACCACGAAGTAGCAAGTGCTTTGGTATATTTAATGAGCGATGCAAGCAGCTATGTAACTGGCGATAATATGAAGGTAGAGGGCGGTTGGACTGTTTGGTGAACAATAAGTGCAACTTATAAGTGGCACTCAATTTTGTTAGATGAATTTTTAAAAGAAATAGAACCTTAATTTGGACCATTATCATAATGAACGATTACACAAAATGTGCAGCCTTCATTAGTGTTACTTTTTTTTAATAGAACAACGTGGAAAATCAACACTGGGATTTAATCATACAGCCTGAATACTCTTGGCGCCAAAATTTTGATTTAAAGAAAATTTGGCGCTATCGCGATTTGCTTATACTGCTTGTTAAAAGAGACTTAGTTGCTGTATACAAACAAACCATTCTTGGGCCTTTGTGGTTTTTTATTCAGCCTTTGCTTACTACAATAATTTTCACGGTCATATTTGGTAACATAGCCAAAATAAGCACCGACAATGTGCCACAAATAGCCTTCTACATGAGTGGCCTTTTGCTATGGACCTACTTTGCCGATGTGGTTTTAAAAACATCAGAGGCATTTATTACAAATCAAAATCTATTTAGCAAAGTATATTTTCCTAGAATAATAGTGCCCATGTCTATGGCACTTAGCAATCTTATTAAACTGGGTATTCAAATTGTTATGTTTATTGGGTTTTATATCTACTTTTATTTCACAGCAGATTTAAAACCAAATGCCACACTATTGCTTTTTCCGGTGTATGTAATAATGACAGCCGTGTTGGCTCTTTCCTTTGGTATGATCATAAGTTCACTTACTGTAAAATATCGCGACTTGCGTTTTCTTATTCAGTTTGGTATAGAGCTTATGAAATATGCCAGCCCTATTATTTTTCCGTTAAGTATGACAGAAGATGGCTCTATGAAAAGATGGGCTTTGCTTGCCAACCCGATGTCGTCACTCATAGAATCATTTAAGTACGGATGTTTCTCCAAAGGAATTTTCAATTGGAATTATTTAGCTTACAGCTTTGTATTCATGCTGGTTATTTTGTTTATAGCCATCAGAAGTTTTTCTAAAGTGGAAAAGAAATTTATAGATACCATATAGTGCCACAACATGAGTGATATAGTTCTTAAAGTAGAAGATATAGCCAAGCAATACCGCTTGGGGCAGGTTGGCACAGGCACATTGTCGCACGACCTAAATAGATGGTGGCACAAAACACGTGGCAAGGAAGATCCTTACCTAAAAGTGGGCGACAAAAACGATCGCACTACCATGTCGGAAAGTGATTATGTGTGGGTGCTTCAAAACATATCTTTTGATGTGCGCCAAGGCGATGTGCTTGGTATAATTGGTAAAAATGGTGCTGGCAAAAGCACGTTGTTAAAAGTATTGTCGCAAATAACTGCTCCAACCAAAGGCGATATAAAAATAAAAGGACGTATTGCATCGCTGTTAGAAGTAGGCACTGGTATGCATCCAGAACTTACAGGGCGCGAGAATATTTACCTCAATGGTTCCATATTAGGTATGACGCGCAAGGAGATTACTCGCAAGCTAGACGATATAGTAGACTTTAGCGGATGTGCCAAATACATAGACACACCAGTTAAGCGCTACTCCTCTGGTATGATGGTGCGCCTTGGTTTTGCTGTAGCATCTTTTTTAGAACCAGAAATACTTATTGTAGATGAGGTGCTGGCGGTGGGCGATGCTGAGTTTCAGGAGAAAGCTATTGGCCGCATGCAGGATGTTAGTACCAAGGAAGGACGCACTGTCCTTTTTGTGAGTCACAATCTTTTGAGCGTGCGCAATTTGTGTAAAACAGGTTTAGTGTTAGATAAAGGTACACTGGCCTTTAGCGGCACTGCTGACCAGGCTGTGGATTTTTATAGAACAAGTATTTTTGAAAGTATAGAAAAAACAGATTTAACCGAGCGCAAAGAGGCACGCACCAACAATGATTTTTTGGTGAAAAAAATGTGGTTTGAAAGCGATGCAGGTGAATCGGGAGATCATTTTGTAAGTGGCGACAAAGTGAGTGTTTGCATAGAATATGAAAGTGCCATAGAGGACCTGCGTTACCTTAGCATAGGCCTTGGCCTTTACGACTTTCAAGGGGCTATGGTAAGCGATTTGTGGAATGTAAGTGCTGAAGGCTACAGACCATCTTACCCAAGTAGTGGAGTTATTAAATGCACCTTTCCTA
>JANOXJ010000031.1:0-13759 GCA_031418455.1 Flavobacteriales bacterium | reverse complement strand
AGATTTTATAAAAGTACTGCCGGGCGAAAAATTGGTATACCACGAAAAAGAGTCGAGCTACAATGTATGTAAGCGTATGGACAACAGCTCCTTTTTCACCCTCAACTACCAGCCCATAATAACCGAACAGCCTAAACTGAGCCGCAGCGAGCGCGCACGAATAAATAGCTTGCTAAAAAACATAAACAAAACCATACAGAAAGTAGAAGCCGAAATAGAAGACGACAATCAGGACAGACACAGGTACGATAAAAAACCTGCTACCGATGCTAAAAAAATAAAGCTCAAAAATTTCGAGAACCACATGTATGGCCTGAAGTCGTTGCAAAGGGAACTTACCACCTACCTCAACAGTTTTGACTTGTACAATAAGATTGTGCCGGAGCAAATTGTAAGCAACAAGTTGCAGATAGTAAAGCGGTAATAATCTTGCGACCTTGACCATAAAAAAAAAGAGCGGCCCTGCGGGCCGCTCTTTGTATTTCTCAAAGTATCTTGACTTCGGATTTCTAAAAAATTACGCTGCCTATTGCATATCCTCTTCTTTTATCTCCAACCTCACATCATACCCCACTGTGCGCACCCAACCTATGCTTTTCTTAGCCACAGTAGTCTGAGGATTTTTTTCCTGCGCTTCGTATTTCAAAGCGCCACATGGCATTTTAAAAGTGAGCGAGTCGTTAGGCAATATTTCCAAAGGGGCATATACTGCATTTATTGAAATAGGTGGACCTACATTGTTATTCACTGTGGGCATTTCATCTGCCGCATGCTTTTCTGTATAGAGCATTATAGTTTGATTTGTTGTGTTCACTATGGTTACATCTCCAGCCCAATTGCAGTTGTTATCAGCATTAAAATACCACCAGCCATACCAACTTGCGTTGCAGCGGCAACTGAGGTACGAGGGCGAAAGCCATACATTGTTGGGAAAAAGATATTGATGGCTATCAGCCCAATTGCAATAGTCATCATTTGTCATAGGCGGTTTTGGAGAAGGTAGTGTTGGTGGAGGTGATGGCTGCAGTGTTGGCGGAGGTGTTGGCTTCGGCTGCGGGGTTGTGGTATTCTCTTTTTCCTCCTCCACGGTAGACATAGGTGGTTTAGCTACCACGGCTTTTTCCTCCTCAGCAGGGGCCTTAGCCGTGTTGTTATCCTTAACCTCTTCTTTAGCAGGCTTGGTCAAAGCAGCATCGGGTCTGTTTGGTCGGCTATTATTAGCAGGCCTATCTGCTGGTTGTTTTTCGTTATAATCATACGAAGGTGCAGGCTGGGGCTTGGCAGCAGGGCGGTCATTCTGCTTATTATCCGGTTTGTATGCCTCTTGTTGTTTAGGTGTTTGCGATGGCTTTTGGTCAGAGGCCACTTTTTTTTGAGCCAGCACTAGTGTGCATGCCTGCAGCAAAATGAATAGGGAAATGCATAATTTTTTCATATCATAGAAGTGTTATAAGGTTTTGTAAAATGAAATACGCTTTTTATTCTCAAAAATTGAACCACAGACCTATTTTCGCGGCCCAAAATTTATTCTTTACAACCCATGGCTTTAAAGTGTGGTATAGTTGGCCTTCCTAACGTAGGCAAATCAACCTTGTTCAACTGCCTTAGCAATGCTAAAGCGCAGGCAGCTAATTTTCCGTTTTGCACCATAGAGCCCAATGTGGGCACTATTACTGTGCCCGATGAGCGCCTAAATCAGTTGGCAGAAATAGTATCCCCAGAGCGCATTCTGCCCACCACTATCGAGATAGTGGACATAGCAGGCCTTGTAAAAGGCGCCAGCAAAGGCGAGGGTTTGGGCAATAAATTCTTAGCCAACATACGCGAAACCGATGCTATAATTCACGTATTGCGTTGTTTTGAAGACGACAATGTGGTGCACGTAGATGGCAGTGTAGACCCTGTGCGCGACAAGGAGATAATAGACATAGAACTACAGCTGAAAGACCTGGAGAGCATAGAAGTGCGCATAAACAAAGTGCAACGTGCAGCCAAAAGTGGCGATGCTGTGGCCAAGCGTGAGTTCGACTTTATGTCGCGCATAAAAGAAGCCCTGGAGCAAGGCAAGAGTGCCCGCACCATAGTGCCACAAAACGAAGAAGAAGAGCGCCTTGCAGCAGATTTACAACTGCTTACTGGCAAGCCTGTGCTATATGTGTGCAATGTGGAAGAAAAAAATGTAACCACAGGCAATGCCCATGTGGAGCGCGTGCGTGCATCTGTACAAGGCGAAAATGCCGAAGTACTTGTGCTTGGTGCTGCTATTGAAAGCGATATAGCCGAATTGGAAACGTATGAAGAACGCCAAATGTTTTTGCAAGACCTTGGCCTTACAGAGCCGGGAGTAGCTAAGCTAATTCGCTCTGCATATCACTTGCTTAATTTGCAAACTTACTTTACTGCAGGTGTAAAAGAAGTGCGCGCCTGGACCATACACAAAGGCGACACAGCGCCTAAGGCAGCTGGTGTTATCCATACCGATTTCGAAAAAGGATTTATACGTGCAGAAGTAATCAAATTCAAAGACTACATTCAATTCCGCTCAGAGGCTGCTGTAAAAGAAGCAGGTAAACTTGGAGTGGAAGGCAAAGAGTATGTAGTAGAAGATGGCGATGTAATGCACTTCCGATTTAATGTTTAGTCTAGATATGAGTTCCTAGATTTGAGATGTGAGATTTGAGATTTGAGATGTGAGAGATGAGATAGCTAGTATCGGCTCAGCCTAGATGGGTGTTGGATTGTTAAAGTTGGATATTGGTTATACAAAATTTAATAGGACACGGATCTACACGGATGAAAAAGGATTAACACGGATTTTTGGACTTTAACCTTGGATTTTTTCACTTCGATATTCGAAATTCAAAATTCGACATTCAAAATTCTATAGGATACGGATCGGCACAGATGAAAAAGGATTAACACTGACTTCTAATTTTAACCTTGGATATTTAAAGTTGGATATTGGATATTCTAACTTCGATATTCAAAATTCGTTATTCATAATTCAAATTTCTCCCTACCTAGACTTGTCAATCTTTCCACCACGTATCTAAATAGCAGCGCTGCTAGTATTCAAATCGCGGTTTACTTTTTTGAACAGTCCTTGCAGTACTTTTCCCGGTCCTACTTCTATTACCTCATTGCAGCCATCGGCCAGCATTTGGTTCATGGTTTGTGTCCAGCGCACTGGGGCTGTAAGTTGTTTTATAAGGTTTAGTTTTATTTCATCGGGGCTGGTTACAGCGCTTGCCGTAACGTTCTGATACACCGCGCAAATAGGAAAACTAAATGTGGTGTTGCTAATAGCTTCTTCCAACTCAATGCGTGCCGGCTCCATAAGTGGGCTATGAAAAGCACCGCCAACAGCCAGTTTCAAAGCACGCTTGGCACCCGCTGCCGTAAGGGCTGCACAGGCTTCGTCCACCGCAGCATTTTCGCCCGATATTACTAATTGGCCAGGGCAGTTATAGTTGGCTGCCACTACTATTCCTTTGGTTTCATCGCATATTCTTTCCACCACCTCATCATCCAGACCTAGTATGGCCGCCATGGTAGAAGGATTTAACTCACATGCTTTTTGCATAGCCATGGCTCTGGCATACACTAATTTTAATGCATCTTCAAAAGCCAAAGTTTTGTTGGCCACAAGTGCCGAAAATTCGCCCAGGCTGTGGCCTGCCACCATAGCTGGTTCAAAACTGCTGCTCATGCAGGCGGCCAATGTTACACTATGCAGAAATATAGCAGGCTGCGTTACACGCGTTTGTTTTAAGTCCTCTTCGGTGCCGCTAAACATAACATCCGTTAGTCTAAAGTCCAATATGTCATTGGCTTGCTCCATCAAGGTTTTAGCCTGTGCTGAAGTGTCGTAAAGGTCTTTGGCCATGCCTACAAACTGGGAACCCTGGCCCGGAAATACATATGCTTTCATAGTGCTTATTTTGGTGGCAATGTATGTAAAAAAATGACCTTAGTAAACCATGTTCGAAGCATTGTTTTCCAATTCTAACTAATAAATGTGAGATAAGAGCTTATTGCGCATCACAGACTCGCACCAACCCTATAAGTGCATGATGGAAGAGTTCTGTGATTTGGCTTTTGGCAAGAAGCACATGTATTAAACATCCATCAATTTGAAATGCAACCCAAACTTCCCTTCCCTTGGGGAAGGGTGAGAGATGGGATTTTGACATACTCAATTTAGTGCAAAGATGTAACCACTTACCTTATAAAATATTTCCACTATCTCCATTACTTGATTAGAAAATTATGGTGCAAAAGTTTAAAGTCTCAATAGGTTGTTAAGTTCGCAAAAAGGGTGAATTGGGAATTAATTTTCGCACATACAAATAAAGTCAGTTAGGAGAAAAATCATTTGAGCAGAAGAACCATCATAATAGTAGTAATGCTTGCCGTAATTTCTATGGGCGCCATTATAGCGGGCCAAATATTTTGGGTGCGCAAAGCATACAGCCTTCAAGAAGATCAGTTTAACAAGCGCGTATTTATAGCCCTAAGCGATGTGGTGTTACAAATACGCATAATGAATAAAGACAGCGCCCAAACCGAGCCTGTAAAGCAAGTAGCCAACAACTATTTTATAGCCAATATAAACGACACACCTGCCCCCTATTTGCTGGAAGATTTGTTGAAAGACAAATTCAAGGAAGCAGATTTGGTGGACGATTTTGAATACGGAATTTACGATTGCTTTACGGACTCCATTGTCTTTGGCAGCCGCATTTCTTTTGACGAAAAAAAGTCGCGCACGCATGCTGAAGAAATACATAACCTCAAAGAGTTTCAGCCAGATGGTCACTATTTCGGAGTGTTTTTTCCAAATAAAACTACCATACTTCTTAAGCAGCTCGACTTTTGGTTTTACTCCAGCATCATCATATTTCTTATAGCCCTTTTCTTCTCATACACCATAGCGGTGATACTAAAACAGAAGCGGTTGAGCGAGGTAAAAACCGATTTTGTAAACAACATGACCCATGAGCTAAAAACACCTATAGCCACCATAGGCTTGTCGGCCGATGCACTGGCCCACCCGCAGGTAAGCAGCGACCCCGGCAGATTAGCCCAATATGTGAGCATAATAAAAAACGAGTCGCAAAGATTAAAAGAGCAAGTGGACAAAGTGCTGCAAATAGCTACACTAAGCCCCAATAAAGTAGAGATAAGTTGGGAAACACTGGACCTGCACGACATAATACAAAGAGCCGAAGAAACATACCGTGTGCAAATAGAAGACTTAAGTGGCTCGGTGGTAAATGATTTGAAAGCAGAAAAGCACATGGTGCAGGGCGACAAAGTGCATATGACCAATGTAATTTACAACCTGCTGGACAATGCTTGTAAATATTGCAGCAAAGCTCCTTTAATAAAAATATCTACCGAAAACCGCGGGAGTGATTTGCTCTTGCATATATCCGACAATGGATTAGGAATAGCACCCGAATACCAAAAAATGATATTCGACAAATTTTATCGTGTACCCACTGGTAATGTGCACGAGGTAAAGGGATTTGGCCTAGGATTGTTTTATGTAAAAACAATATTGAAAGCACAGAGCGCCAAAATTTCGGTACTAAGTCAAAAAGGAAATGGAAGTACATTTACCATCACTTTTAAAACTATTAAATAAATGGAATCAGAATTAAAAAATGCACCGCGTATTTTACTTGTAGAAGACGACATGAATTTAGGATTTGTGGTTCAGGACTCGCTGCGAATGGAGGGCTACAAAGTGCACTTATGCAAAGATGGTAAGGAAGGCCTGAACCAGTTTAATAAAGAGCACTACGACCTATGCCTGCTGGATGTAATGATGCCTAAGAAAGATGGCTTTAGTTTGGCAGAAGACATTAGAAAAGTAAATTCAGAAATTCCAATTGTTTTTCTTACCGCAAAAAATCAGGCTGAGGATAAAATAAAAGGTTTTAAAATGGGGGCTGATGATTACATCACCAAGCCATTTAGCAGCGAGGAATTAGTGCTTCGTTTGAAAGCAATTTTAAAACGCAATCCTCAGTTTAAAGAAGATGAAAAAGAAAAAGGCAAATTTCAAATAGGCTTATACGAGTTTGACCCATCTAATTTTGAATTAAAAATAGGCGATGACAAAAAGAAGCTTACCAAAAAAGAAAGCGAATTGCTAAAGCTGCTTGCCGAGCATTTAGGACAAGTAATGGAGCGCGAAATACTGGCTAACATGGTGTGGGGCGATGATAGCTACTTCGTAGGTCGCAGTATGGACGTATTTATAACCAAACTAAGAAAATACCTAAGTGCAGACCCTGCCATAGCTATTACCAACGTGCATGGTGTTGGATTCAGACTTGAAGTAGCTCAATAATAACCGACCTTGCTATAAAACAACTATTCCTAAAAAGTGTTACACTCAAATAAACAACTATAAAAAAAATTTAATATGACAGAAAAATATGCAAATGCCCAATGGAGCGGCTCAGGCAAAGAAGGCAAAGGAATACTGACCACTCAAACTGGAACCTTAAAAGATACACCGTACAATTTCGTATCGCGCTTTGGCGATGGTAAACAAACAAACCCTGAAGAGCTAGTAGCCGCTGCTCATGCAGGCTGCTTCAATATGAAGTTGTCTTTTGTAATAGGCAACCATGGCATTACACCAACACTTATAGATACCAAGTGCACCATTACCCAAGGCGAAGAGGGCAGAATAACCAACTCGCACCTAGATGTAACAGTAAAAGCCGATGGTCTTACACAGTCAATTTTTGAGGAGTGTGTGGCTGATGCAAAAACTAATTGCCCTATAAGCCAGCTATTCAATACAGAAATTACTGTAATAGCAAGATTGGCATAAAATGAAAAAAATAGGCGTAATAGGCAGCGGCCAAGTAGGACAAGCACTTGCCAATGGATTTATAAAACATGGCTACTCGGTTATGATAGGTTCGCGCGATGAAGAAAAACTGGCGGAGTGGAAACAAAAAGGAGGTGCACAGGCACACCTTGGTTCGGTGGAGGAAGCAGCACAATTTGGAGATCTATTAGTGCTGGCAGTAAAAGGCGAAGCTGCTCTGGAAGCACTAGCTTTAGCAGGCTCTGCTAACCTTGCCAACAAAACTGTAATAGACACCACCAACCCTATAGACCACACCAAGCCGCCTGTGAATGGTGTATTTCCACTCTTTACCGGCCCTAACGCCTCTCTGCTGGAGCGCATACAACATGCGGAGCCACAAGCGCATGTTGTAAAAGCATTTAGCTGTGTGGGCAATGCATATATGGTAAATCCAAATTTTCCGCAAGGCAAACCCACTATGTTCATTTGCGGCAATAGCGCTGCAGCCAAAGCAGAAGTAACAAGCATACTGGACAAGTTTGGGTGGAATACAGAAGACATGGGAATGGCAGAAAGTGCGCGTGCGATAGAACCACTTGTAAGCTTATGGTGCCTGCCGGGAATGTTGCGCAAGCAATGGACCCATGCATTTGCATTGTTTAAAATGTAAATTACCTTTATTCAATTTTTATCTTTTCTTAAAATCATTCATGTATAGGTCAATCAAATTAGCAATTCCTTTTTTTATAGTGCTTATTGCAGCTATGCTGCAATCTTGCGAAAAGGAAATAACGGTGGACCTCCCCTCTGCCCCTGCAAAAATTGTGGTAGAAGGCACCATCTTTAACGACCAACCACCTATCATTTTCCTTTCGTGGACACAGGGCTATTTCCAACCCACAAGCCTGGAGTCTATAGCAGCTACTTACATACGCGATGAGAATGTGGTGGCCACCATAAGCGATGGCACCACTACCTATACACTCACACCGCTCTGCTTATCGGAGCTACCGCCCGATTTGCAAGACGATGTGAGCGAAATACTAGGCATACCAGTGGGCCAGTTGGAAGCATTTGACGTATGTGCATACACTACATTTAATTTGGTAGGTACTGCCGGAACACAATACTCACTAACAGTGGACTATGGCACACACCACTTGGAAAGCACTACCAAAATACCCGAAACGGTAGAATTAGAAGATGTACGATTTGAAGTAATAAGCTCTTTGCCCAACGACAGCCTCGGCTTCCTGTTTGCCAACCTAACCGACCCCGACACCTTGGGCAATGCCTACCGCTGGTTTGCAAAACGCATAAACCATTACCCTATGTGGGTGCCAGAAGAAAACTTGCGCGGCCAGCAAAAAGACAATCGATTTATAGCTCCTTTGGGTTCTGTAAATGACGACACTTTTTTTAACGGGCTAAGTTTTGAGTTTGCATTTTATCGTGGCGATGAGCCTAATACAGGCAAATTTGACGACCTGAATATAGAAAGTGGATTTTTTAAAATAGGCGACACAGTAGTAGTGCGCGGTTGCACTATGGACCGTCTCGCATATCGTTTCATAAACAGTTTTGAAGACCAAATAGTCAATCAAGGTAGCCCCTTTGCCATACCTGCCAATTTGCAAACCAACGTAACAGGTGGTCTTGGTGCATTCATAGGCTACGGAGCTGTTTATGATACCGTAGCTTGTTATTAGATATTAACTCAACACCGTGTATCAAACATACCTTCTTATCAATAAAATAAAAAAGGCATCTTATTTCTAAGATGCCTTTTTTATACGTAAAACTATTTTCGATTAGTTATTGGCCGCTAAATAGCTGGCAACACTTTCGTGTGTTTCTGACATACCCACTTTACCGGCACTCCAGTTAGCAGGGCACACCTCACCATTCTCTTCAGAGAATATAAGTGCATCCAATACACGAAGAGCTTCTTCTGTGCTTCTGCCAATAGGCAAATTGTTTACCAATTGATGTTGTACAACACCTTCTTTGTCTATAATAAAAAGGCCACGATAAGCAATTAATTCTGACGATGCTTCCATCATTCCATCTTCATTAAAAAAGAACTCGCCATTAAGCACGTCAAAATTTGCTGATATAGATTTATTTGTGTCGGCCACTATGGGATACTTTATCCCTTTTATGCCACCATTTTTCTTGTCCACCTGCATCCAGCCCCAGTGGCTCTGTTCAGTGTCGGTGCTGCATGCCACCACTGCGCAGTCTCTGCTTTCAAAAGCCGCTATTTCATTTTGAAATGCGTGCAATTCCGTAGGACATACAAACGTAAAATCCTTAGGATAGAAAAAGAAAACTACATACTTCTTTCCCAAGTACTGGTCAAGCGAAAAATTGTTTACAAACTCGCCACCGTTTACTACAGCATTTGCTTTGAACGAAGGTGCCTTACGACCTACTAATACTCCCATTTTTTTTTATTGTTTAAGATTGTTTTTGTAATTAAAGTGCCTTTATTATCTCTTCTAAAAAAGCGCGCGAATGTACGTCCTTGCTAGTGAATATGAACTGACTAAAGTCAATAAGAGAATGAAAACCATACCTGCCGCCATACAATCTGCTGAGTAGCAATTCCTTTAATCTTAGAATATTTGAGATTAAATCATACTATTTTGGAAAATAAAAAAATCCGGCTGTTGAACAATAGCACATTGTTTGTTCAAAGCCAGATTGAATGACGAAGGCGATGCGCCCAAAAAGTGTTTTATACTTTATTGCCAGAAATAACTCTTAAAAGCACTGCTATAACGGCAATGACTAAAAGAATATGAATAAGGCCACCTGCGCTATAAGCAAAATAACCAATAGCCCAAAAAAGTATAAGCAACACTGCTATTATGTATAATAAATTTCCCATGATGTTTAGTATTAAAGATTGATAATTGAATTAATTACAACCGAGGTGGTAATTAAATATTCGAAAATAAAACTGAGTAGAAAACTCGCCATTTCCAAATTAGAATTAACTAAGAGAAATAAATCGTCCGGTACCGATACCAGACGATTTATTTACATTTAGAACAAAGTTTAAAGACCTTCAATTATTGCATGAATTTCTTCTTTTGTTTTTCCGAGTTTAACTTGTAGCCTTCCCAACATTTCGTCCTTTTTACCTTCTAAGATCATTAAATCATCGTCAGTAAGAATAGCGAATTTTTGTTTCAGCTTGCCCATTTGTTCCTTCCATTTTCCTGCCATTTCTGTAGTATTCATAATATGTATTTTTTTAGGGTGTAACTTTGTTATTACCGTGCAAGTTGCTACATACTAATCATGGAAATGTTGCATAATTCTTTGAAACATTTATAACATTCTTCAACGCGCTAGTCAATCAGATTTACACTCACTAAATCTAACGATTCTGAAAATTTAAACTTACAATCATCATAATTGGGTGCGCCAGTTTTTGGTCTAAAATTGTTTGAAAGGGCATAACCCTCCGTAGGTAAACCAAACACATTCCTGTCCATAATTCCATTGCTATTCATATCCTGATATATTACTATGGCATATTCACCAAATTTTAATCCCTCCAATGTGGCATTAAGGGTGGTGCTATTAGGTGTAAATTTATATACCTTAACCCTGCCTTTAGGCTTAAGAAAATGCTTGTTGGATTTATACACATGTACTACTACAGGTGCACTGGCCGAGGTTAGGTCGTTTACAACCAGCTTTAGGGTCACTTTAGGTTTCGCATTAATCGAATCTGCTTTTACTTCCACCGTATCATCTACAGCCTCTTCCACCTCGCTGGTTACCATCTCCTCGGTTTCAATTTCCTCTTCTTCTTCCTCTATTGCCTGTTTCAAATTATAGTTTCTTATAATTAAAAAAGTACCTATCACTAGCAATACTATTCCTATTATTATTAGCGGCTTTTTCATTGTAGTTTTTTTTTAGTTTCTTAATTTGTAATAACGCTCATAAAGCTACACCTTAATTCTTTAGAAAGCAAAAAGTCCTACAACCACAATGGGTGAGGACTTTAGGCATAGCTTAAATGAAATAAGTAGTTAGAACATAAAAGATAATCCTATATAGCCTGCATTGGTTCTAATGCGGGTGCGCTCAAGCAAATAGTAAGAGTCAGTGGTGATAGACTTACTAGTGCCACTCACATCCAACAAGCCAATAACGCCACGGTATCCAAATCCCAAACGTATTGTGCGCATTGGATTTAGAGCAAAATCAAGGCCTGCTCCATAAGCAAAGCCCAAATCATTTTTTCTAACTACCAAAATTGGAACCATTGTGATAGTGTCGTTGCTACTAGATATAGACATGCTGCTACCAACATTAAATCCAATTTGAGGTCCTGCAGAAATATTAAAGTTAACCATATTAGATTTTCCTGTGTTTAATGAAAGTAGAATAGGTATGTTAACATACTTCAAATTAACTCTTCGTTCTATGTTGTCATCAACATATTTCTGAGAAATGGATGTGTAAATAACTTCACCCTGAACTCCAACATTATCAGTAAAATTAAATCCTAGAAACATACCTACTCCATTACCTAATATTACACTTCCGCTTACCTCACCTCCGGTAGAAGTTTGCATATTGAAGGAAGTAAAAGTTGGCATGTATCTAAACCCTACTTCGGCATGCGTATCAACAGCATCTACAGTTGCTGCAGCAGCAGGAGCAGGCGCAGGCGCAGTTGCTGGTGCAGGGGTTTCTTGTGCATTAGCACTAAAAGCACCAGTCATTAAAAGTGCTGATATTGATATGGCAGCTACCATAGTTTTTGTAAGTGTTTTCATCTTGAATCTTGTATAATTGATTAATGGCACAAAGCTGCAATTATTAATAAGGCCACGTGTTACACAATTAGAGTTTATAGTTGTATCATTTAATTATGAAAGAGTATTCATGCTTGCAACCCATGCATAAAACACATACAATGCGGCAAATGATTTATAAAAAAAAAGCCTCTGCTATGCAGAGGCTTTTTATATAAATAAAATCTATTATGACCTTAAATCAATAGTAAATATTTCTGCGCACTTTAGCCACATATTTGGCAAGGCGAATTACTTGTTTGGTATAACCAAATTCATTGTCATACCATACGTATAGCACCACTCCTTTGCCATCAGGACTTACAATAGTAGCTTGCGAGTCAAATACTGAGCAGCAGTCGTTGCCCACTATATCAGAGCTTACTAGCTCCTCGCTAATGCTATAATAAATCTGGTTTACCAAATCGCCTTCCAAGGCAGCTTTGCGCACTATGGCGTTTACCTCATCGCGCGTGGTAGCCTTGTCTACGTATGCGTGTATAATGGCTAATGAGCCATTGGGCGTGGGCACACGCACAGCATTAGCAGTAAGTTTATTGGCTAAGTCTGGTATTACTTTGGTTACAGCTTTGCCTGCACCTGTTTCGGTAATTACCATATTTACCGCAGCGCTGCGTCCTCTGCGGCTCTTTTTGTGCATATTGTCCAACAGATTTTGGTCGTTGGTGTATGCATGCACAGTTTCTATATGTCCTTTGTCTATATGCAAAGTATCATTCACACTTTTTAGTATTGGGCATATAGCATTGGTAGTGCAGCTTGCAGCAGAGAAAATTGTTTCGTTTTCTATGTCCAAATCGCGGTGGTTGATGCCGTACACAATGTTTGGCACTTCCTTACCAGGTGCTGTTAATATTACTTTGTCTACACCCTTTGCCAATAAGTGAATGCCAAGGGCAGTGCGGTCTTTAAACACACCTGTGTTGTCTATTAGCAATGCGTTATTGATACCATAGCTTGTATAATCAATAGCACCTGGGTCTTTAGCACCTATCATATAAATGCGCTGTCCGTTTATAAGCAGGCATTTGTTTTCATAATCTATATCCACAGTGCCTTTAAAGCGGCCATGTACTGAATCGTTTTCGAAAAGTGCAGCGCGTTTCTTAAGGCTTAGTTCATCGTCCTCGCGGGTTACTATGGCACGCAGACGAAGCTGCTGGCCCTTACCTGCTTGTTTTACAAGTTCGCGTGCAGCAAGGCGGCCTATGCGGCCAAAACCAAACAATACCACATCGCGTGGTTCTAAATCTGCACCTGCTTCTACCATGAAGTTGCGCAGTTTTTCTGTTAAGAATTCCTTTTGAGTTTTGAAATGGTCGCGCTCTGTTAACCATTCGCTGGCCAATTTGCCAATGTCAATTTTGGCAGGAGCAAGTTCCATTTCATACAAGCCACGAGCTAAGTCAGCTGTGTCAAATATGCTAATGGGCTTTGTAACCACTTCGGCTGCATACTTGTGCAGTCTAAGTACTTCTGATGGGCTTATGTCCACCATGTGGTTTCTAAAAAGTACCAATTCTATGCTTTTGTCAAAAAGCAGTTTGCCTACACTGTTGAGCAAGTCTACAGCGGCTTTCTCTTGATTCACATACACCTTCAGTTCATTGCTGTAAGTGTCAGGGGCCAGAGTTGATTGTGCCATGTTGTTTTTAAAAAGTTTTAAATTAATTAAATAATAAACTAAAATCCAAAGCGGTATTCATTGACCAACTTTTGGAGGGTGCAAATGTAAGAGTACTAGCCACAATAATTGATACCACCTAAAGGGAATCTTAAGCAAGCCAGACAACTTGTATTCACTGTTATTTCAGCGCATTATGAGCTAAAGGCTGACAATAATCAGCTAGTCCAACGGTTCCAATTCTAAGTCTCATTTCTATAACAACATGGAGTATTAATTAATAAACTCACTTTACACTCTGAATGCATAAATTTGTTTCATTAATCTTTTAACCAAATAGTCTAATATGAAAAAGTTATATATAGTTTCAATGATTGTACTTGCCGGGTGTAGCGCTTCTAAAATGGTAACCATGACCCAGGCAGATGCTGACAAAGCAGCGGCTAAGTTTCCGGG
>JANOXJ010000030.1:0-2577 GCA_031418455.1 Flavobacteriales bacterium | reverse complement strand
ATTTTTCTTTTTCTAAATTGTATATAATTCTGCAAGTAGTAAGCAATAGCTTCCGACATGCAGAAGTACTTCATAGTTTCCGGTATACCTATACGCATTTCTTTGGCTATGCGGAAGTAGTGGTCCACTGCATTGCGGCTGGTAAATATTACTGCACCATGCTCCAGTATTTCCACACGGTCTTGCCTAAAGTCTAAGCCAGACACACCCTCTACGTGTATAAAGGGTCTATAGTCAATTTTTAGCTTGTGTTTCTTAGCTATATCAACATATGGATTTTTGTCCGTAGAAGCTGGGGCTTGCTGTGTAATAAGGATAGTCTTAATCTTCTCTGCCATATAGGGTCAATCTCAAAAGGTAGCGGTTACTATTAAATAAGGTTTATTTGCCTCAGCTTTTATTGGCTCAATGCTTTTGCACAAACTACAATGGGCAAAATTTCGAGCGTGCAAATGTAGAAAAAGATATAGAAAAGCGGAACACCTTGTTGAGAAGCATTTATTAGCCCCCTTCCCATTCTATAAAGCATCATAAATGCATAGAGTATTCCTGCCAAAATCATGAGCGGATATATAGTGTTTTTGGGCAAATAAGCCAAAAGAGCTGCAGTGGGCAATAGCGCCAAACCCATTCCGCGATTTATTAAAAACACATTGTACTCATATTCCGAAAGGCCAAAATCATTGTCGCCCAAATACTGCACTGCACGTATTCCGGCAGCTTTTATAGCATAAGCCAGCAGCACGCACCCAAGCAGCAATAAATAGGTAACAATACCTGTGGTGCCCCAAGGATGCAGGCCATACCACTTAAGCCCAAGGTAAATAATTAGCGACACAAGCAGATAGAAAGATACATTAAAGAGCAAGTTAGCGCGGGGTGTATTGGGCTCTTCCCTTATGGCCTGCCTTAGTATGCGCACATTCCATATACTATTCCACAGGCGAGATATACGCAACGGATAGTTAGCCCTGGTGTATGCCAGTGTGGCGAAACTAAATAAAAAGACCAAAAACATCCAGTCTTCGCCCAAGTTGGCATCAGGTCGTGTTATCAGCTCTTTCATTGCTAGGCAAAAGAACCCATTGCGGCAAGGTGTGCAATAGGTAAGTATAGAAATCTTTCAACGGCAGGTTTGTAACAAACCCAGCCCTTACAAATCGTTATTTAATCATTTTGAGAAAACTCACCTCACGCTCACTAAGGAGGCGGTAACGCCCGCGAGGCAAATCTTTTTTAGTAAGACCTGCAAACATTACTCTGTCTAGCTTTTTTACCACATAGCCAAAGTGTTCAAATATTCTGCGCACTATTCGGTTTTTGCCGGAGTGTATGCGTATGCCTACGTTAAATGGATCATCGTTTACAAAACTTACTTCGTCAGCTTTAATTACGCCATCTTCTAGTTTTAAACCATCGCGAATGGCGTCAAGATGCTCGCCACGTACTTTGGTAGTAAGCTCCACATGGTACAGCTTAGGTATGCCATGCTTTGGGTGGGTAAGGCTTTTGGCCAAATTACCATCATTGGTAAACAAGAGCAGGCCAGTGGTGTGTCTGTCCAGACGACCTACTGGGTATATACGCTCTTTGCAGGCGCCTTCCACAAGGGTCATTACTGTTCTGCGGTCTTTTTCATCATCCATGGTGGTAATGAAATCTTTTGGCTTGTTTAGCAATACATATTGCAGTCGCTCCGGCTTAAGCGATTTGTCGTCATACGACACCACATCTGCGCGTGGGTCCACTTTTAATCCCAGCTCGGTTACCACTTTGCCATTTACTTTTACCAGGCCTAGTTCTATAAGACTGTCCGCATCTCTGCGGCTGGCAATACCTGCGTTAGAAAGAAATTTGTTCAGACGCATTTTGCCATCCTTTTCGCCTTGTCCTTCTTCGTTTTTCTTAGGTGTATATCGCTTTACGAATTTTTTATCGGGGCGGTCGCCATAAGATGAACCGGCATACTTGCCACCAGTCTTACTTCCATATTTCTTGGCTGGGCGTTCCGCTTTTTCGTCATTTAGCAGGCGCTTAGTGGCAAATGATTTTTTTTCCACACGTGGTTCGTGGGTTTTGTCATTGTGGCGTTTGCTACCACGCGTGCCGGCCAGGCGCTTATCTTCCCTTGGCTCAAATTTCTTTTCGCCCTTGTCAGCAGCCCTTCTGTCCTTTAGTTCAGGCTTTGGTTTCACATACTTGCCTGCCCCAGGAGTGTATTTATTCTCTTTTGAGTCTTCCGGACCTTTGGAAAATTTCCTTTTGCCTTTGTCTTTAGAGTTGGATGTACGACCTGCCATGATGTGTAATAAGTATGAATTGTAATTGAAAAAAATTGGAGTGCAAAGGTAGTCTCTTCTATGCAATTGGCCAGAAAGCTTCTTCAATGTGCTGTAGCGTAGAGCGTTCGCCCATTTTTAGTATGGATATAATGTCGAACCGGGGCTCCTTTTCTATATTATTTTTCTGTATGTAAGCATCGGCACTTATGCATATACGCTTGCGCTTTCCTTTGTTTACGGCTTCCCATGGTTCGCCATACGCATCGCTGTAGCGGGTTTTTACCTCTACAAATAC